>JAEUOY010000016.1 GCA_016790515.1 Burkholderiaceae bacterium | reverse complement strand
GGGCCACATCCACCGCAAGGGCCGCATCGGGGTGGTGTCGCGCTCGGGCACGCTGACCTACGAAGCGGTGGCGCAGCTCACCGAGATCGGGCTGGGCCAGAGCAGCGCGGTGGGCATCGGCGGCGACCCGATCAACGGGCTGAAGCACATCGACGTGATGCGCCTGTTCAACGACGACCCCGACACCGATGCGGTGATCATGATCGGCGAGATCGGCGGCCCCGACGAGGCCGAGGCCGCGCGCTGGTGCAAGGCGAACATGAAGAAGCCGATCGTCGGCTTCATCGCCGGCGTCACGGCGCCGGCGGGCAAGCGCATGGGCCACGCCGGTGCGCTGATCTCCGGCGGCGCAGACACCGCCGACGCCAAGCTCGCGATCATGGAGGAATGCGGCTTCACGATCACCCGCAATCCCAGCGAGATGGGCCGGCTGCTGAAGAGCCTGCTGTAGGCCGCGTCTCGGCGGCGGATCGCCCGCTTCGCAGGCCACCCCCGGGTGGCCTGCGCCGTTCTGGCCCGGCCGCGCCGACTATGTAGTTCCCGCACTGCCAGAGCCGCCTGCGCCGCCTAAACTCCCGGCGCGAGGCAAGAGCACCCTAAGGACTGTCGATGGACCAATTCATGCACGCCGAGTTCTGGATCGCGGTCGGCCAGATCATCATGATCGACATCCTGCTGGGTGGCGACAACGCGGTGGTCATCGCGCTGGCCTGCCGCAAGCTGGCGCCGGCGCAGCGCAACAAGGGCATCATCTGGGGCACGGCCGGCGCGATCCTGCTGCGCGTCATCCTGATCTTCTTCGCGCTCACGCTGCTGGCGATTCCCTACCTGAAGCTGGTCGGCGCGGTGCTGCTGCTGTGGATCGGCGTCAAGCTGCTGGCGCCGGGCGACGAGGACGAGCACGGCAACATCCAGAGCTCGGACAAGCTGTGGGCGGCGGTGCGAACGGTGATCGTGGCCGACCTGGTGATGAGCGTGGACAACGTGATCGCCATCGCCGGTGCCGCCGAGAGCGCGGGCGGCGACCACAAGATGCCGCTGGTGATCTTCGGGCTGCTGGTCAGCATCCCGATCATCGTCTGGGGCAGCCAGTTCGTGATCAAGCTGATGGACCGCTTCCCGTCGATCATCACGCTGGGCGGCATGCTGCTGGGCTGGATCGCCGGCACGATGGCCGTCGGCGACCCGGCGATCGGCAACCTGGTGCCGCAGGCCGGCCCCGGCGAGGCGGCGGCCGCGGCGCGTTATGCCGCCGGCGTGGCAGGTGCGCTGCTGGTGCTCGCGATCGGCATGCTGATGAAGCGCCGCCAGGCCGGCTCCGCGCCTGCCTGAGGCCCGGCTTTTCCGGGCGGCCTGGGCACTGCGCAAGGATGGCGATCGACCGGCGGTCCTGATAAGCTTTTCGCGAGCCCGCTCAGAGGGGCCGATCAGGAGGTTCCTATGGCATGGTTCTCGCTAAAGCGCGATGCACCCGCGGCAGCGGCCGCCAGCCATGCCGGCGGCCCGTCCCTCCTGGCCGGGCGCTACCGGCCCGGCCCGCGGCTGGGCCGGGGCAGTGCGGCCGATGTCTTCGAGGCGGTCGACCTGCGCACCGGCAACGCGGTCGCGCTCAAGGTGATCAGGCTGCCGGTCGACCTGGCCGAGGACCAGCGCAGGGAGTGGCTGGAACGACTGCAGCGCGAAGCCGAACTGGCCCGCCGGCTCGAACATCCCGACATCGTGGCCGTGATCGAGGCCGGGCTGCAGCCCGGAGGCGCCTGGCTGGCGATGGAGCGGGTGCGTGGCGTCGACCTGAGCCGCTACACCCAGCGGCACCTGCTGCTGCCCGAGACCCTGGTGCTGCGCATCGGTGCCCGGGTGGCCGCGGCGCTGGCCCATGCACATGCCAACGGCATCGTGCACCGCGACCTCAAGCCCGCCAACGTGCTGGTCAACCTGGCCGCGGGCCAGGTCAAGGTGGCCGATTTCGGTGTCGCGCGCGACACCGACGCCAGCGCCACCCGCACCGGCATGACGATGGGCACCCCGGCCTACATGGCGCCCGAGCTGCTGGCCGGCGAGCCCGCCAGTGCCGCCAGCGACACCTACGCGCTCGGCGTCATGCTGTTCGAGTTGCTGGCGGGCCGGCGGCCGCACCAGGCCACGACGCTGGGCGAACTGCTGCAGGCCACCGCCAACCAGGCGCCGGCCTCGCTGGCGGCGCTGCGGCCCGACCTGCCGCCCACCGTGGTGGCGGCGGTCGAGCAGTTGCTGGCCCGCAACCCGGCCGACAGGCCAGCCGATCTGGCTGCCTGGTCGACACAGGTCGCGTCGCTGTCGGCACTGATGGCGCGCGTGCTGACGCCCACCGTGGCACCTTGCCTGTAGCGGCCCGTTCCTGCCCGGGGTGGCCATGGTCATCCGAGGCACAATCTGCAGTCGCGCCCGCCGTCCCAACGCCGCAGCCCCAGCCGCTTCCTTCGCGACCAGCATGTCACTCGAGTACTTTCACGCCGTCGACACCGGCCGCGCGCGCAGCAACAACGAGGACTCGATCGCCGTCGACGAGGCCAACGCGCTGGCCGTGCTGGCCGACGGCATGGGCGGCTACAACGCCGGCGAGGTGGCCAGCAGCATGGCCACCTCGTTCATCAAGAGCGAACTCGGCCGCTGGCTGGCCGAGGCCGCACACGGCGCCAGCGACCTCGAGGTGCGCCGGGCGATGGACATCTGCGTCGACAACGCCAACCGCGCGATCTTCAACGCCGCCAACGCCAACCCGCAGTACGCCGGCATGGGCACCACGCTGGTGGTGGCGGTGTTCCGCGAGGGCCAGCTGCGCCTGGGCCATGTCGGCGACTCCCGCGCCTACCGCTGGCGCGGCGGCCAGCTCGCGCAGATCACCCGCGACCATTCGCTGCTGCAGGAGCAGATCGACGCCGGCCTGATCACCCCCGAACAGGCCGCCTTCTCGGCCAACAAGAACCTCGTCACCCGCGCGGTGGGCGTGGAGGACACCGTGCTGCTGGAGACCCACCTGCACGAGGTGCAGCCGGGCGACGTCTACATGATGTGTTCGGACGGCCTGTCGGACATGCTCGACGACTCGATGATGTCCCGGCTGCTGCAGATGCACGATTCACTGCAGGAAGCGGGCCGCGCCCTGATCGACGCTGCCAACGACGCCGGTGGAAAGGATAATATTGCTTTGATCCTGGTGCGTGTGGCGAAGGGCCAGGCCGGGGCCGCGCGGCCCTGGTGGAAGTTCGGACGCTGAATCGGGCGGCATGCGCCACACCGCCCGGCTTGCAGCCGGACCGGGGGACGGTCAGACAGACAAAAGGGCAAGCATGGGCAAGCTGGTGGTGTCTCTCGACGGCGTGGTGATCAAGGACGTGCAGATCACCAAGGACAAGACCACCCTCGGTCGCCGGCCGTACAACGACATCGTGATCGACAACCTCGCCGTCAGCGGCGAGCATGCCGTGCTGCAGATGCTGGGCAACGACGTCTTCATCGAGGACCTGAACAGCACCAACGGCACCTACATCAACGGCAAGGCGATCAAGAAGCAGATGCTGGTCCACAACGACACGGTCGAGATCGGCAAGTACAAGATCAAGTACCTGGCCGAGGATGCCGGCAACTACGAGCAGACGATGATCATGCGCCCGGGCAGCGCCGGCGTGCCGCAGGCGCCGGTGCACCGCAGCACGCCGATGCCCGATCTGGCGCCGTCCATGCCGCCGGCTGCCGGGCCGTCGGCGTCGATCAAGGTGCTCAGCGGCGCCGCGGCAGGCCGCGCCGTGACGCTGACCAAGGTCGTCACCACCGTCGGCAAGCCCGGCGTGCAGGTCGCCTCGATCACCCGCCGCCCCACCGGCTACGTGCTGGCGCATGTCGAAGGCACCAGCCGGCCCAGCATCAACGGCGTGCCGCTGGTCACCGAGACCGCGCCGCTGGCCAATGGCGACCTGATCGAGCTGGCCGGCACGCAGATGCAGTTCATCCACCACTGAGCGGGTTCCCAGCCGCCGGCGCGGCCGGCTGCGGCCGTCCGTGACCGAGTTCACAGGCGGTAACGACTGAAACGCCGCCATCCCGGCGGCCGTGCGGAAATCGCGGCGGGCTGCCTTGCGCTCGGCCGCCGCGGCCTGCACCATCGGGCCTCGATGCAGCCGCCACGCCGGGACCCCGGCGCCTTCCTGCGCCCACCACCGCACCGGCCGGCCCGAGGGGCTCGCCCCAGTCTCATGCAGATCCGTGTCCTCGGCTGTTCGGGCTCCATTGCGGCCGCTTGCCGCACCACCGCGTTCCTGCTCGATCACGATGTGCTGATCGACGCCGGCACCGGTGTCGGCGACCTCACGCTCGACGAGCTGGCGCGGATCGACCACGTCCTGCTGAGCCATTCGCACCTCGACCATGTGCTGGGCGTGCCGCTGCTGGCCGACAGCGTGATGCGGCGCCGTGAAGGCCGACCGCCGATCACCGTGCACGCGCTGCCGGACACGCTGCAGGCGTTGCGTGCGCATGTCTTCAACGGCGTGATCTGGCCCGACTTCACCCGCCTGCCGTCGGCCGAGCGGCCGATCCTGGCGCTGCAGCCGTTCGCCACCGGCGACGTGCTGAGCGTGGGCTGCCACCGCATCGAGGTGCTGCCCGCGCTGCACACGGTGCCGGCGGTCGGCTTTGCGGTGCTGGGTCCCGACAACCCCGGCCACGGCGCCTGGGTCTACACCGGCGACACCGCGCCCAACCCCGCGCTGTGGCAGCGGCTGCAGACGCTGAAGGTGCACAGCCTGGTCATCGAGACCGCGTTCCGCGACGACGAGCAGCCGCTGGCCCGGCTCAGCCGCCACCTGCACCCGGCCGCGCTCGGCCGCGAGCTGCAGCAGCTGGCCCAGCGCGCGCGGGTGTACATCACCCACATCAAGCCGGGCGAGCTCGACGCGGTGATGGGCGAGATCGCGGCGCTCGACCGGCAGCACAGCCCGCAGGCGCTGGTGGCCGGCCAGGTGATGGCGGTCGGCTGAAACGCCGCGGCGGCGCGGGCGCCATCGGCGTCGGCGGCCCCGCCAGTGACAAGAAACGTCACTTCGCGCCGGCACCGACTGACAAATCGCGGCAGCACGGGCCGCCATCCGTGACGAAAGGCCGCTCGATCGGCCCGAATCCGCACTGGACGGCCTGGCACGGGACCTGCACTTCGTTCATCGCAGCCGTTACTGCTTCCTTCCACCCCCCCAACTCCTGGAGAGACATCCATGAAGCGCAGCATCCAAAAGGGTTTCACCCTGATCGAACTGATGATCGTCGTCGCGATCATCGGCATCCTGGCGGCGATCGCGCTGCCGGCCTACCAGGACTACGTCGCGAAGGCCCAGACCTCGGAGCCGTTCACGCTGATGGAGGGGGCCAAGTCGATCGTTGCCGAAGCCTGCCAGGTGACCGGCACCTGCACCGGTTCGAATCCGGCGGCTTCGGCGGCGGTGGGCAAGTACTCGGGCGTCGCTTCGCCGGACGCGAACGGCGTGATCGTCGCCACGATGCACGCCGCGGCGTCGGGGGTCAATCCGTCGCTGGCCGGCAAGACCTTCACGCTGACGCCGACCCTGAGCGGCGCCGCCGTGACCTGGGGCTGCGCTTCGAACGCCGAAGCGAAGTTCATCCCGAAGTCCTGCAACTGATCCTGACCGGCCAGACCGTCGGTTCATGAGGGTCTGGGCCGCCGGACCGGCCGACCACCGCCCAGCCCGCCGCGTGCGCGCTGGGCGGTTTGCCCTGCACTGTCGAGATGGTTTCGCCGCTCTGGCGCGCCCGCTGGCGCGCCACGCTGATCCACCTGGGGGCCAGCGGCCTCGTCGCTGCACTCGCGGCAGCGCTCGTCTTCGAGGTCTGGTACCCGCATCCCTACGAGCTGCTGGCCGGCGGGCTGGGCCTGTTCGGCCTGCTGACCGGCGTCGACGTGGTGCTGGGGCCGCTGATCACGCTGGTGATCTACGACGCGCGCAAGCGCCGGGTGACCTTGCAGCGGGACCTGGCGGTGGTCGTGTCGCTCCAGCTGGCGGCTCTGGCCTACGGGCTGAACACGATGGCCGCGGCGCGGCCGGTGGCGCTGGCGCTGGAGATCGACCGCTTTCGCGTCGTCGCGGCGGTCGACGTCGTCCGCCAGGAACTGCCGCTCGCGCCTGCTGCGCTGCGCCGGTTGCCGCTGACCGGACCCGTGCTGCTGCGCACCACGCTGCCCGCCGACGGTGATGCCAAGCTGGAGGCGATCCAGCGCGCGCTCGGGGGCCAGGATCTCGGCGTGCGCCCGAAGTTCTGGCAGCCTTGGGACGACACCGCCCGACGGCAGCTGCGGCAGGCCGCCAAACCGGTGGCCACACTGCAACGGGCCGATGCGCAGCGCGCCGCAGCGATCGACCGGGCGGTGGCCGCCACCGGTCTGCCGGCCAGCCAGGTCGGCGTCGTACCGCTGCTGGCGCGCCGCGCCGGCGGCGTGGTGCTGGTGAACCGCGATTCCGGCGAGGTGGCCGGATTCGGCCTGTTCGCCACCGATTGACCGACGGCGCGGCCGCGCCGCCCACCGATGCCTGCGGGCCGAGATCGTCGATGAATGCTTCTGCGGTGCTTGACCGGGCGGGCGCCTCGCCCGCGCCGGGCCTCGGTGTTGCGGCGGTGCTGGCCGTGGCGGCGCCGCCGCTGCTGGCCTACAACCAGGCGCCGTCGGCCACCGCGCTGAACCAGTGCCTGGCGGTGTTCGGCTGGGGCGTCTTCATGATCGCGCTGAGGCCGGCGGGCGCCGCGATGCAGGGTCGCGCGCTGCTGGCGGCGCTGGCGCTGGCGATGCTGGGCGTCGCAGCCTCCTGGGGCCTGGGAACGCTTCCGCTCTCGCTGGGCCTGTCGGCGCTGGGCCTGCTGGCCGGTGCGATGGTGGTGGCCTGGGGCGGTGTCGCCGCCGCATCGTCGGCAGGCGCCGAGCGCGTGTTCACCGCGTTCGCCACCGCACTGGCCGTTGCCGGCGTGCTGAGCGCGCTGGTCGCCGTGGTGCAGGTCTTTGCCCCCGCCTGGGCCGATGGTGACCTGATCGCGCAATCCGCGCTGGCCGGGCGAGCCATCGGCAACCTGCGCCAGCCCAACCACCTGTGCAGCCTGCTGGTGCTGGCGCTGATCGCCGTGGTGGCCTTGCTGGAGATGGGCCGGCTCGGCCTGCGCCGCGCCGCCGCCCTGGTGCTGCTGCTGGTGCTGGGCATGGAGCTGAGCGCTTCGCGGACCGGGGCCGCTGGCCTGGTGTTGCTGCTGCTCTGGGGCCTGCTGGACTCGAGGCTGTCGCGCGGGGCGCGCGTGCTGCTGGCCGCCACGCCGGCGATCTATGCCGCAGCCTATGCTGCGATGCTGGTCTGGGGCCGGCTGCATGACCAGGTGATCGGGGCCGGCGCCCGCCTGGCCGCCGAGGCGCAGGTCGCCGACAGCCCGAACTCGCGCTGGCACATCTGGGGCAATGCGCTGGAGCTGATCGGCCAGCAGCCGTGGACCGGCGTGGGTTTCGGCGAGTTCAACCTGGCCTGGTCGCTGACGCCGTTTCCCGGCCGGCCGACCGCCTTCTTCGACCACACGCATTCGCTGCCGCTGCAACTGGCGGTGGAACTCGGGCTGCCACTGGCCGGCGCCGTGCTGGCCCTGCTGCTGCTGGCGCTGCTGCAGGGCTTGCGGCGCAGCCGGGAAGTGCAGGGCAGCCTCGGCGTGGCCGCACGGTCGGCCTGGATGCTGGTGGCGATGATGGCGCTGCACAGCCTGGTCGAATACCCGCTGTGGTACGCCTACTTCCTGCTGCCCACCGCGTTTGCCTGGGGCTTCGTGCTCGGCCTGCCGGGCGCGCGCGGGCTGAAGCGCGTCGGCACCGCGGCCCTGCGCGACAGCTCGGTCGGCTGGCTGATGGGCGGCGTGCTGGCGGCCGCAGGCCTGTCCGCGGCGCTGGACTACCAGCGTGTCGTCGTGATCTTCACGCCCGGCGAGGGTCGCGGGTCGGTGGTGACGCGCATCGAGCGCGGGCAGCGCAGTGTCTTCTTCGCCCACCATGCGGACTACGCGGCCGCCACCAACAAGCTGCCGGAACCGATCAAGGCACTCGGCATCGCGCGGTCGCCGCACCTGCTGCTCGACACCCGGTTGATGCTGGCCTGGGCGAACCATCTGGCCGAGACCGGGCAGGTCGATCGTGCGCGGTGGCTGGCGCAAAGGCTGCGCGAGTTCCGCAACCCGGAGTCCAAGACCTTCTTCGAGTCGTGCCGTGAACCGGGCAGCGAAGCCTTCCAATGCCAGCCGCCGCGCGAGGTGCACGGCTGGCGCGAGTTCGCCGCCGGGCGCTGACCCCGGGCGGCCGCGCGGCGCGGCGATTCGTCGCGGCGGACGCTGCAATCGGTGGCAGCATCGCGGCCCATGGACCGCGCGCCCGCCCCGCCTGATCGAAGATCCCGATGACCAAGGTGCCCGCCGCGCCGACCTTCGCTGCCGACCCGATCGCGCGCCGGCCGCTGCCGCCAGCGCTGCGCGTCGCCGCGCTGTTAGCCGCGATCCTGCCCACCTTGCTGGCTCACCACCAGCCCCCGTCGGCCACGCTGCTGAACCAGTGCCTGGCGGTCGCGCTGTGGGGTGGCGTCGCGGCGGCGCTGGCACCCGCGCGCATCCGGGGCGAGACACTTGCGCTGCTGGCCGCGCTGGCGCTGACGGCGGCGGCCGTGGCCGCCTCCTGGGGCTGGGGCTCGCTGCCCCATTCGCTGGCCCTGCAGGCGCTCGGCCTGCTGCTCGCCGCCGGCGTGATGGGGGTCGCCGGCGCCGATGCCGCCGGCCGGCCGAGCGGGCCGGCGGCCTTTGCCGCGCTGGCCTGGGGACTGCTGCTGGCCGGGGTGCTGAGCGGCGCGGTCGCGCTGGTGCAGGTGTTCGCGCCGGGCTGGGCCGACGGCAACTGGATCGCCAGCTCGGGCCTGCCCGGACGTGCGGTGGGCAACCTGCGCCAGCCCAACCACCTGTGCAGCCTGCTGCTGTGGGCGCTGGTCGCCGCGGTGGCGCTGCATGAGCTGCGCCGGCTGCCGCGCGCCGCGCTGTGGGCGCTGGTTCCGCTGCTGGTCTTCGCGGTCGAGCTGTCGGCCTCGCGCACCGGTGCGGTCGGCCTGCTGCTGCTGCTGCTGTGGGGGCTGCTCGACCGGCGCCTGTCGCGTTCGACCCGCTGGCTGCTCGCGCTGACGCCGCTGCTCTACGGCCTGGCGCTGGCCGCGATGGCCTGGTACGGGCAGCTCAGCCAGCACGCGATCGGCGCGGCCGCCCGCGTCGCCGAAGGCGGCCTGTCCGACCTGAGCGCCGCCGGTGGCAGCCCCAACTCGCGGCTGAACATCGCGCGCAACGCGCTGGCGCTGGTCGCCGCCAACCCCTGGACCGGCGTCGGATTCGGCGAGTTCAACTTCGCCTGGTCGCTGACCGCCTTTCCGGGCCGGCCGACCGCCTTCTTCGACCACACCCACAACCTGTTCCTCCAGCTGGCGGTGGAACTGGGCCTGCCGCTGGCCGGGCTGGTGCTGCTGCTGCTGGCCGTCGCGCTGGTGCAGGCCTGGCGGCATGCGGCGCGCGCGGCGGGCGACGCGGCCGTCGCCGGGCGGGCGGCGCTGATGCTGGTGCTGATGATCGGCCTGCACAGCCTGGTCGAGTACCCGCTGTGGTATGCGTATTTCCTGCTGCCGGCGGCGCTGGCCTGGGGCTTCGCGCTCGGTACGCCGACGACCGATGCCGCGCCCGGGCGCCCGAGCGCCGGCCCCGTCGCGCTGCCCGGCCTGCTGGCCGGCCTGGCCGTCGCGCTGGGCGGTGTGCTGGCGGTGCTGGACTACCAGCGGGTGGTCGTGATCTACGCCCCGCCCGAAGGCAGCGGCCCGCTGGCGCAGCGCATCGCCGCCGGCCAGCGCAGCCCGCTGTTCGCCCACCATGCCGACTACGCCGCGGCGACCAACACCGTGCCGCCCGACAGCGCCGCGCTGGGCTTCACCCGGGCGACGCATTCGCTGCTGGACACCCGGCTGATGATCGCCTGGGCCGGCCACCTGGCCGCCACCGGCGAGACTGACCGCGCGCGCTGGCTGGCGCAGCGGCTGCGCGAGTTCCGCAACCCCGAGGCCGACGAGTTCTTCGCGCCCTGCGACCAGGGCGCCCAGGTCGCTTTCCAGTGCCAGGCGCCCGAGGCCGTGCACGACTGGCGCGAGTTCGCTGCGTTGCCGCCCCGCGCGGCAGCGCCCGTTCAGGCCGGATCGCCGGCGCGCCAGTGACCCGACTTGCCGCCCTGCTTGTCGAGCAGCCGGATGTTCTCCATCACCATGCCGCGGTCGGCCGCCTTGCACATGTCGTAGATCGTCAGCAGCCCGACCTGCACCGCGGTCAGCGCCTCCATCTCGACACCGGTCTTGCCCACCGTCTCGGCCTGCACGCGGATGTGCACCGCGTTCGCCGCTTCGTCGAGGTCGAAGTCCACCGCCACGCGGGTCAGCGGCAGCGGGTGGCACAGCGGGATCAGCTCGGCGGTGCGCTTGGCGGCCTGGATCGCCGCGATGCGGGCGATGCCTATCACGTCGCCCTTCTTCGCGCTGCCGCCGGCGATCAGCGCCAGCGTCGCCGGCTGCATGCGGATGCTGCCGGTGGCCAGTGCGCTGCGCTGGGTGTCGGGCTTGGCCGCCACGTCGACCATGTGGGCCTGGCCATGGGCATCGAAGTGGGTCAGCGGCGAGGTCATGGCGGCAGATACACGGCAGCAACGAGGCGGTGGGATGATAGGCGACTGTCACCGGGCCGCCGCCGCCATTTCCCTTGATCCGCCCCCGCCTTGCCCCCGCCGCGCGGCAGCGCCTGCTGTGCGCCGCGCTGGCGGCCAGCCTGGCCGCCGGCGCCGCTCCGCCGCTGTGGGCGCAGGCCGCCGCGCCGCCCAGCCCGGTGCGCCTGCCGTCGCTGGGCGAATCGGCCTCGGACGAATTCAACCTCAGCCAGGAGAAGCGCCTGGGCGAGCAGATCATGCGCGAGATCCGGCGCGACCCGGCCTACCTCGACGACCCCGAACTGCTGGACTACGCCCAGGCCCTCTGGCAGCCGCTGGTGCAGGCGGCGCGGCGCAACGGCAACATCGGCGCCGACACCGAGCGGCTGTTCCCCTACGAGCTGTTCCTGGTGCGCGACCGCTCGGTCAACGCCTTCGCGCTGCCCGGCGGCTATGTCGGGCTGCACCTCGGGCTGATGGCGATCACCAACACCCCCGACGAGCTGGTCTCGGTGCTGGGCCACGAGCTGTCGCACGTCACCCAGCGCCATATCGCGCGCAACATCTCGGCCTCGTCGCGCAGCAGCTCGCTGGGACTGGCCGCGATGCTGCTGGGGCTGCTGGTGGCCAGCCGGGCCGGCAGCGTCGACGGCGCGCAGGCCGCGGTGATGAGCGGCCAGGCGGCGATGATGCAGGCCCAGCTGAACTTCTCGCGCGACATGGAGCGCGAGGCCGACCGCACCGGGCAGGCGCTGATGGCCGACGCCGGCTACGCGCCGGCGGGCATGCCGGCGATGTTCGACAAGCTCGACGCGTCGAGCCGGCTCAACGACAGCGGCAACTTCCCGTACCTGCGCAGCCACCCGCTGACCGTCGACCGCATCGGCGAGGCCCGTCAGCGCGTCGAGGCCAGCGGCGCGCCGGCCACGGTGCCGCCGCCGCCGCTGCTGCACAGCCTGATGCAGGGCCGGGCCCGCGTGCTGATGGATCCGTCGGTGCAGTCGCTGCGCAGGCTGCAGGAGTTCGACACCCGCGGCAGCCAGGCCGAGCTGGCGGCGACCGACCGGCTGGCCGCGCTCTACACCGGCGCGCTGGCCTCGGCGCAGCTGCGCGACTTCGGGCGGGCCGAGCGGGCGATCGAATCGGCGCGGTCGCTGCTCGTCCAGCCGGCGCTGCAGGATGCCGCAGCAGGCCGCGCGTTCTCGCGGCTGACGGTGCAGCTGGCGCTGGCCCGCGGCGACGCGCCCCGGGCCGTTGCAGCGCTGCAGGCGGGCGCTGCCGCTGACGGCTCGCGCTCCAGCCTGCTGTTGCAGGCCGACGTGGCGCTGGCCGAGGGCAGCGAGGCGGCGCTCAGGCGCAGTGCCGAGTCCCTGCTGACCTGGGTCGCCAACCACCGCGACGACGCGCTGGCCTGGCAGACACTGTCGCAGATCGCCACCCGCCAGGGCCAGCAGCTGCGCGCGGTGCGCGCCGAGGCCGAGGCGCAGGCCGCGCTCGGCAACCTGGGCGGGGCGATCGACCGCCTGCGGGCCGGCCAGCGCCTGGCGCGCCAGGGCGGCGCGGCCACCGACTTCATCGACGCCTCGGTGATCGACGCCCGCCTGCGCGACCTGCTGGCGCAGCGCCAGCAGCTGATGGCCGACGAGCGCCGCGGCGGCCAGCGCTGAAGCGGCGACCCGGCCCGAGGCGGCCTAACGCGCCGCTGCAGCGGGCGGCCGGCCCACGCGGCTAGTACGGACCTTCCGGGCGGCCGAACAGCCGCTCCATCGCCACGTCGATGACCATGCCGCACAGGCTGTAGATCACCGAGCCGATCAGCGCCGCGCCGAAGCCGGCGACGTTGAAGCCGCTGAGCAGCCCCGAGGCCGACCAGAACATCAGCGCATTGATCACGAACAGGAACAGCCCCAGCGTGATCAGCGTGACCGGCAGCGTCAGCAGCACCAGCAGCGGCCGCACCAGGGTGTTCAGCAGGCCCAGCACCAGCGCGGCCCACATTGCCGAGGCGTAGCTCGCCACCGTCACGCCGGGGTAGATGTTGGCCACCAGCAGCAGCGCTGCAGCAAGCAGCAACCATCGAACGATCAGCTTCATGCGCGACAGCATAACCCCGTGGATCGGACCGGCCGCCGCGGCCTTTCGGACCTCGAACACGCGGCGCGCCGGCGCAGGTGATGCATGGCGGCCACAAATGCGGCTTCTACGAGGGTGCAAAGCATGTTCTCCGAGGGAAAACCGCTTCTCAGCACCCCGTGGCTGGCAGTACCATTGCCGTTGCCGAGGTCCAGAGAGAAACGAGGGTTCATGCAGCCCCCGACCCAGGCCTCGCACATCAACCACTCATGATGGAGAGAACGAACATGGCAACTGCGAAGAGCGCCCCGGCCAAGAAGGCCGCGGCAAAGAAGGCGGCCCCTGCGAAGAAGGCGGCGCCGGCGAAGAAGCTGGCGGCAACGAAGAAGATCGTCAAGCCGGCCGCCGCCCCGGCGAAGAAGGCTGCCGCGAAGAAGGCGGCACCGGCCAAGAAGCGCGTGCCCAACGCGGCCTTCCTGAAGCCGCTGATGCCCAGCGCCGCGCTGGCCGCCATCATCGGCGACAAGCCGCTGCCGCGCACCGAGGTGACCAAGAAGGTCTGGGAGTACATCAAGAAGAACAACCTCCAGGACAAGCTGAAGCGCACGATGATCAACGCCGATGCCAAGCTGAAGGAAGTGGTCAAGAACGCCCAGGTGTCGATGTTCGAGCTGACCAAGCTGGTCAATTCGCACCTGAAGTGACGGCCCGCGGGGCCACGAGGTCCCGCGCGCAGCAGATCGGAAAGCCGGCGTCAGCCGGCTTTCGTGCTCATGGGCCGGCGTCCGACCCTGCCTGTGCCGCCAGCAGCGGTGCCAGGAAGCGCCTGGTGTGGCTGTCCGGGCAGGCCGCGATCGCCTCGGGCGGCCCGACCGCCAGCACCCGGCCGCCGCCGGCGCCGCCTTCGGGGCCCATGTCGATGACCCAGTCGGCGGTCTTGATCACGTCGAGGTTGTGCTCGATCACGACGATGGTGTTGCCGGCGTCGCGCAGCTGGTGCAGCACGCGCAGCAGCAGCTCGATGTCGGCGAAGTGCAGGCCGGTGGTCGGCTCGTCCAGGATGTAGAGGGTGCGGCCGGTGTCGCGCTTGGACAGCTCCAGCGCCAGCTTGACGCGCTGCGCCTCGCCGCCGGACAGCGTGGTCGCGCTCTGGCCCAGCGTGATGTAGCCCAGGCCGACGTCGAGCAGCGTCTGCAGCTTGCGCGCCAGCGCCGGCACCGCGCTGAAGAAGGCGTGCGCGGCCTCCACCGTCATCGACAGCACCTCGTGGATGTTGCGGCCCTTGTACTGCACCTCCAGCGTCTCGCGGTTGTAGCGCCGGCCGGCACAGGTGTCGCAGGGCACGTAGACGTCGGGCAGGAAGTGCATCTCGACCTTCAGCACGCCGTCGCCCTGGCAGGCCTCGCAGCGTCCGCCGCCCGAGGCCGCGCCGACGTTGAAGCTGAAGCGGCCGGCGCCGTAGCCGCGCTCGCGCGCCATCGGCACCTCGGCGAACAGCTCGCGGATCGGCGTGAACAGGCCGGTGTAGGTCGCCGGGTTCGAGCGCGGCGTGCGGCCGATCGGGCTCTGGTCGACGTTGATCACCTTGTCGAAGGCCTCCAGGCCCTCGATCTCGTCGTGCGGCGCCGGCTCGGCATGGGCGTGGTAGAGCTTGCGCGCCACCGCGGTGTAGAGGGTGTCGTTGATCAGCGTGCTCTTGCCCGAGCCCGAGACGCCGGTGACGCAGGTCAAGAGGCCGACCGGCAGCTCGGCGACCACGTTCCTCAGGTTGTTGCCGCGCGCGTTGACGATGCGCAGCATCGCCGCCGGGTCGGGCACGTGGCGCCGCTGCGGCACCGCGATCTGCAGCGCGTGCGCCAGGTAGCGGCCGGTCAGGCTGTCGGGATGCGCCGCCACGTCGTCGGGCTGGCCCTGGGCGATCACGCGGCCGCCGTGAGCGCCGGCGCCCGGGCCCATGTCGATCACGTGATCGGCGGCGCGGATCATGTCCTCGTCGTGCTCGACCACCAGCACGCTGTTGCCGAGGTCGCGCAGGTGGCGCAGCGTGCCGATCAGCCGTTCGTTGTCGCGCTGGTGCAGGCCGATGCTGGGCTCGTCGAGCACGTACATCACGCCGGTCAGCCCGCTGCCGATCTGGCTGGCCAGGCGGATGCGCTGCGCCTCGCCGCCCGAGAGCGTGTCGGCGCTGCGGTCCAGGCTGAGGTAGTTCAGGCCGACGTCGTTGAGGAACTTCAGCCGCGAGCGGATCTCGCGCACCACCTTGTCGGCGATCTCGGCCTTCGCGCCCCGCAGCGTCAGATGCTCGAAGTACTGCAGCGATTCGGCCAGTGTCGCGTGCTCGACCTGGTAGATCGCCTGCCGCGGCACCGCCGGGTCCTCGCCGAGCAGGAACACATGCCGCGCCTCGCGCCGCAGCCGGGTGCCGCCGCAGTGGGCGCAGGGCTTGGCGGCCTGGTAGCGCGCCAGGTCCTCGCGCACCGCGACCGAGTCGGTCTCGCGGAAGCGCCGCTCGAAGTTCGGAAGGATGCCTTCGAAGGGATGCGAACGCCTGACCGTGCGGGTCTTGCCCCGGGCCGTCTCGGCCTCGTAGACGAACTCGATCGCCTCGTCGCCCGAGCCGTACAGCAGCACCTGCCGGGCCGCCGCCGGCAGGCTCTCGAACGGCGTCTCGATGTCGAAGCCGTAGTGCCGTGCCACGCTCTCGAGCAGCGAATGGGTGTAGGCATTGCGCCGGTCCCAGCCCTTGACCGCGCCGCCGGCCAGGCTCAGGGACGGGAAGGCGACCACCCGCTCGGGGTCGAACACCGTCTGCTGGCCCAGGCCGTCGCAGTGCGGGCAGGCGCCCATCGGGGCGTTGAAGCTGAACAGCCGCGGCTCCAGCTCGGGCAGCGAATAGCTGCACACCGGGCAGGCGAACTTGCTGGAAAAGAGATGTTCACGCTGGGTGTCCATCTCCAGCGCGATCGCCCGGCCGTCGGCGGCGCGCAGCGCGGCCTCGAAGCTCTCGGCCAGCCGCTGCTTGACGTCGGGCCGTGCCCGCAGCCGGTCGATCACGACGTCGATGTCGTGCTTCTCGTTCTTCTTGAGCGGGGGCAGATCGGTCGCCTCGACGACCTGGCCGTCGACGCGGAAGCGCACGTAGCCACGCGCCTGCATGTCGGCGAACAGCTCGCCGAACTCGCCCTTGCGGTCGCGCACCACCGGGCTCAGCACCATCAGCCGGGTGTCCTCGGGCAGCGCCAGCACGGTGTCGACCATCTGGCCGACGCTCTGCGCGGCCAGCGGCAGGTCGTGGTCGGGGCAGAACGGCGTGCCGGCGCGGGCGTACAGCAGGCGCAGGTAGTCGTGGATCTCGGTGACGGTCCCCACCGTCGAGCGCGGGTTGTGGCTGGTGGCCTTCTGCTCGATGCTGATCGCCGGGCTCAGGCCCTCGATCACGTCGACGTCGGGCTTGTCCATCAGCTGCAGGAACTGCCGCGCGTAGGCCGACAGGCTCTCGACGTAGCGCCGCTGGCCTTCCGCGTACAGCGTGTCGAAGGCCAGGCTGGACTTGCCCGAGCCCGACAAGCCGGTGATCACCACCAGCGCATGCTTGGGGATGTCGAGGTCGATGTTCTTCAGGTTGTGGGTGCGCGCGCCGCGGATCTGCAGGTGGCTGGCGCCGGCGGGCGCGGCGCGTGGAGCATCGGGGCGGGGCATGGCAGGTCGGGTCGAGGGCAACCGATCATGATAGCCAAGGCGTCCGGCCAGGCGCTGGCTTGGGTGTCCACGGGCAATGGGCGCGGCGCACCGTGGACTTGTTCCGCGCCGGGCAGGTTCTCGACGCAGGAACCCCGGAGGTGCGGGAGTGCCCGGTGGAGCAGCTCACCGTAGAGTGTCGCGAACACTGTCAGATTCGGAGAGTTGTCTTGGCCTTTCAGTTGTACGAGCTGCCGCGGCTGCGCGCGGTGATGCTGGCCGTCGGTGCCGCGTTCCTGATGCCTGTCGGCGTGTCCGCCCAGACCGTGGAGTCGATGCAGGCCCGCGCCAGTTGGCAGATCGATGGCGGCGCGGTCACTGCCTGGACCGACGACTACACGCGCACCGGGGGCGGCCGCGACCCGGTCGACGTGCTGTACTTCGGCTACGAGCCCAACGGCGAGGTCGGGCTGCACAGCTACGGCAGCACGTCGGGCAGCTTCGGCAGCCGCTCGTCCGGCTCGGGGATCTACGACGTCAGCGGCGGCTTCACGATCGCGCTGTCGATCCAGAACACCAGCGCCACCGCTCGCAACGCCAGCTTCAGCTTCTACATCACGCCCGGGCAGGTGAGCAACGCCTTCACCTCGCTGAGCGGCACGCAGTTCGTCGAATCCGGGCTGAGATTCGACCTGCGGCGCGACGGCGGGGCGGTGTGGGGCAGCAACGCCAACCTGCGTTCGGACGCCGGCGGCACCGTGTTCTCGCACGGCGGCGCCGACCTGTACGCCGGGAGCGGCCGCTTCTACAGCATCGCCGGGGGCAGCTATGAGGTGGACCTGGGGGTCATCGGTGCCGGCCAGACCGTCGCACTGACCTATTCGCTGGACACCTGGGCGCGCGGCAACGCGCCGACCGGGCCGGACACGCTCGTCCCCGAGCAGACCTTCATCGTGCCGGACCAGTGGGTCGACTTCTGCGGCCGCGAGTGCGGCTACGGGTACGGCGGGTATGGCTACGGCCAATTGGTCCCCGGGCAGACGGTCACCATCCCGGCGCACGTGGTTCCGGGCATGCCCGGCAGTTCACACGCGTCCTCGGGCGACCCGTTTTCGGTCAACTTCGACGACGGCACCTCGTCGTTCTCGCCGTACGCGGCCCTGCTGCCGCCTCCCGGGCAAGGTGGCATCGGCGTCGTCCTGTCGCCAGTGCCCGAGCCCGCGAGCTACGGCCTGATGGCTTTGGGGTTGCTGTTGATCACGGCCACCGCCCGGCGGCGACGGCCGACCTGAACCGGCCGGCAGCGCTGCGCCGGCAGCCCGGCGTCTGCGTCAGGCGGCCCGGGCGGGCAGCATCGCCTCGATCCTGTCGAGCAGATCGGACACCTGCGTCGCGTGGTCGAAGCCGGCGTGGCGCCGTGCGAAGGTCTGCGCCGCCTGGCGCGGGGCTGGATCGGTCAACAGGGCATCGACCAGCGCGCCGAAGTCGGTGGGGCGCGGCCGCATCGCGGCATTGATCGCCGCGCCCGTGCGTTCCACCTGCCGCGACATCAGGAACTGTTCGGCCTGCATCGGCAGCAGCAGCAACGGCACGCCGGCCAGCAGCGCCTGGACCACGGTGGCCTGGCCGGCGTGGCAGACGGCGAGCCTTGCCTCGGCGAACGCCTGGGTCAGGTCCACGGGGCCGGTGGCGTAGCGGATGCGGTCTGAAACGACCGGTGGCTTCAAGCCGGCGTTGACCTCCGGCAGGTAGCACAGCACCCGGCAGCCGTGCCCTGCCAGCGCCGCGAGCACAGCGGCATGGTCGGGATGGCCGGCCTTGAGGTAGGCGAACACCCGCAGGCCCTCGCCGGCCGGCCAGTGCGGAGCCTGTCCTGCGTCGGGCAGGAAGTTCGGACCCAGCCACTGCACCGGCTCGTCAGGGGCGCGGGCGTAGTGGTCGATCTCGGGCCAGCTGCACAGCAGCGGCAGGTCGCCGCGGAACAGCTGCCAAAGCGCGGCCAGCGGTGCGGCACCGTGGCGGGCCAGGACGGTGTTGACGTTGGCCAGGACCTGCCGTTCGGCATGCGCGACGCGCCCGGGGGCCAGCGGTTCCCAGTCGCGGAAGGCCGGAATCGGCTGCTGCGCGGGCGGCAGCCAGAAGCCCATGCCGATGCTGGCCGCCGGCACGCCGGCGATGCGCGCCGCCAGCAGCGCGGTGGGCGCGTAGTCCACCAGCATCGCCTCGGCCCCGGTCACGCGCAGCGCCGAAAGCCAGGCCTGCACCAGGGCCTCCAGGTGGTCGGCCTGCAGGTAGCCGCAGCCCAGCAGGATCTCGGCCAGCGACACCTGCGGTGACGGCACGCCCACCGTGCGGTGGGTCCAGATCGGCGCCTGCAATTGCGGCACAGGCAGGTCGGCCAGCAGCCGGCGCGTCTGCACCAGATCGGCCAACCACATCGTCACGGCGTGGCCGCGGGCGACCAGCCCGGCAGCCAGCGGCTCGAGACGACCGGCGTGGCCCAGGCCGCCACCGAGCTCCCATCCGATCAACAGCCTTGCCATGCCGACATCGTCGCAGATGACCGCGTCGTCCAGCCCGGCCGGCGTTGCGTTCGGCGTGCCGCATTGCCCATCGGGTCGAAGCCGATGCGCTGCCGTCGGGTTGCGCGCTCACGGTGGTCGCGGCCGGCGCCCGCCGCCGCGGCGGTGCTCAGACCTGCGAGAGCACGCTCAGCAGCTCGGCGCCGTACGCCTCGAGCTTCTTCGTGCCGACGCCGCTGATGCCGGCCAGCGCGTCGAGCGAACCCGGTGCCGCGCGCGCCATCTCGGCCAGCGTGGCATCGTGGAACACGACATAGGGCGGCAGCTTGTGCGCGCGGGCGACGTCGGCGCGCCAGGCCTTCAGCGCCGCGAAGCGCGCCAGCCCGGCCTCGTCCAGCGGCAGCGGCGGCGGCTTGGCGGCGCCAGCGGCACGGCTGCCGCCGCGCGCTGCGGACCTTCGGCCACGCGGCGGCGCCTCGGCCGGCACCCGCAGCAGCACCTGCACCTCGCCGCGCAGCACCGCGCGGGCGCTGTCGGCGAGCTCCAGCGTGTTGAACTCGCCGACGCTGCGTACATGGCCCAGCGCGATCAGCTGCCGCAGCACGCTGCGCCACTGCTGCTCCGGGATGTCGGCGCCGATGCCGAAGGTGCTCAGCCGCTCGTGGCCGCGCTGCGCGACCTTGTCGGTCATCTTGCCGCGCAGCACGTCGATCAGGTGGCCGGCGCCGAAGCCGAAGCCGCTGTGCTGGTGGAAGCGGTAGATGCAGCTCAGGGCCTTGCGCGCCGCGTCGGTGGCGTCCCACACGGCCGGTGGCTGCAGGCAGTTGTCGCAATTCCCGCAACGATATCGAGCCCCCACGGTCGGCCCTTCGGGCGCTCCCTGCCCCCCGAGGGGGCTCCGCCCGCCTTGGGGCGGCCCTGCGGCAGGCGGGCTCGCTTCGCCGAAGTAGGCCAGCAGCCGCACCCGGCGGCAGTCGTGCGCCTCGGCCAGTGCCAGCAAGGCGTCGAGCTTGGCGCGCTGCAGGCGCTTGAAGTCCTCGCTCGCCTCGCCGTCGTCGATCATCCGGCGCTGGTTGACGACGTCGGCCAGGCCGTAGGCCATCCAGGCATCGGCGGCGAGGCCGTCGCGGCCGGCGCGGCCGGTCTCCTGGTAATAGCCCTCGATGTTCTTCGGCAGGTCGAGGTGGGCGACGAAGCGCACGTCGGGCTTGTCGATGCCCATGCCGAAGGCGATGGTGGCGACCACCACGATGCCGTCCTCGCGCAGGAAGCGGTCCTGGTGGCGGCGGCGCAGCTCGGCGTCGAGCCCGGCGTGGTAGGGCAGCGCGGTGATGCCCTCGTCGGCCAGCCAGGCGGCGGTCTCCTCGACCTTGCGACGGCTCTGGCAATAGACGATGCCGGCGTCGCCCTCATGCTCGTCGCGCAGGAAGCGCAGCAGCTGCCGGCGCGGATCGTCCTTCTCGACGATCAGGTAGCGGATGTTGGGCCGGTCGAAGCTGGCGACGAACAGCTCGGCCGACCCGAGCGCCAGCCGCTCGACGATGTCGGCGCGGGTGTGGGCGTCGGCGGTGGCGGTCAGCGCGATGCGCGGCACGTCGGCAAAGCGCTCGTGCAGCTGCGACAGGCCCAGGTACTCCTCGCGGAAGTCGTGGCCCCACTGGCTGACGCAATGCGCCTCGTCGATCGCGATCAGGCTCAGCAGGCCGCGCTCGTGCAGCGAGTCGAGCATCGCCAGGAAGCGGGCGGTGAGGATGCGCTCGGGCGCGGCATACAGCAGCACCAGCCGTCCGGCGAGCAGGTCGCGCTCGATGCGGCGGGCCTCGTCGCCTTCGAGGGTGCTGTTCAGGAACGCGGCAGCGACGCCGGCTTCGTCGAGCGCGCCGACCTGGTCGTGCATCAGCGCGATCAGCGGGCTGACGACCAGGGTCACGCCCTTGCCGGCGCGGTGGCGGGCGATCGCCGGCACCTGGTAGCACAGGCTCTTGCCCCCGCCGGTGGGCATCAGCACCAGCGCGTCGCCGCCGGCGCAGACATGGTCGACGACGGCCCGCTGTCGTCCGCGGAAGGCGCCGTAGCCGAACACCTGGTTCAGGATGTCCAGCGGGTCGGTGGAGTCGGCGGGCGCGGCGCGGGTGCTGGGCATGAAGCCGGAATGGTAACGAGGGCGCCCGCGGGCTGGTTTCGGGGGCGGCGGGTCGGGAGGCTGGTGGCGGCTCGTTGCCGACATTGCGACAGGCGGCTTTTACGGCACTCATCGAAGCTGAATTGGCGTGAGGACGAGGCCGAGGCCACCGGGCGACCGGCCGACTCCGTGTCCCCCGCCGGCCTGCGGCCGGCTCCTCCTTTACCTGCGTCGTCCGGTCACCCGGCGCCCTCGTCCTCTCGTCCCGTCGTCCGGGTGTCCGCTGCGAAGCAGCAGGTCGACTTCCGCTCCGAGCCGCAAACTGCCGCACAGCCCGATCGGCGCAGTAACGCATCCCGGTCAGGCGCCCGGGGCTGCGCGCAGCCGGCCGGGCGCCAGCGCCTCGGCGCTGACACCCTGCGCCAGCAGATCGTCGGGCAGTGCCTCGCCGCAGACCAGCGCTGCGGCGGCGCGGCCCAGCGCCGGCGTCGTCTGGATGCCGTAGCCACCCTGGCCGACCAGCCAGAAGAAGCCCGGCGCGGTCTCGTCGAAGCCGGCCACCGGGCCGCCGTCGGGCACGAAGCTGCGCAGCCCGGCCCAGGTGCGGGTCGGCCGGCGCACCGTCAGCGTGGTCACCTGCTGCAGCCGATCGATGCCCAGCGCGATGTCCAGCTCCTCGGGCTGCACGTCGTGCGGCGGCACCGGGTCGGCGTTGGCCGGCGAGGCCAGCAGCTGGCCGGCATCGGGTTTCAGGTACCAGGATTCGGCCATGCCGATCGCCAACGGCCAGCGTCGATGGTCCACGCCCGGCGGCGGCGCGAACACGAAGGCCGAGCGTCGCTTCGGCTGCAGCCCAAGCGGCAAGAGGCCGGCCAGGCCGGCCACCACGTCGCCCCAGGCGCCGGCGGCGTCGACGACGACCCGGGTGGTCAGCGTCTCGCCCGACGGGCCCAGCGTCAGTTGCCAGCCGCCGGCTCGGCGCTGCAGCGCGACGACTTCGGCATCGCAGCGCAGCCGGCCGCCGGCCGCGCGCAGCTGGCGCAGCAGGCCCTGGTGCAGCGCGTGCACGTCGAGGTCGGCGGTGTCGGGGTCGTACAGCGCGCCGACCACCCGCTCTTGCCGCAGCACCGGCAGCAGCGCCAGCGCCTCGGCGGCGCCGATCCGGCGGATCGCCGGCGCTTCACGGGCGAACACCGCCGCCTCGGCGTCGAGCAGCGCCTGCTGGCCAGGCTCGGCGACGAACAACGCGCCGAGCGGACGGATCAGTGACGGCACGCCGAACGAGCCCGGCGGCGCGCCGAGAAACGCGCGGCTGGCACGCGTCAGCGCGCGGATCACCGGCGGGCCGTAGCTCTCGGCGAACACCGCGGCCGAGCGGCCGGTGGTGTGGTAGCCGGGTTGCGATTCGCGTTCCAGCACCAGTGTGCGGCCGCGCGCGGCGAGTTCGGCGCCCACCGAGGCCCCGGCGATGCCGGCGCCGACGATCACGAAGTCGTGGTCCATCGGGTCGATTCTCGGCCACGCCGCCGGGTGCGCCGCTGGGATTCGGCGACGTGGCTCAGGCTCTGAGCCAGTGCGCGGGCAGACTGCCCCCATGCGCTGCATCACCGCACCGGTCGGCCCGCCCGCCGGCGCGGACAATCGCACCCCATGAACACCGCCCGCACCGCCGCCCACCTGCATGCGCTGCGCGAGCAGCCGCTGTGGCAGCTGCTCGCGGCGACCAAGGCGCCGGCCGTCGTCGCGGCGCTGCGCGCGCTGCTGTTCGACGGCGAACCGGCGCTGCCGGCCTCGGTGATGCACGAGCGCCTGGCGCGCGAACTCGACGCGCTGCGCGATGCCGGCGAAGACCTGCCGCAGCCGCCGCAGACCTACCTGGCCGACTGGCTGCGCCAGGGCTGGCTGGTGCGCCGCCTGCCCGAGGGTGCCAGCGAGGAGACCTATGCGCTGAGCGTCGAGGCCGCCGATGCGATCCGCTTCCTCGGCGGCCTGCTGCAGCCGAAGACCGCTGCCACCGAGAGCCGGCTGGCCACCGTGATCGCGCAGCTCGCCCGGCTGGCCGACGAGACCGATGCCAACCCCGAGCGGCGCCTGGCCACGCTGCAGGCCGAGCGTGACCGCATCGACCGCGAGATGGCCGCGCTGCGCGGCGGTGTCGTGCGCACGCTGCCCGACGAGCGCGCGCTCGAGCGGGCGCGCGAGGTCATCCACCTGGCCGACGAGCTGACCGGCGACTTCCGCCGCGTGCGCGACGACTTCGACCGCCTGAACCGCGGCCTGCGCCAGAGCCTGGTCGAGAACGACGGCAGCCGTGGCGAGGTGCTCGAGCAGCTGTTCGCCGGTGTCGACCTGATCGGCGAGAGCGACGCCGGCCGCACCTTCGACGCCTTCTGGCGCCTGCTGACCGATCCCGGCCAGTCGGCGGCGCTGTTCGACGCGCTCGAATCGGTGGTCGCGCGGCCGTTCGCGCGCTGGCTCAGCCCGCGCGAGCGGCGCTTCCTGCTCGACCTGACCGCCCGGCTGATGGACGAGGGCAGCGGCGTGCACGACGTGCTGCAGCATTTCGCGCGCAGCCTGAAGGCCTTCGTGCAGAGCCGCGAGTTCCGCGAGCAGCGGCGCCTGCATGCGCTGCTGAAGGAGGCGGCGCAGGCGGCGCTGCAGGCCAAGGAGCGCTTGCGCGCGAACCAGCCGCTGGACTTCGCGATCACGCTGACCAGCAGCCGCGTGCGCTCGGTCTCGCAATGGGTGCCGTACGACCCGGCGCAGCGCGTCGTCGACGCGACGATGGCCGCCGAGGCCACCTCCGAGCTGAGCCTGGAGGCGGTGGCCGACCTGGTGCGCCAGTCCGAGATCGATTTCCGCACGCTGCGGCGGCACATCCGCGCCGCGCTGGAGCGATCGCCCCAGGTCTCGGTCGGCGAGCTGCTGGCCGCCTTCCCGGCCGAGCAAGGCCTGGGCACGGTGGTCGGCTATGTCGCGCTCGGCGCGCGCCATGGCGAGCTGACGCCGGGCACCGAGCAGGTGCGCTGGCGCGGCGCCGACGAACAGCTGCGCGCGGCCCGCGTGCCGGCGATCCATTTCATCAGGGAACGCTATGTCGAACTCGCCGATTGACGCCGTGCCGGGCGAAGCGCCCGAGGCCGCGACCCCTGCCGGCACTTCCGGCCCGGCCAGCTTCGCCGGCGACACCGGCGCGCTGCCGCTGGACACCCGCCGCGTGCTGGTGCAGCTGCTGCTGGGGCCGGCCGTCGATGCCACCCGCCAGCGCCGGCTGTGGCCGGTGCTGCTGCGCGACGAGGCGGTGCTGCGCTCGCGGCTGCATGAGCTGTTCCTCGACCTGGTCGTCGATGCCGAACAGCAGGTGGCCTTCACCCGCCAGGTGGTCGCCGACGACATCGACGCGCCGGTGCTGCTGCGCAAGTCGCACCTGACCTTCCTGGAGACCGCGCTGGTGCTGTTCCTGCGCCAGCGGTTGACCCAGGCCGAGGCCCAGGGCGAGCGCGCGGTGGTCTCGGCCGAGGACATGCAGGCCCACCTGTCGGTGTTCGAGCGCGCCGCCAACCCCGACCAGGCGCGCTTCGGCCGCCAGGTGGCCGGTGCGATCGAGAAAGCCAAGAAGCTGAACCTGCTGCGGCTGCTGGCCGGCGGCGACCAGCGCTTCGAGGTCTCGCCGACGCTGAAGCTGCTGTTCCCGGCCGAGGAAATCCAGGCGCTGACCCGCACCTACCGCGCGCTGGCGGAGGGCGAAGGGCCCGCTGCGGCCACGGCGGTCTCTGAAGACGACGACAGCGACGAGGAGGCGGCCTGATGCGATCGCTGTTCGACGACGACGACAGCCCGGACGGGGCACCCAGCCCGTTCCCGCGCCCGGCGGCGCCGGTGGAAACCGACCCCGCCGCCCACCAGTTCCGCCTGCAGCGCCTGCAGACCTTCAACTGGGGCACCTTCAGCGGCCTGTTCGACTTCGCGATCCCCGAGGAAGGCTACCTGTTCGTCGGCCCCTCGGGCTCGGGCAAGTCGACGCTGCTCGACGCCCATGCGGCGCTGCTGACGCCGCCGAAGTGGGTCGACTTCAACGTCGCCGCGCGCGAGTCCGAGCGCCAGGGCAAGGACCGCAACCTGATGACCTACCTGCGCGGCGCCTGGGCGCAGCAGAGCGGCGAGGGCCGCGAGCTGGTCTCGCAGGTGCTGCGCCCCGACACCACCTGGTCGGCGATCGCCGAGACCTACCTCGACCGCGAAGGCCAGGCCGTGGTGCTGGCCCAGGTGCTGTGGGTGCGCGGCAAGTCGAACCAGGCCGCCGACGTGCAGCGCGTCTACCTGGTGCTGCGCGAGGCCTTCGACCTGACCGCGCTCGAATTCCTGCCGCGCAGCGATTTCGACCTGCGCCGCTTCAAGCACGAGCTGCCGCAGGCCTTCGTCGCGCGCGAGTTCAGCGCCTACCAGGAGCGCTTCCGCTCGCTGCTGGGCATCCAGAGCGAACGCGCGCTGCGCCTGCTGCACAAGACCCAGTCGGCGAAGAACCTCGGCGACCTGAACACCTTCCTGCGCGACTTCATGCTGGATGCGCCCGAGACCTTCGAGGTTGCCGATCGACTGGTGCTGGAGTTTGGTGAACTCAACGCCGCGCACGCGGCGGTGGTCGCCGCGCAGCGGCAGATCGAGACGCTGGCGCCGGCGCAGGCGGCCTGGGACGAGCGCGAACGCTGCGGCCGCGACAAGAACCTGCTGGCCGAGGTGCAGGCCGGCGTCGACGGCTGGCGCGAGCAGTGGCGCAGCCGGCTGCTGACCGAGCGCATCGCCGAATTGCAGACCGACGCCAGCGGCGCGCAGCAGAAGGCCGCGCTGCTGGCCGAGGCCGCCGAACGCGAGTTCGACAAGCTCGGTGAACTGAAGCGCCGCCGCGCCGACAGCGGCGGCCAGCTGATCGAGGACCTGCAGCGCCAGCTCGACGAGGCCGAGCGCGCCCGCCCCGAGCGGCTGCGCAAGCGCGAGCTGGCCCGCGCCGCCTGCGAGACGATGGGCTGGGCGCTGCCCGACGAAGTGCTGTTGTTCGTGCGGCGCGTCGACGCCGCGCGCGAGCATGTGCGCCGTGCGCCCGAGCGCAGCGCCGAGGCCGAAGCGCGCAAGGACGAACTGAAGCGCCGCAAGGCCGAGGTCGAGGCGCGCTTCACCGACACCGTGCGCGAGGTGCGGGCGATGGAGCGGCAGCGCTCGAACATCCCGTCGCGCCTGCTCGAACTGCGCGCGCGTATCGCGCAGGCGCTGGGGCTGGCCGAGGAGCGGCTGCCGTTCGCCGGCGAGCTGCTGCAAGTGCGCGCCGACCAGGCCGCCTGGCAGGGCGCGATCGAGCGCGTGCTGGGCGGGTTCGCGCGCTCGCTGCTGGTCGACGAGAAGCAGTACGCCGCGGTGACCGGCTGGCTCGAGGACAACGACACCGGCGAGCGGCTGTTCTACAACCGCATGTCGGCGCAGCAGGCTGGCCAGCGCTCGTCGGGCGCCAATTCGCTGGTCCGCAAGCTCGACATCGCGCCCGGCGCCTGCGCCGACTGGCTGCGCGAGGAACTGAAGATCCACTTCGATTTCGAGTGCGCCGAATCGCTGGCCGCCTTCCGCGCCGCGACGCGCGCCGTCACCCGCCACGGCCAGGTCAAGCGCGACAGCTCGCGCCATGAGAAGAACGACCGCCAGCGCATCGACGACCGCAGCCAGTGGGTGCTGGGCTTCGACAACCGCGACAAGCTGGCGCTGTACCAGGCGCGCGCCGCCGAACTGGGCGCCGAGATCGGCGAGCTCGACCGCCAGCTGGCCGACGCCCGCGGGCAGGAAGATCGCCAGCGCGCGCAGGACCTGGCCTGCAACACGCTGCAGAACCTGAGCTGGTCCGACATCGACGTCGCCTCGCTGGTCGGCCTGGCCGCCGACCTGCGTGCGCGCATCCAGGCCGAACGCGAGGCGCGGCCTGACCTGGCGGCGCTGGACGGGCAGATCGGGCGCCAGGACCAGGCCCACCGCGCCGCGGCCGACGCCCACACCCGCGAGAGCGTGCGCGCCCAAGGCCTGGCCGCCGAGATCGCGCGGCTCGAAGGCCGGCTGCAGGCGCAGCAGCGGCTGCCGACGGTGCCGCTGACGCCGGTGCAGCGCGAGGGGCTCGACCAGCGACTGAAGGGGACCGCGAAGACGCCGACGCTGGACAACCTCGACCAGCTCACGGCCCAGATCGACCGCGCGCTGTCGGCCGACGACAAGGCGCTGGAGCTGCGCATGCTGACCTTGCGCAACCACATCGAGCAGCGGCTGGCCGAGTTCAACCGCCTGTGGCCGGCCGAGGCCGGCGGGCTCGATCCGACGCTGGCCGCCGCCGAGGACTATTTCGGCAAGCTGGCGCGGCTGCAGACCGACGGCCTGCCGCGCTACGAGCAGCGCTTCATGCAGCTGCTGCGCGAGCAGAGCGACCAGAACCTGACGCTGCTGTCGAGCAAGATCGACCAGGAGCGCAGCGCGATCCGCTCGCGCATGGAGCTGGTCAACGAAAGCCTGCTGACCGCGCCGTTCAACGCCGGCACCCACCTGGTGATCGACACGCTGCCGCGCGAGGGCGACGAGGTGCGCGCCTTCCGCCAGACGCTGCGCGACGCCTTGAGCTTCTCGCTGTCGGCCGGTCCGATGGGCGACGCGGCGGCGGCCGAGCAGCGCTTCGCGCTGCTGAACGCGCTGGTCGAGCGCCTGGCCAGCCAGGAGGCGGCCGACAGGACCTGGCGCGCGGTGGTGCTGGACGTGCGCCAGCATGTCGAGTTCATGGCCCGCGAGCTCGACGACGAGACCGGCTGCGAGGTCGAGGTCTACCGCAGCGGCGCCGGCAAGTCGGGCGGCCAGCGCCAGAAGCTCACCTCGACCTGCCTGGCCGCGGCGCTGCGCTACCAGCTCGGCGGCCAGGACCGCGCGCTGCCGACCTTCGCCACCGTAGTGCTCGACGAGGCCTTCGACAAGGCCGACGCCGAGTTCACCGCGATGGCGATGAACATCTTCGCCACCTTCGGCTTCCAGATGATCGTCGCGACGCCGCTGAAGTCGGTGATGACGCTGGAGCCCTTCATCGGCGGCGCCTGCTACGTGCACAACACCGACCGCCGGACCTCCAGCGTGCTGCGCATCGATTACGACCGGGCGCAGCGCCGGCTGGACCTGCCGCAGCAGCTGATCGCCGATGTCGAAGCGGCTGCAGCCTGAGGACGCCGCGGCGCGCTGCGCCCGGCTGTTCCAGCGCGAGCATGCGTCGTGGCTGGCGCCAGGCGGCGACGGCGCGGCCTGGCCGCTGGTGCTGCCGCTGGGCGCCCCGACCGAGCGCGACGCGGCCGTCGAGCCCGAGGCGATCCGCGCCTGGGTGCAGGCCTGGGCCGGCTGGCCCGGGCCCGGCCAGGTGAGCTGGCAGACCCGGCAATGGCCGCGCCTGGGCGAGCAGCGCCTGCCCGCCGCGCTGCGGCTGGCGTCGGCCGAGGAGGTCGCCGACCTGGCGGGCCAGGGCAGCCGCTGGCGCCGCGCGGCGGCGCGCCACCGGGCGCTGGTCGAGGCCTGCGACGCGCTGCGCGAGGCGCCGACGCGGCAGCGTGTGTTCGACGCGCTGGCCGACTATGCCGATGACGACGTCGAGCGCCTGCTGGCGCTGCTGCGCTGGGCCGCCGCGCATCCGGCGTCGGGCCTGGGGCTGCGGCAGCTGCCGGTCGAGGGACTCGACACCAAGTGGGTCGAACAGCGCAAGGGGCTGATCGCCGACCTGGTCTCGGCGCTGCGGCCGGCGCCCGACGGCGAGCCCGCCGGGCGCGACCTGATCGCGCTGCTGGGCCTGGCGCAGCCGCCGGCGCGCCTGCGGATCCGGCTGCTGTGCCCGGCGCTGCGGCGCCAGGTCGGCGGCCTGGGCGACATCGAGGCGCCGATCGCCCAGCTCGCCGCGCTGCCGATCGCGCCGCGGTTGGCCCTGGTGGTCGAGAACCTCGACAGCGGCCTGGCGCTGCCGGAGCTGCCCGGCGCCGTCGCGCCGATGAAGCTCGGCCACGCGGTCGGCCTGCTCGACCAGCTGCCCTGGCTGGCGCCGGCGCGCGTCGTCTACTGGGGCGACATCGACACCCACGGCTTCGTGATGCTGGACCGCGCGCGCCGCGCGCTGCCGCAGGTCGAATCGCTGCTGATGGACCGCGACACGCTGCTGGCCCACCGCGCGCTGTGGGGCGAGGAGCCGCAGCCCCATCCCGGCGGCGACCTGGTCCGGCTGAACGCCGCCGAGCGGCAGGTCTTCGACGGCCTGGCCGGGGATGTCTGGGGCCCGCGCGTGCGGCTGGAGCAGGAGCGGCTGCCCTGGGCGCGGGTGCTGGCGGCGCTGCAGCCGCTGGCCGGGTAGTCGAAAAAAGAAGCCCGCCGATCGCTCGGCGGGCTGCGAAAGTCCTCAGAAAGGACGTCGTTGGGACCTTTGGCCAGACGCATGACGCGCACGCTGCCGGCCTCGGAACGGACTGTGCGCGACGGCGGTGCTGCCGGCCATCCCTAGAACATCCCTTGCCGCCGCGCCGCCTCCGGCGCAGCACCGGCGCAGGCGACAATGGAAAGATGGCCACCCCACCCTCCCGGCGCGTTGCCGCGCCAGCGCCAGCGCCCGCGGCAGCCGCCGGGCCGCTGAGCGAGGCCGAGCTCGACGCGCTGCAGGCGCTGCTGGACAGCCTGCCCGACACGCTCGAGCCGCTGGACGTGGTGATGATCGACGGCTACCTCTGCGGCGTGCTGCTGCAGCCACAGCCGGTGCCCGCCGAGCGCTGGCTGGCGCACATCGCCGATGTCGACGGCCGCGCGCCGCCGAAGCGCTTCGACGTCGCGCGGATGAGCGCGCTGGTGCAGCGCCGCCACGCCGAGCTCGACCGCGCGATCGGCCGGCGCCAGTGGTTCGACCCCTGGGTCTACCAGCTCGACGACGAGGCCACGCCGGGCGAGACCGTGCTGCCCTGGGTCGCCGGCTTCGCCACCGCGCTGGACACCTTCACCGGCCTGATGGACCGCCACGAGGCCGCGATCGTCGAGCCGCTGGCCACGCTGTACCGCTTCCTCGACCCCGACGACCTCGAAGACGCCGACGAGCTGCTGGCCGAGATCGAGACGCTGGCGCCGCCCGAGTCACTGGCCGAGGCGGTCGAAGACCTGGTGCGCAGCGTGCTGCTGATCGCCGACGTGTCGCGGCCGCAGCCGGCACCGCGCCCTGCCGCGCCGCGCCGCCCGGCTGCCGCCACCGGCGGCCCGGGCGCGCGCCGGCCACGGGGACCGAGCCGGCCGCGCTGAGCCGCGCTCAGCCGCGCTCAGCCGCGCTCAGCGTTTGCGCCAGGCCTTCTCGGCCTCGGCCGCCGCGAACACCACGCCCGCCAGCCCGAAGCAC
>JAEUOY010000140.1 GCA_016790515.1 Burkholderiaceae bacterium | reverse complement strand
GACATGAAGCCGCCCGGCGCCGGGAAGGTCTGGCCGGCCATCGCCGCGATCACCTTGTCGGTGTCGGTCGACTTGGCCTTCTCGACCGCCTGCTTCCACATCATGATGCCGATGTAGGTGGCCTCCATCGGGTCGTTGGTCAGCGGCTTGTCCTTGTGGCCGGCGATGCCCTTGGCCTTGGCGTAGTCGCTCCACTTCTTGACGAACTCGGTGTTGGCCGGGCTCTTGATGCTCATGAAGTAGTTCCAGGCCGCCAGGTGGCCGACCAGCGGCTTGGTGTCGACGCCGCGCAGTTCCTCCTCGCCGACCGAGAACGCAACCACCGGCACGTCGGTCGCCTTCAGGCCCTGGTTGCCCAGTTCCTTGTAGAACGGCACGTTCGAGTCGCCGTTGATCGTCGAGACCACCGCGGTCTTCTTGCCCTCGGAGGCGAACTTCTTGATCTTGGCGATGATGCCCTGGTAGTCCGAGTGGCCGAAGGGGGTGTAGTCCTCCATGATGTCGGCTTCGGCCACGCCCTTGGCCTTCAGGAAGGCGCGCAGGATCTTGTTGGTGGTGCGCGGGTAGACGTAGTCGGTGCCCAGCAGCACGAAGCGCTTGGCGCTGCCGCCGTCCTTGCTCATCAGGTACTCGACCGCCGGGATCGCCTGCTGGTTCGGCGCCGCGCCGGTGTAGAACACGTTCTTGCTGAGTTCCTCGCCCTCGTACTGCACCGGGTAGAACAGCAGGCTGTTCAGCTCCTCGTAGACCGGCAGCACGCTCTTGCGCGACACGCTGGTCCAGCAGCCGAAGGTGACGGCCACCTTGTCCTTGCTGATCAGCTGGCGTGCCTTCTCGGCGAACAGCGGCCAGTTCGACGCCGGGTCGACGACCACCGGCTCGAGCTTCTTGCCCAGCACGCCGCCCTTGGCGTTGATCTCGTCGATGGCCATCAGCACGGTGTCCTTGAGCACCGTCTCCGAGATTGCCATCGTGCCCGACAGCGAATGCAGCACACCGACCTTGATGGTGTCCTGCGCGAACGACGGCACGGCGTAGAGGCTCATGCCGAGGGCCACGGCCGACAGCGAGGCGGTGAAGGTACGGCGGGAAGTTTGCATGGCGGTTGACTCCTGGCGCTGTGGCGCACCCTGTTGATGGACAGCGCGAGTCTGGGCGGTGCACCGCTTCCGGGCCATACGACACTGTGCGTATGCCGGCGCGGCGCAGCGACTCCGGGAAGAACAGGACCCGCGCAGGCGGCACCGCGTCCGATACTTGCCGCACCGACAACCCGGGAGACCGACAGATGGGCAAGACGATCGAATTCACCCGCCCCGACGGCCAGGCCGTCGAGGGCTACCTGGCCGAGGCCGCGAAGCCGCTGGGTTCGGTGGTGGTGATCCAGGAATGGTGGGGGCTGAACGACCAGATCCGCGGCGTCGCCGAGCGCTTCGCGCTGGCCGGCTTCACTGCGCTGGTGCCCGACCTGTACCGCGGCAAGTCCACCGTCGAGGCCGAGGAGGCGCACCACCTGATGAGCGGGCTGAACTTCGCCGACGCCGCCTCGCAGGACGTGCGCGGCGCGCTGAGCTGGCTGAAGGCGCGCGGCGGCAAGGTCGGCGTCACCGGCTACTGCATGGGCGGCGCGCTGACGGTGCTGGCGCTGACCATGGCCCCCGAGGCCGACGCCGGCGTCGTCTGGTACGGCTACCCGCCGCTGGAGTACGTCGACGCCAGCAAGATCAAGGCGCCGCTGATTGCCCACTGGGCAACGCAGGACGCAGCCTTCGCGATCGACGGCGTCGACAAGCTCGAAGAGAAGCTGGGCGCCGCCGGGGTGCGCTACACCGGCCACCGCTACCTGGCCCAGCACGGCTTCGCCAACGAAACCGCGCAGGGCCCGGGCCGGCTGCCGATCACCCAGTACGACGCGGCCTGGGCGCAGATCGCCTGGGACCGCACGCTGGCCTTCTTCGGCTCGACGCTGGGCTGAGCAGGCGCCGCAGCGCGGGGCTGGCGCATGGCACACGGCTACGCCGTACCGGCGGCCGGTCCTGGCGAGGGGCCGGTGGTCTGGCAGGACCGCAAGCGCTGGGCCTGGGCGATGTCGGTGGTCTGGCCGCTGATCCCCTTCACCGGGCTGTGGGCGCACCATGCCAGCGGCTGGCAGATCGCACTGGGACTGCCGCTGCTGATCAGCTATGGCCTGCTGCCGCTGCTCGACGCGATCCTCGGCGAGGACCGCAACAACCCGCCCGAGGCAGTGGTGCCGCAGCTGGAGGCCGACACCTACTACCGCTGGCTGACCTGGGCAACCGTGCCGCTGCACTTCGTCGCGCTGATCGGCTGTGCGTGGTGGGTGGGCACGCACGAACTCAGCTGGTGGGCGGTGCTGATGCTGGCCTACGTCGCCGGCGCCGACAGCGGCCTCGGCCTGAACACCGCGCACGAACTGGGCCACAAGCAGAACCCGTGGGAACAGTGGCTGGCGCGGCTGGCGCTGGCGGTGCCGGCCTACGGCCATTTCACGGTCGAACATGTGCGCGGCCACCACCGCTGGGTCGCGACGCCCGAGGACCACGCCAGCGCCCGCATGGGCGAGAGCATCTACCGCTTCGCGCTGCGCGAACTGCCCGGCGGTATCCGTCGCGCCTGGATGCTGGAGAGCGAGCGGCTGCGCGCACTCGGCCGCTCGCCCTGGAGCCGGCACAACACGATGCTGCAGTCCTACGCGATCTCGGCGCTGCTGCAGGGCGGCCTGATCGTCGCCTTCGGCTGGGTGATGCTGCCGTTCCTGGCGATCCACAACGCGGTGGCCTGGTGGCAGCTGACCTCGGCCAACTATGTCGAGCACTATGGCCTGCTGCGGCGGCGCAGCAGCGGCGCCGGCGAGCACGAAGGTGGCACCGGCTACGAGGCACCGCAGCCGCACCACAGCTGGAACACCAACCATCTGGTCACCAACCTGGTCACCTTCCACCTGCAGCGCCACAGCGACCACCATGCGCACCCGCTGCGCCGCTACCAGAGCCTGCGCCACTTCGAGGCGCTGCCGCAACTGCCCAGCGGCTACTTCGGCATGTTTCCGCTGGCCTATGTGCCATGGTTGTGGTTCCGGGTGATGGACCCGCGCCTGCTGGCACTGCCGCAGGTCGAGGGTGACCTGGGCAAGGTCAACATCGACCCGAAGCGGCGCGAGGCGCTGGTGAAGCGCTACGGCACACGGCCTGCCGTGGCAGCGTCGTCCGGCCCGGCCTGAAGGCGATCGTCTGCGAGGACTGTCGGGCGAGTCCGGTGGAGGTCGGATCTCGGCTCGTTGCGGGTATTGCGACAGGCGGCTTTCGCTGCGCTCATCGAAGCTGAATCGGCGTGAGGACGAGGCCGAGGCCACCGGGTGACCGGCCGACTCCGTGTCCCCCGCCGGCCTGCGGCCGGCTCCT
>JAEUOY010000088.1 GCA_016790515.1 Burkholderiaceae bacterium | reverse complement strand
CACGCCTGGAACGAGCGCGCGCGCCGACTGATCGCTCACCACGACCGCTCCACCTGGGCGCCCGTCGCCTGGGTCTGGCTGACCGAGGCGCGTATCCTCGCTACGAGACTGGCGCGGTAGGTCATTTCGGGGACACCCTCTCAGCCCATGATCAAGACCGCCGCCTCGCCAGCGAATAGACGCGGTTCCTGGCCAGCGTTCACAACCAAAGAAGTCGTACATCAGCCTGCGCCGCAAGAAGCAGTTCGCAATGGTGGGGCCGGCCACTAAGGACAGCATCGAGATCGGCCTGAACGCAACGGCGCTGCCGGCGCACGCGCGGCTGAAGCTGCAACCGCCGGGCAGCATGTGCCATGCCACCACCCGCATCACGACGCTGCAGGAGGTCGACGCGCAGTTGCAGGGCTGGCTGAGGCAGGTCTACGACGCCGCCGGTTGACGGCAGGGCCGACGACGCGCACGCACGCTGCGGCGCTGCCTGCCGCCGTCGCTGCCGTGCTACCTGCAGGCGCCCGCGGGCACGGCAGCGGCGGGGCAGGTCGCACGGTACGGCGCGCCGGCGCCGATGTACCGGCGCCACTCGGTGCAGCTGAGGTTGCGGTTGGCGACCTGGCAGGCGCGTTCGGCCAGCCGCCGTGCATCGAGGTCGAAGACGTAGGCTGCACCACTGTCGGCGCGGGTGGCGAGCCGGCTGGCGTCCCGGCTCAGCGCCACCGGTCCGGAGAAGCGGTCGGCGCCCGAGCGGATGACGGCGATCGATTCGCGCCGCGCCAGGTCCCACAGGCGTATCGTGCCGTCGTCGCTGGACGACACCAGCAGGCGACCTGAGCGGTCGCTGTCCAGGCTCCTGATCCTGTCGGAGTGGCCCTCCAGTTCGACGAGGGGCCGGGACCGTGCCAGGTCCCACAGGTGGAGCTTGTGCTCCACGTTCATGCCTTTTTCACCCGCGTAGGCCAGCACACCTTCGGCGCCGAAGGTCACTGCCGAGACGGCGGTTTCCGGGGGGCCGGCGACGCGGCTGCGTCGTGGCCGGTCCCACAAGGCCAGCCCATCGATCGTCGTCAGCGCCAGCAGGCGTCCGCTGGGTTCCAGGGCCAGCGTTTCGCCCAGCGCGTTGCCCGGGATCGGCGTTGCCAACAACCGGAAACCGCGACCCTCCGGTGTCACGATGGTCTTGCTGTCCTCGACGACCAGCAACTGGCCATCCGGATCGAACAGCGCCTGCCCGATCAACTTTCCGGACGACAGGCGCAGGATCGGCGCAGGGGCCTGCGTGGTTCCGAGAGGCCAGACGGTGACGGTGTTTCCGCCCGAGACGGCCAGGCGTCTGGCATCCGGGCTGAAGGCGATGCTGAGGGTCCAGTCGTCATGACCCTTCAGGCGGTCCAACATCGCCAGGCCGGGCAGCCCCCAGAGGCTGATGCCGTCGACACCACTGGTGGCGAGCTGCCGGCCATCGGGACTGAACGCGAGCGTCGCGGTGGGGGACAGGCGGGGATTGTGGGAGGCGGCCAAGGCTGTTCGCGCGGGTGGATCGTCCGGCTGCCACAACGCGATCCGCCCGTGGAAGTCGCTGGCCGCGCCGTGGCTGCCTGTCGCATCGATGGCCGCTCCCGTGGGTGCACTTCCCCCCATCAGTGCCACGACAGCGGCACCTGGGAGTCCGCCGGGAATCCACAGGCCCAGCCTCGAGTCCGACACGAAGACGACGCGCGCGCCGTCAGCGCGGAACCTCACGCGACACCACTGCACCTCGGCCTCGTCGCGCACGCGCAGCCCCTCGGTGCCATCGGCGTTCCATAGCTGTAGGCCCTTCCTGGAACTCATGGAGACCAGTTGCCTGCCGTTGGGACTGAAAGCCACGCAGTACGCAGGTGCCGAGTCCTTGAAAACAACCGGTTCCTGATCACCCTGGCCCAGCGTCCAGACGACGACACCCGCTGCGGTGGTGGCGGCAGCGATGCGCCGCCCATCGGCGCTGAACGCCAGCCCCGTGATGGCGCCCCCGGGTGCGCGCAGGCGCCCCAGGCGCTGGAACGTGGACGCGTCCCACAGAAAGACGGTGTTGAAGGCCGCCGCGGCCAGGACCCTGCCGTCCGGACTGAACGCGACGTTGCCGATCGGCTGCTTCGCATCGGAGCCTTCCAGCGTCGCCAGCCGGACCAGGCGGGCGGCATCCAGCACGATCAATGGGCCCTCCGTGCCCAGGGCGATCTGCCGACCGTCGGGGCTGAAGGCGATGCTGGCGACCGACTTCACCTCTACGTCCGCGAGATGGCGACCCGTGGAGGTCTGCCACACGCGGAGCCTGTCTGCCGCGGCGTCTGCAGACGCGAGCCTCGACCCATCGTGAGACAGCGTCATCAGGGTCGATCCCAGCCTGGGACCCTGCACGTACGCCACCGGCCAGCCCGGGTTCGACAGCCGCTGCACCAGGCCGCCGCGGACGGCCGGCGTCGATGCGCGGTGCAGGGCTTCGACGTTGAGCAGCAGGGCCGTGTCGTACTGGGCGTCGGGCAGCCGGTCGGCGTCGGCCAGCAGGTGGGTCGCCTGTGCTTCGACCTGCAGCTGCCCCGCCTTCAGCGCCAGGTCCTCCGCCTGGCGCTTCAGCTGCAGCGACCGGGACCGCTCGATCTCGGCGGTCTCGGATGCCACGCGCGCCGCCTCGGTCTGCGTGGCCGCCCGCGCCTGCTCCTCAGCGGCCAGCGCCAGCGCGCCTTGGGCCCTGCGCTGCTGGTCCGATGCCTCCAGCGCACCGCGCTCGGCCAGCGCACGGGCTTCCTGGGCCTGCATCGTCTGCCAGGCGGCCACGCCGGCGGCGACGAACATCGCGAGCACCCCGGCCAGCACCAGCGCACCGTTGCGCCGGTTGCGCCGCTGCGTCGCGGCGGCGGCGCGCTCGCGCTGCGCCAGCGCCAGCTCGGCGTCCCGTTCGCGGCGGCGGTCGCGGCTGTCCATCACCACGCGCGTCAGCACGTCGTGCGTCAGCTCGAGCCGGCGCGCGCCGAAGCGTTCGTCCACGCGCAGCAGCCGGCTGGCCACCAGGCTGTCCAGCGCATCCCGGCGCACGCCCGGGCGCGCGAGCGCGTCGTCGTAGGCGTAGCTGTCGCGGTAGCCGGTGGCGGTGATCAGCTCGTCCTCAATGAACTGCCGCACGGCCGACCCCTGGCCCCGCAGCGACCGCTCGTAGAACTCCGAGAGGATCTCGCGCTCGGCGTCCAACAGCAGCGCGGCCCCGATGGTGTCCAGGCCGGCCGCACGGCGCCGCAGGTTCAGCTCGCTGCAGATCACGCTCAGCAGCGCGGGGTCGATCTCGATGCGATCGGCCTCGTCGGCCGACGGCGCCTGCGCGCGGTTGCGCCAGGCCAGCCCGATGATGCGCTCGGCCACGTCGGAAGCGACCAGCGCGCCGCCGCACCGCACCACGGCGCGCGCCTGGCCGGCGCTCATCGGCAGCAGCCGGTAGCGGTTGCGCATGATCGACGGCATGCGTGTGCGCAGGCCCTCGAACATGGCCAGGAAGTCCTCGCGGAAGCTCAGCAGCACCTTGCAGCTGCGCCGCTCGAAGTCCAGTTCCGCAGCGCGCGTCGGGTCAGCGTCGAGCTGCTCGCGCAGCGCCTGCGACGGCCGGTCCTCCACGAGGTCGGCCAGTTCGTCGAGAAAGGCCTCGACACCGGGTCCTGCGCCCTCGCCGGCCTGGCCCAGCGTGAACACCTCCTCGAACTGGTCGAACACCAGCACCGGCAGCACGGGCCGCCGACGTGCGTTCCAGAAGCCCGCGCCCGCGCGGTGGAAGTAGGCCCATAACGATTCGTCGGCCGCCGGCGGCGGCGCCTGCACACCCGCCTGCGCGCAGGCAGCGGCCAGTGCGTTCCAGACCTGCTGGCGGGGCGGCGCCGGAATCCCCCATGCGATGCGCAGCGCCACCGGGACCATCAGGTCGTCGCGCAGGCGGGGGAACAGGCCGGCGTTGAGCAGCGACGACTTGCCCAGGCCCGAGCGGCCGAACAGCACGGTCAGGCGCTCCCTGCGCACGAGCCTGAGCAGCTCGTCGGATTCCTGTTCGCGCCCGCGGAAATAGCCGTGGTCGTGTTCCGCGAACGACGCCAGGCCGGGCCACGGCGCCTGCGGGTCCAGCTGCGTGGCCTCAGCCATGCTGGACGCGCCTGCGGTAGGCGTCGAACATGCCGACGATCTCGGCGACGAAGCCGGCCGGGACCTCGCCCGCGACCGCACGCGTGAAATTCGACCCCTGGAACCGCAACGGCACCCGCGCGCCGTAGGGGTCGGTCTCGTCGATGACGACGGGCACGATGAAGCGTTCCCCGGGCGCCATGCCCAGTGCCAGGTCGTCGGCCATGTTCCACTCGCGCCAGAAGTAGGCACGGCTGCGGTCCTCGCGCTGCGTGTTCTGCGAGACGACCGGGATGAACAGCGAACAGTTCTGGATGCCGCGCAGGATCGAGAGCGCCCAGGCGTCGCCCGGACGTAGTTCGTCGCGGTCGAACCAGATGTCCACGCCGGCGGCCTGGAGCGTGTCGGCCAGCCGCGCCGCGGCCTGCCGGTCGTGCCGGGAGTAGCTGATGAATACGGCGCCGTCGCGCGGGCCGCGGGCATCGGGCGCTGCCTCGCGCAGCGGCGGGGCCTCCCGGGAGGGGTGCGCATCGCGCCAGCGCCTGGCCAGTTCGGCGAGGAAGTCCTCGCAGTCCATGGCCAGCAGGCGCGCCGAGGGCCTGAAGGCGTTCAGGAACGACACCAGGCTGGTGTCGGCAGCGGCCTCGCGGCCCACGATGATCTCGGTGCACACGCTGCCCGGGGACGACAGCCGTTCGCCCCGGGCGGTGCGCAGGAAGAAGCGGGCCGCCCAGTCGGGCAGCCGGCAGCCCAGCAGCAGCAGGTGGCTGTCGCGCAGTTCGTCGAACAGCAGCTGCGGTCGCCGCGCATCGTCCTGCAGCGCGTGCAGGAACTCCAGGCGGTCGTCGTCGCAGATGACGCTGTCGGGCGCCGAGGAGATCCGGCCCATCAGGTGGTAGACCGTGCTGCGCAGGGCGGTGGCGCGTGGCTGCGCCAGGTCGGCACTGCGGTTGGGCGCGAAGGCGACGACCTCGGTGCGCGGCTCGCCGTCATGGCGCACCTCGTCCATGGCGCGCGCCATCAGGTCGTCGAAAGAGACGCAGACCACGAGGTCGAACGCGTCGATGCTCGCCAGGTCCCGCAGCGCCTGGGGCGGCGCCAGGTCCAGGTCCTTGAGCAGCTGGTGCAGACGCAGGTACAGGTTCTCCCTGCGGCCGGGCAGCGAACGCTGGCAGCGGACGACATCGTCGATGCGCGGATGCGTGGGCAGCAAGCGGGGATCGAGCCGCAGCCGGCTCGCCAGCTGCGCGGCCAGCCGTGCGTCCAGTGCGGCTACATCCGGACCCGATCCGACCAGCAGTGCACCGCAGTCCACGATGGGGACGACCCGGCGCTCCTCCAAGTAGGCGAGCAGGTCGCTCCAGAACATGTCATCCGCGACATCGAGATCCATAAGGGCGAGTCATGTACCAGGCCGGGACGTCCGCGTCCCGCGCGAAGCCTATCGACGCGCCTGCGGACCCGCAAGTAGGCCCGCAGGGCACAGTGCCGGCAGCGGCGGACCGCACCGACCGCAGGGCGGCGCGACCCGCCACGCCGCAGCCACGGCGCCCGGCCGCTACCGCACGAACTTGCCCTGCCCGTTGATTATGGTCGAGTCCACGTAGCTCGACCCCGTGCGCTCGCCGGGCCCGTAGCGCAACCGGAACCCCGCCCAGGTCCACCTCGCCCAGCCCTTCCAGCGCCTGCACCACCGAAGCCGGCGTGGGTTGACGCCGGCCCGGGCCAGCCCCGGCCCCAGCACCAGCACCAGCACCAGCACCAGCAGCTTGGCTGCGCGTAGCCGTACATGCCAGCATACGACAGCGGCTGCTTGGCCCGCTGCGCTGCCGTCCCGTAGTCACGCGCCAGGCCGGTGACCGCCGAGAAAGGCGACGGCATCATCTGTATGAAGATGCAGCCGCGCGCCGCGTCGCCCAGCGCCTGCACGTAGTTGTTGTTGCTGGTATTGCTCAGCGACACGTAGGGGGCGCGTGCGCCCTGCTGTCGGTAGGCCTTGACGTAGTCGCTGCCGGCCTTGGCCGACAGGATCAGCAGCACCACCTCGGGCCGGCTGGCGGCCATCGTGCGCACGGCCTCGGTGACCACGGGGTTGCGGTTGTCCACCTTCACCCTGGCCGTGGGCGCCAGCTCCAGCTTGGACATCACGCGCTCGATGCCCAGCAGCGTGTCGCGGCCGAACGCGTCGTCGGCCAGCACCAGGCCGAAGCTGCGCACGCCCATGGAATGCTGCAGCCGAATGGCCGCCTCGGCCTCGCGCCCGGCGCTCAACGTACTCAGCCCAAAGCTGCGTGATTGAGACGACATACGGCTTGACGTGCGCCGGGCAACGTCTGCTGCGGAGTTGTCGCCCTTGCTCGAGAACGAACGACGGCACATGGCCGGGAGGCGCCACCGGCCGACCGCAGCACTTCGGACCAGAGAGTGCTGCCTCGCCCCGGCGTGACTTGCCGGAGCATTCGTGGCATGGTGCACTACCACTGGCCGGGGGAGCCTTCATGCCGTCGATCGAGGTCTGGATCGAGTACGCGAGCACCTACTCGTATCTCACCGTCGCCCGAATCGGTCGCCTTGCGGAACTGGCCGGCGTGACGCTGGATTGGCAGCCCTTCCTTCTGGCACCGGTGCGTGAGCAGCAAGATCTGGGCTGGCCATTCCCGGAACAATCGGCAAAGGCAGCGTATATGTGGCGCGATCTTGAACGACGTGCCAACAGCCTGCGTCTTCCTTACCGGCGACCGTCAGCATATCCGGTGAACTCGCTGCCCGCGGCGCGCGTGGCCTACGCTGGCCAGCAGGAAGGCTGGTGCCGACGCTTCACCGAGGAGGCCTTTCGTCTGCACTGGACCGAAGACTGCCTCATCGGAACGGACCAGAACTTGCGCGAGGCCATCAGGGCGATCGGGCTCGATGCCGACGACGTCCTGCGGCGCGCCAACTCGCCTGAGAACAAGATCGCGCTCAAGGCCCAGACGCCGCGTGCGATCGAGCGGGGAATCTTCGGTTCGCCGTCGTTTGTTGTGGGCCGCGAGCTGTTCTGGGGAGACGACCGTCTCGAAGGCGCGATCGACTGGGCGCTCCGGCACGCCGATGGCGCGCCATAGCTTCAACGGCGAGGTCTCGTCCTACTGCAACGCGACGGGCTTGAGGGCCGGCTGCTGTCGTTAATCGGACGACCTGGCGTCGCGGCATGCGCCGCAACGAACTGCCAGGTAGCCGCCTGCGACCGATGGCAGTTAATGGCCGATGGCTGGTCTCCGCGAGCGGCAGCTTCATGGAGAGTCAATCCGGGCTACACCTGCCTCAAAGGCAGCGAACCTGAGGTCGATTCCGATCACCTTGGCATGCAACAGCATCCGGCCGGCGCTGAGTCTGCCGAAACTCTCGCCGCGGTGCTGCCAAGATAAACAACATTAGCTTGGTATGTTTGCCATCGGTCTAAACTGGTACGCATGGAAATCGCGCTGTCAGCGTCATCGGGCCCGCCCACAGACCCATCCTGGCCGGACGAGGCTGCGCTGGCCGCATTCCGCGCCTGGCTTCAAGGGGTGCCCAGCCGTGCCGCCGTGGACCGCTATCTACTCGATCGTCGGGCTGCCGGCGCGTCGGCGCGCTCGGTGATCGGGCGGGTGAAGCGCCAGCTGGCGGCCTTCGCGACGAGCCGCGCGCAGGCGGATCTGGCCGCCACCTTGACAGCAGCCAGACCATCCGACCGGAAACTCGCCAAGGCCGGCGCTGCCGCCATCGAGACGTTGCGCGGGATGCCACTGCCTCAGCCCCTCATCGGCGACGCCGTCGAGCGCTGGCTTCCCGCGCGGCTTGTGGGTGTCCTCGACGTGGCCAGCATTCGCACGCTGGCCGACCTGACGCTGCGGGTGCCGAGACGCCGATGCTGGTGGACCGGCATTGCGGGACTCGGTCCGGCCGGCGCTCGCCAAATCGAGGCATTCTTCGCCCAGCATCCCGCGCTGACCGAAGGCGCACGCGCGCTGGTGACGGTGAACCAGGTGCAGGAGCTCGTCCCGTGGGAGCGTCTGGTGGTCCCGGAGGATCTCGACGGCTCGAGGGGCACGTTCCGGGCGCCTCGCGCCAGCTGTGCGCTGGATGCCGGCAACGATTGCCAGGCCCTGAACGCCTGGCTGTCCCTGCACGAGTCAGCAGCGACCCGGCGGGCCTACCGCAAGGAGGCCGAACGGCTGATCCTGTGGGCGATCGTGGAGCGCGGGCGTGCCTTGTCATCGCTGACCACCGAGGACGCCATTGCCTACCGAGCCTTCCTGCGCCATCCGAGCCCTCGCGCGCGGTGGATCGGCGCACCGCAGCCGCGGTCATCGCCTGCGTGGCGCCCGTTCGCGGGCGACCTCTCGGCACGCTCGGCAGCCTACGCGCTGTCGGTGCTCAGCGCCCTGTTCCGATGGCTCATCGAGCAGCGCTACCTGCTGGCCAACCCATTCGCCGGCGTCAAGGTGCGTGGCGGTCGGCCGGCGCAACTCGACAGGGCGCACGCCTTCACCGAGCACGAGTGGAACCTTGTGCGGGTCGTCGCCGAGGGCCTGGAGTGGTCCTACGGTTGGAGCGAGCCGGCCGCGCAGCGGCTGCGCTTCATGCTGGACTTCGCCTACGCCACAGGGCTTCGCATCAGCGAGCTCGTGGGCGCGCAACTGGGCGCGATCGACTCGGACGCGCACGGCGACACGTGGATCCGGGTCGTCGGCAAGGGTCACAAGGCCGGCAAGGTCGTGCTGCCACCTCTGGCCCGCGCGGCCCTCGATCGCTACCTCGTTCAACGGGGGCTTCCGGTGACGCCCTCGAAATGGCGTCCATCGACCCCGCTGATCGGCAGCCTCGGAGAGGACGGAAGTGGGATCTCCTCATGGCGGCTGTGGCGAGTCATGAAGCGGTTCTTTGCCACCGCGGCCGAAGTCGTCGAGGAAGGCAGTCCAGCCCTCGCCGACAAGTTGCGGCAGGCGACTCCGCACTGGACGAGGCACACGCATGCCACGCATCTTCTCGAAGGCGGTGCCGAGCTGACCACGGTGCGCGACAACCTGCGGCACGCCTCGCTCGCCACGACCTCGATGTACCTGCACACCGACGACGCCCGGCGGGCTAGGCAGGTGGCCGATCGGTTCGCGGCACCGCGTTCGTAGCCTACAGTCGGTATGCCTCCACGCAGCTCACCGCCCATGCAGTCGATCACCTGCGACGCCTGCCGTCAGCCCACGCCCGCCCACGACGTCGTGAACTACGGGT
>JAEUOY010000081.1 GCA_016790515.1 Burkholderiaceae bacterium | reverse complement strand
CGCATGTCGCCGCTGTTCGAGCTGTCGGACACCGCGCTCAGCTTCGTGCTGGTGATCGGCGCGATCACCGCGCTGTTCATGGGCTTCCTGGGCGTGATCCAGAACGACATCAAGCGCGTGGTGGCGTACTCCACGCTGTCGCAGCTGGGCTACATGACGGTGGCGCTGGGCGCCTCGGCCTACTCGGTGGCGGTGTTCCACCTGATGACGCACGCCTTCTTCAAGGCGTTGCTGTTCCTGGCGGCGGGCAGCGTGATCATCGGCATGCACCACGACCAGGACATCCGCAACATGGGTGGCCTGCGCAAGTACATGCCGATCACCTGGATCACCTCGCTGCTGGGCAGCCTGGCGCTGATCGGCACGCCGTTCTTCTCGGGCTTCTACTCGAAGGACTCGATCATCGAGGCGGTGCACGCCAGCCATCTGCCGGCCGCCGGCTGGGCCTACTTCGCGGTGGTGGTGGGCGTGTTCGTCACGGCCTTTTATTCGTTCCGGATGTACTTCCTCGTGTTCCACGGCGAGGAGCGCTTCCACCACAAGCCGTTCCCCGGCGAGCACGACCACCACGACGATCATGGCCACGGCCACGACGCCACGCCGCACGAGTCGCCCTGGGTGGTCTGGCTGCCGTTGGTGCTGCTGGCGATCCCGTCGGTGGTCATCGGCTACCTGACGATCGGCCCGATGCTGCATGGCGACTTCTTCAAGGACTCGATCGTCGTCGACGCCGCACGCCACCCCGCGATGAAGGACCTGGGCGAGCATTTCCACGGTGCCGCGGCGATGGCCGCGCACTCGCTGGGCACGCTGCCGCTCTGGCTGGCGGCGGCCGGCGTGGTCGTGGCCTATGTGTTCTACCTGGTCATGCCCTCGGTGCCGGCAGCGATCGCCAAGGCGCTGTCACCTGTCGTCCGGGTGCTGGAGAACAAGTACTACTTCGACTGGTTCAACGAGAACGTGCTGGCCGCCGGTGCACGGCTGCTCGGCCGTGGCCTGTGGAAGGGCGGCGATCAGGGCCTGATCGACGGCCTGCTGATCAACGGCTCGGCACGGCTGGTCGGCGGCATCGCGGGGCTGGCCCGGCTGGTGCAGACCGGCCATGTCTACTGGTATGCGCTGGTGATGCTTCTGGGGGTGTTCGGGCTGCTCACCTGGCAACTGTGGCCCGCACTGTCCGGCCTGGCAGGCCGTTGAACGGGCAGGGCGGAGAACAACAATGGGTTTCGGTCTTCTGAGTCTTTCGATCTGGCTGCCGATCGCGGTCGGCGCCGTGCTGCTGGCCATCGGCCGCGACGACAACGCCAGCACCACGCGCTGGCTGGCACTGCTCGGCTCGCTGCTGAGCTTCGTCGTCACGATCCCGCTGATCACCGGCTTCGACACCGGCAGCGCGGCGCTGCAGTTCGCCGAGAACATGCTGTGGATCGAGCGCTTCAACGTGCGCTACCACCTCGGCGTCGACGGCATCTCGGTCTGGTTCGTGCTGCTGACGGCCTTCATCACGGTGATCGTCGTGATCGCGGCCTGGGAAGTGATCACCGAGCGTGTCGCGCAGTACCTGGGCGCGTTCCTGATCCTGTCGGGATTGATGGTCGGCGTGTTCTGCGCCGCCGACGGCCTGCTGTTCTACGTCTTCTTCGAGGCCACGCTGATCCCGATGTACATCATCATCGGCGTCTGGGGCGGGCCGCGGCGCGTCTACGCGGCGTTCAAGTTCTTCCTCTACACGCTGGCCGGTTCGCTGCTGATGCTGGTGGCGCTGACCTACCTGTACTACAAGTCGGGCGGCAGCTTCGACATCGCCACCTGGCACAAGCTGCCGCTGCCGCTGCACGCGCAGGCGCTGCTGTTCTTCGCCTTCTTCGCGGCGTTCTCGGTCAAGGTGCCGATGTGGCCGGTGCACACCTGGTTGCCCGATGCCCACGTCGAGGCGCCCACCGGCGGCTCGGTGGTGCTGGCGGCGATCATGCTGAAGCTCGGCGCCTACGGCTTCCTTCGCTTCTCGATGCCGATCGCCCCCGACGCCAGCCGCGAGTACGCCTGGTTCATCATCGCGCTGAGCCTGATCGCGGTGGTCTACATCGGCCTGGTCGCGCTGGTGCAGCAGGACATGAAGAAGCTGGTGGCCTATTCGTCGATCGCCCACATGGGCTTCGTCACGCTGGGCTTCTTCATCTTCAACGAGCTGGGCGTCTCGGGCGGCCTGGTGCAGATGATCAGCCACGGCTTCGTCTCGGGCGCGATGTTCCTGGCCATCGGCGTGCTCTACGACCGTGTCCACTCGCGCGAGATCGCCAGCTATGGCGGCGTGGTCAACACGATGCCCAAGTTCGCCGCCTTCGCGCTGTTCTTCACGATGGCCAACTGCGGCCTGCCGGGCACCGGCGGCTTCGTCGGCGAGTGGATGGTGATCCTGGGCACGGTGTCGACCAGCTTCTGGCTCGCGGCGATCGCCGCCACGGCGCTGATCTTCGGCGCCGCCTACTCGCTGTGGATGTACAAGCGGGTCTACTTCGGCGACGTGACCAACCACCATGTGCGCGAGCTGAGCGACCTCAACGCGCGCGAGTTCGGCATCATGGCCGTGCTGGCGATCGCCACGTTGTGGATGGGCGTGTACCCGAAGCCCTTCACCGACGTGATGCATGTGTCGGTGACCCGGCTGCTCGAGCACGTGGCCGTCTCGAAGCTGCAGTGAGCCGGGGAACTCGAAAATGACTGCAATGAACTGGCTGGTCGTCTACCCCGAAGCGCTGCTGCTGCTGATGGCCTGCGTCGTCGCGCTGGTCGACCTCTTCGTCACCGACCCGCAGCGGCGGCCCACCTTCTGGCTGACCCAGCTGAGCCTGGCCGCGGTGGCTGCGCTGCACCTGCACTACTACGACGGCGGTGCCACGGTCTACGGCATGCAGCGCATGATGGTCAGCGACCCGATGGGCCATCTGCTGGCCTTCTTCGCCGCCGTCGCGATGATCGTCACGATCGCCTACGCCCAGCCCTACATCGCCAGCCGCGAGATGCTCAAGGGCGAGTTCTTCACGCTGTCGATGTTCGTGCTGCTGGGCATCGGCGTGATGTGCTCGGCCAACAACTTCCTGGTCGTCTACCTGGGTCTCGAGCTGATGAGCCTGTCGCTGTACGCGCTGGTCGCGCTGCGCCGCGACCACGGTGTCAGCACCGAGGCGGCGATGAAGTACTTCGTGCTCGGCGCGCTGGCCTCGGGCTTCCTGCTGTACGGCCTGTCGATGATGTACGGCGCCACCCGCTCGCTCGACATCAACGAGGTCTTCACCGCGATCGGCACCGGCCGCATCAACGGCACGGTGCTGACCTTCGGTGTGGTGTTCGTCGTCGCCGGCCTGGCCTTCAAGCTCGGCGTGGTGCCGTTCCACATGTGGGTGCCCGATGTCTACCACGGCGCACCGACCGCGGTCACGCTGCTGATCGGCGGCGCGCCCAAGCTGGCGGCGTTCGCGATCACCGTGCGGCTGCTGGTCGAGGGCATGCTGGGGCTGGCGGTCGACTGGCAGCAGATGATGGTCGTGCTGGCGGTCGCCTCGCTGGTGATCGGCAATCTGGCGGCGATCGCGCAGACCAACCTCAAGCGCATGCTGGCCTATTCGACGATCTCGCAGATGGGCTTCATGCTGCTGGGCATGACCGCCGGCGTGGTCAGCGGCAACACGCTGTCGGCCGGCAATGCCTACAGCTCGGCGATGTTCTACGTCGTGACCTACGTGCTCACCACGCTGGGCACCTTCGGGCTGATCATGTTCCTGTCGAGGTCGGGCTTCGAGAGCGAGGAGATCACCGACCTGGCCGGCCTCGGCAAGCGCGCGCCATGGCTGGCCGGCGTCATGACGCTGTTCATGTTCTCGCTGGCCGGCGTGCCGCCGATGGTCGGCTTCTACGCCAAGCTGGCGATCCTGCAGGCGCTGGTCACCACCAACCTGGCCAGCTACATCGTGCTGGCGGTGGTCGCGGTGATGCTGTCGCTGGTCGGCGCGTTCTACTACCTGCGCGTCGTCAAGGTGATGTACTTCGACGAACCGGTCGACGCCACGCGGCCGGCCGGCAGCGGCGGGGTCAGTGCGCTGCTGGCGGTCAACGGCGCCGCGGTGCTGGTGTTCGGCCTGCTGCCCGGCGGCCTGATGGCGGTCTGCCGCGACGCCATCCTGCGCGCGCTGGCGACCTGAGCGTTCTCGCATGGCGGGCGATGCGCCGGGTTGCGCCGGCACGCACCTGTTCGGCGACGAGGGCCTGATCGAACGGAAGCTTTCCGGCGAACAGGTCTGGCGCGGCCGCTTCCTCGACGTGCGCTGCGACACCATCGTCCAGCGCGACGGTCACACCGCGACGCGCGAGTACATCGTGCACCCCGGCGCGGTGATGGTCGTGCCGCTGCTCGACGACGGCCGGCTGGTGCTGGAGCGGCAATTCCGTTACCCGCTGGGGCGGGTGCTGCTGGAATTCCCGGCCGGCAAGATCGACCCCGGCGAATCGATCCAGGTCTGCGCCGAACGCGAACTGGCCGAGGAGACCGGCTACCTGGCCAGCGAATGGGCGCGTGCCTGCGCGATCCACAACGCCTGCGCCTACAGCGACGAGGCGATCGAGATCTGGTTCGCCCGCGGCCTGCGGCTGGGCGAGCGCCGGCTCGACGCCGGCGAACTGATCGACGTCTGCCTGATGACCGAGGCCGAGCTCGATGCGCTGGCCGGTCGCGGCGAACTGACCGACGTGAAGACGCTGGTCGGCCTGCAGTGGCTGCAGAAATGGCGCGGCGGCGAATGGACACTCGACTGGGTGGCCGGCCGCCAGCCCTGAGCGGACGATAATCACGGCACGATGAAGGTGCTGAACCTGCGCTGTTCGCTGGGTCATGGCTTCGAAGGCTGGTTTGCTTCGGAGGCCGACTTCCTGGCGCAGCAGGCAAGCGGCGCGTTCGAATGCCCGCTGTGCGGCGACAAGTCCGTCACCCGACTGCCCAGCGCGCCGCGGTTGAACCTGTCGGGCGCCCGAGGGCCGGCGGCGGTGGCGCAGCCCACGGCGACGCCAGAGCCCGCCCAGGGCGCCGCCACCCATGTGGCCGGCACCGCGCTGGCCGACCTGCAGGCGCTGTGGCTGAAGACCGTGCACCATGTGCTGAGCCATACCGAGGACGTCGGCGAACGCTTCCCCGAGGAAGCGCGGCGCATCCACTACGGCGAGACCGAACACCGCGGCATCCGCGGCCAGGCCAGCGCCGAGGAGCGCGCCGCGCTGGCCGAGGAGGGCATCGAGGTCATGCCGCTGCCGATTCCCGCCGGCCTGAAGGGCCCGGCGCACTGAGGCTCAGACCACCCGCCCCGGGTTCAGCCGGCCCTGCGGGTCCAGCGCCTGCTTGATGCTGCGCATCAGCGCCAGCGCCACCGGCGACTTGCGTTCGTCCATCTCGTGGCGCTTCAGCGCGCCGACGCCATGCTCGGCCGAGAACGAGCCGGCACTGGCCTGCACCGCGTCGTAGACGATGCGGTTGATCGTCGGCTCGTGCGTGGCCAGGAAGTCGGCCGCCTCGGCGCCCTCGGGGCACTGCACGTTGTAGTGCAGGTTGCCGTCGCCCAGGTGGCCGAAGTTGACCAGCCGCACGCCCGGGATCGCCGCGCGCAGCGCCGCGTCGGTGTGCTCGCAGAAGCCGGGGATCGCCGAGACCGGCAGCGCGATGTCGTGCTTGACGTTCAGGCCTTCCTCGCTCTGCGCCAGCGGGATCGCCTCGCGCAGATGCCACAGCGTGGCCGACTGCGCCAGGCTCTCGGCGATCGCCGCATCGCCGATCAGGCCCTGCTCGAGCGCGGCCTCCAGCAGCGATTCGAAGCGGCCGCGCGCCGCGGCCTCGCCCTCGGTGTCGGCGTACTCGAGCAGCACGGTCCAGGCCGAGGCGGCGAGCGGCTGCGCCAGCTGCGGGAAATGCCGCCACACCAGCGCCAGCGAGAACTCGTTCATCACCTCGAAGCCGGTCAGCCCGGCGCCCAGCCGGGACTGCGCCAACCCGAGCAGCGCGACGCACCGGGACAGGTCGGCGCAGCTGGCCATCGCCGTCAGGCTGGCGGCGGGCTGCGGGAACAATTTCAGCGTCGCCGCGGTGATGATGCCCAGCGTGCCTTCGCTGCCGATGAACAGGTCGCGCAGGTCGTAGCCGGTGTTGTCCTTGCGAAGGCCTGAGAGGCCGTCCCACAGCTCGCCGGCGGCGGTGACGACCTCCAGCCCCAGGCACAG
>JAEUOY010000079.1 GCA_016790515.1 Burkholderiaceae bacterium | reverse complement strand
GGGTTGAGTAGAGCACGCGCGCCGCGCCGATCTTGCGACCGGCAGTTTCGCGTGCCCCCTCGCCGAACCGGACGTGCACCTTTCGCTATGCATCCGGCTCTCCAGGAACCACGGTGAAGTCGGGAGGGGTCATCCATCCGCGCTTGTAGCGCTGCACCTTCAGCCAGCCCATTTGGTACTGCTCGTGCCGGTCACCTTGCCATACTCGCCGCGTCGGGCGGTGGCGGCTCGGTCGCCGATGTCGGAGCAGCCACCGCACAGAGGCTTCAGGGTACTTCTTCCGCATCCAGCGCCACACACGGTCCCTCACGTACCAGTCAAGGCCGCCGAGGACGTCTTTCGCGCCGGTGCAATAGCAGTAGAAGTGCGCCCAGCCACGCAGGATGGGGTTGAGCTTCTGGAGCAAGTCGTCGAGCGACCAGTGCAGGGTCTGCCGCGTCGTCAGTTGCTTAACCTTGTGCCGCAAGTCCGCCGCCTTCGACTTCGGAACCTCGATCCGGGGCGACCAGCCGAAGCGGTCGTCCCAGCGCATGCTTACGCGATGCCCGAGGAATTGGAAGCCGTCGGCAGGATCCGTGATCCGCGTCTTGTCGGGCGACAGGGTCAGCCCCATGCCGTCGCGCAGTGCCTCGGCGAGAGCATCCCGCTCGGCCTCGGCTTGCTGTTGCGTGCCGTGCACCAGGATGACGAAGTCATCGGCATACCGTACCGGGAACATTACCACTCGACCGGCACGCCGGTCCGAGCTGCGTGCTTCCAGTGCTGCTTTCAGGCCATCGCTCTTCCTATGTGCGCGCCGCTTGGTTCGGTGCTCCACCCACCGCTCGTATCGCTCTTCGATCAGACCCAAGGCGATATTGGCCAGCAGCGGCGAGATGATGCCCCCTTGCGGCGTGCCGGCGTCGGTGCGAAGGAACTGCTCTTCGCTGAGGACACCGGCTTTCAGGAACAGCACGAGCAATCGGTTCACCCGCTGGTCAGCGCAATGCTGGCGCACGCGCTGCATGAGCAGATGATGGTCGATGTTGTCGAAGCAGCCCTTGATGTCGCCTTCGATCACCCACTGGTAGGGCGTCTCATGCCGCAGGCCGTCGATCTTGCTGACGCGCCTGGGCCGCAGGGTCATCCTGATGTGTTCCAGCGCGCCGTGGCATCCCCGACCCGGCCGGAAGCCGTACGAGACATGCCTGAAGCGCGCTTCAAGGATGGGCTCCAGAAGTTGCTTGACCGCGCTTTGCACGACGCGGTCGGTCACCGTGGGAATGCCCAGGGCCCGGAACTGCCCCGGTTTGCCCGGCTTGGGGATGAGCTTCCTGCGGCATGGGCTCGGCACGTAAGTGCCTGCCCGCAGCTCGCTTCGCAGCCCTTCCAAGTAGGCTTGGTCGCCGATGTTTCGGCGGATGCTGCCCACGGTCTTCCCGTCGATGCCTGCCGTGCGCTTGCCTTGATTGGTAGCTACACGCGCCCAGGCGCACCGCAGGTTGCGCGGATCAATGATCCAGTTCCACAACTCGCGGTAACTCTCGTCGGGGTTTTGTCGACTCCACTGATACAGCTTGCGCTGCACGCTCAGGAGCCAGGCCTTATCGGCCTGATGATCCGAGTCCACGGCTCGTTCCTGCGGCTTCGCACGCTGATCGGTTCCCTGCTCGCCTTCGCCATGTGGCCGGCTTTCCCGTCCTCGGACTACTACGCGAGCTCCGTCCCGATGACGCCCCATACCCGTTCGCCGCGGATAGCCCGTGTCCGTCACGGGCGAGACGTCGCCGGTTCCCATGTTCCGATTGCCAACCTTCAGGTCCACAGGTGGCGTGCTCTACCCCTGGTGGCTCCGGACGACGGCCGAGGGAGGTACCCCGTCATCGAGTGCGACATGTCGCACCCTCCAGCCGCGAACATCAAGCACGGCCGAATCGCGCCACGATCACCGTCGTTGCCGACGGTCGGTAGCTGTAAATACAGAGGCTTCCAACGCACGCTTCGTTGCCTCACCATAGACCTTGTGGTAGCCCGACGCGCTGATCTTGCGACCCTCGCTCGGTACAGTTCAGGCCGCTCTGCGCATGACACCCGGCCGTCGGCAAACGGCCAAGCTTTGCGGCCCCCTTTCGCCCGGCCTCCACCGGTGCGAGGCAGCATCTTTAGCTGCCGGTCGGCAATCAGCCAGCTTCGATTCGCTGACGTTCATCCTCCTGTTCTCGTTGTCGTTGCAAATCGCGCCTTCATGGCGCACTGGCGTCGTACACCCAGACCGTCGCAGCGCTGCGCAAGGACGGCTTCGACGTGCACGAGGTGCCGCTGGAGGAGCGCTGCAAGCAACTGGTCAGCGACCCGCGCAAGGGCAAGAACATGTTCGTGCTGGGCCTGCTGTGCAAGCTGTACGGGCTGGATGCCGATCTCGCGCGCGAACAGATCGCCCGCATCTTCGGCAAGAAGGACGAGAAGGTCATCCGCAGCAACGTCGGCCTGTACCAGGCCGGCGCCGCCTGGGGCGAGGCGAACCTGCCGTTCAAGTACCGCATCCCGGCAACTCGATCGAAAGAGCCGCAGATCGTCGTCAACGGCAACACCGCGATCGCGCTGGGCGTCATCGCCTCGGGCATGGACATTTGCGCGATGTACCCGATCACGCCGGCCACCTCGGCCTCGCATTACCTCAGCGAGGTGTTCGAGAAGGTCGGGGGCCTGGTGCACCAGGCCGAGGATGAGATTGCTGCCTGCGCCTTCGCGATCGGCGCGTCCTACGCCGGCAAGTGCGCGGTGACGATCACCTCGGGCCCCGGCTTCTCGCTGAAGCAGGAGGCGATCGGCCTGGCGGTGATGGCCGAGATCCCGCTGGTGGTGGTCAACGTGCAGCGCGGCGGCCCCAGCACCGGGCAGCCGACCAAGGTCGAGCAGGGCGATGCGCTGGCCGCGATCTACGGCAGCCACGGCGACGCGCCCAAGGTGGTGATGGCGCCGTGCAGCATCGAGGACTGCTTCTACTCGGTGATCACCGCGCGCAAGATCGCCGAGACCTTCGGCATGGTGGTGGTCGTGCTGTCCGACGCCAGCCTGTCGACCGCGCAGCAGCCGTTCCCGCGCCCGGTCTTCAGCGAGGACTGGCTGGCGCCGCCGGTCGACCAGACGCCGGTGCCCCCGGGTGCCAAGCCCTACGACTGGGACCCGGTCACCGGCCTGTCGCGCCGCTTCCAGCCGGGCCAGCCGGGCGGCATGCACACCGTGACCGGCCTGGCGCACGACCGCAACAGCAAGGTGGCCTACGACCCGGCGATCAATGAAGAGGGCCTGCGCGCGCGCAGCCTGAAGCTCGCGGCGCTGCAGAAGACGCTGATGCCGCCGCCGGTGTTCGGCGGCGACAGCGGCGACCTGCTGCTGGTCGGCTGGGGCAGCACGATGGGGGCGATCGAGGAAGCGGTGACAAGGCTGCGCGCCGACGGCCTGGCGGTGTCTTCGATGCACCTGCGCTTTCTGCAGCCGATGCCGTCGGGCATCCGCGAGATCCTCGGCCGCTTCAAACAGGTGATGACGATCGAGGGCAACTGGTCCGACAAGCCCGAGGACGAACTGATCGACGCCGACAACCGCCGCTACTCGGCGCTGGCGATGATGCTGCGATCCCGCTTCCTGGTCGACATCGACTGCTGGAGCCAGGCGCGCGGCCAGCCGATCAAGCCCGGCGACATCGCCCGCGTCGCCCGCCAGGCGCTGCAACGGAAGGTCAATGCATCATGAGCCTGCCCCTCAGTCACTGTGTCATCAAGCTGCACGAGGAGCACCACGCCCTCGAGGACTACCAGGGCGGCGTGCCGCGCTGGTGCAGCGGCTGCGGCGACAACGCGATCCTGGCGGCGATGCAGCGGCTGTGCAGCGACGAGAACCTGGCGCCCGAGAACACGGTGTTCGTCTCCGGCATCGGCTGCTCGAGCCGGCTGCCGCACTACATGAAGACCTACGGTTTCCACGGCGTCCACGGCCGGGCCTTCCCGGTCGCCGAAGGCATCAAGATGGCCCGGCCCGACCTCAACGTGTTCGTCAGCACCGGCGACGGCGACTGCTGCAGCATCGGCGCGGCGCACTGGATCCACGCGATCCGCTACAACATGAACCTCACCGTCGTGCTGCACGACAACCATGTCTACGGCCTGACCAAGAAGCAGGCCTCGCCGACCTCGCCGCGCGGGCTGAAGAGCAACACCACGCCCTACGGCGCGACGCTCGAGCCGATGAACCCGTTGACGGTGACGCTGGGCGTGCAGGGCGCCTCGTTCGTCGCGCAGGCGGTCGACTGGGTGCCCGAGGTGCTCTACGACATCCTGAAGGCGGCCTTCCACCACCGCGGCTTCTCGTTCGTGCGCATCCTGCAGCGCTGCCCCGAGTTCATGCCCAAGGCCTTCGACCCCTGGCTGCACGACCCGCAGCGAACGGTGCTGCTGACGCACGAGAACGGGCTGCGCTTGAGCCCCGGCCTGTCGGCGGCCTACCGCAACCAGCGCGCGCACGATCCGATCGACCTCGGCCGCGCGCGCGAGATCGCGTCGATGGACGAGCCGATCCCCGTCGGCATCCTCTACCGCAACCCCGATGCGCCCTGCTACGAGGACCTGCGCCACGCCGGGCAGCTGCGGTCGCCGGCCTACATCCGCGCCGGGCTCGACCGCGAGCTCGACAAGGTCACCGTGTGGCCCGACGACGAAGCTCCGGCACAGCAGGCCGCTTGACATGGACAGGCCCGCCAAGCACCAGGATCAGCTGATCTTCCACCTCGGCGGCAGGCGCTCGGGCGATGGGCTGCAGGCGATCGCCGGGCTCGGCCTGCGCCCGGCGCTGCTGGCGCCGTACCGCGACCTCGGCGCGCTGCGCCATGACTTCCCGCTGGTCCTGGCGACAGGGCCCGGCCCGGCGTTCGGCCACACCTTGTCCGAACTGGTCGACACGGTGCTGCAGGACGTCGCGCCGCGCGGCATCGAGGGCGAGCGGCTGCGCCGCCACGCGCTGCAGCTCGAGACCGAGATCCGCCGGGCGGTCGATGGCGGCGCCGCCGGCTTGCTGTCCACGCTGTGGGACCAGGCGGCCGAGCGGCTGGGCGCGCGCGAGGGCGAGACGCTGGAAAAGGTGCTGACCCATGCCGGCGCTGCGCTGCGCGCCGACGGCGAGGTGATCGGCTGCACGCACGAGATGCCGGCGCGCCTGATCAGCCATGCCTGGCGCGCCGCGCAGCGCGACAAGACACGCCGGTTCCGGGCCGACCTGTCGCGCCTGGTGCTGAAGCTGTCGGACATCCTGCGCGCCGCGCTGAGCCACTCGCAGGCGGGCCGGCAGCCGCAGGCCTTGCGCGCGTCGGTCGGCGGGCCGCACCAGTCGGCCTTCGATTTCGACCGGCTGTCGCGCATCGTCGGCAAGGGCCTGCCGCGCGACGAACTGCCGCCGGCGCGGCGTGAGCGCCTCGAGCGCACGCTGGCGGTGCTGGAGTCGCAGCGCTTCTTCGCCGCCGACGATGGCGAAGGCGACGACGTCGGCGCCGGCCGCCGGTTCGGGTTCGCGTTCGACAACTGCGCCGCGGCGGCCGAGGCCTTCGGCCAGCGCCTGCCCGAACTGGTGGCGCTGGCCAGGGCGCTGGCGATCGCCGAACTCGAGGTGCAGGGGCGCTATGCCGAGGCCGAGCACGACCTGTTCTTCGAGGCCTTCGACGACAACGCGCTGACCGCCGACGACCTGGCGCGCTTCCCCGACTACCTGGTTTGCATCCCGCCCGACCGCAACGACGCGCCGGAGAACGCCAACCTGATGGAGATGCTGTCGTCCGGGTTGCCGGTCAAGGTGCTGGTGCAGACTTCCGATCTGCTCGAGGAAGCGTCAATCGGCACCGGCCGCTTCGCCTTCGGCGTGCGCAGTGCGCGGCTGGCGACCGCGGCGATGGGCTTGGGCGGCATGTTCGTGCTGCAGTCGGCCAGCGCCAACCTGTGGGCGCTGCGCGAGCGCATCGCGCGCGGCCTGGCCTGCCGCGGCCCGGCACTGTTCAGCGTCTTCGCCGGCTCGGCGCAGCCTGCGGGCCAGCTGCCGCCCTACCTGAGCTCGGCCGCGGCGATGCAGTCACGCGCCTTCCCGGCCTTCAGCTACGACGCCACGGCCGGCGACAACTGGGCGACCCGTTTCTCGCTCGAGAACAACCCGCAGCCCGACGACGACTGGTCGGTCGAGACGCTGGATTTCGCCGATGCGGCGCTGCAGCGCGCCCACGAGCGCTGCGCCTTCAGCTTCGCCGACTTCGTGCTCTGCGATGCCCGCCACGCCGCGCACTTCGCGCGGGTGCCCGCCGAAGGCTGGGGCGCGCAGATGCTGCCGGTCGACGAATGGCTGACGCTCGCCGATGCCGACGCGGTGCAGCGGGTGCCGTTCCTGTGGGTGGTCGACGAACACGATGTGCTGCAGCGGGTGATCGTCGACGCCCGCCTGATGCAGGCCACCCGGCGCTGCCTGCTGCTGTGGCGCCGGCTGCAGGAGCATGGCGGCGTGCACGATTCGCATGCCGAGCGGCTGTTGGCCCGCGAGAAGGCGGCGTGGTCGACGGCGCAACAAGCCCAGGCGCCGGCGGCGCCTGCGACGGCGGCATCGAAGGCGGGCGCTCCCGTCGAGGCCGAGGCGGCGCCCGCCGCGCATTCGAGGGACGAAGCCTGGATCGACACCGCGCGCTGCCCCAGCTGCAACGAGTGCCAGCTGATCAACGACCGGATGTTCGGCTACGACGAGCGCAAGCAGGCCTTCATCAAGGACCTCGCGGCGGGCACCTACCGCCAACTGGTCGAAGCCGCCGAAAGCTGCCAGGTGGCGATCATCCACCCGGGACTGCCGCGTGATCCGAACGAGCCCGGGCTGGAAGCGCTGCTGGCGCGTGCCGAACCGTTCCGCTGAGACCAGGCCGGTCAGGCCGGCCGGCGCAGCATGCGCAGCGCCCACAGCGCCATCATGCCCAGCAGCGTGAACAGCGCACCGCTCCAGAACTCGTAGGGCATGCCGGCCAGGTCGACCCTGGCGTCGGCGCAGGAGGCGTAGGCCGCGAACACCTGCGGCAGCAGGCTGTCCAGCCCGGTGGCGCCCATCACCCGGTCGGCCAGCGTCAGGTTGCACGAGGCCGAGCTGCTGGCGACGAAGTGATGCCACAGCGCGGTGGCCAGGCCCAGGCCGGCCAGCACCAGCGCCAGCGCGGCGCCGATGCGCGAGCCGAGGGCCCCCGGCAGCACCAGCCCGAGGCCGGCGGCCAGCGCCAGCGCGACGAAGATCAGCCGCTGCAGCACGCACCAGGCGCAGGGCTGCATGTCCCAGACATGCTGCGACAGCAAGGCCGCCATCACCGCCAGCAGCGGGACCGCGGCGATCGCCGCGAGCAGGCCGCGGGCCTGGGTGTTCTGCGCCAAGGTCAGTCGACTTCGGCGATCAGCTCGATCTCGACGCAGGCGCCCATCGGGATCTGCGCGACGCCGAAGGCGCTGCGGGCATGGGCGCCGGCGGCGCCGAACACCTCGCCGAACAGCTCCGAAGCGCCGTTGGTCACCAGGTGCTGCTCGGTGAAGCCGGGCGTGCTGTTGACCAGGCTCATCAGCTTGACGATGCGCCGCACCTTGTTCAGATCGCCCACCGCGGCCTGCAGCGTGCCCATCAGGTCGATCGCGATCGCCCGCGCAGCGGCCTTGCCTTCCTCGGTGGCGATGCTGCCGCCGAGCTGGCCGACCCAGGGCTTGCCCTCGCGGCGGGCGATGTGGCCCGAGACGAACACCAGGTTGCCGGTGCGCACGAAGGGCACGTAGGCGGCGGCCGGGGTGGCCACCGGGGGCAGGGTGATGCCCAGTTTCGAGAGCTTGTCGTAGACGGACATGGGGTGGCCTGCTGCGGTTCGGAGGTGGCTGGGACGGGACGGGCCGGCATCCTACACTGCAGCGATGTCGGCCAGCGCCCGCGCAGCGCATGCACCGCCGGGCGCTGTCGCCGCTCGCCCGGCACCCCACGGGCTGCCGCCGGATGCCGGCCTGGCGCTGCTGGCTGCCAGCTGGCTGATCGCGCTGGCCGCGCAGCTGCAGCAGCCGGCGCTGGCGTCGACGCAGACCCATGCGATGCTGGCCGTGACCGGCGCTGCAGCGCTGGCCGCGGCGCTCGTCCGCGCGCTGCGGCCGGCCGACGGCGCTGCGCGTCCGCGCGCGGCGCTCGGCTGGCTGCTGGCGTTCTGCGGTGCCGCCGCGCTGGCCTTCGGCCTCACCGGGCTGCGGGCCGAGGCCAGGCTGGCCGAGCGCCTGGCTGCCGCACTCGAGGGCCTGGACCTGCAGGTCACCGGCGTGATCGCGACGATGCCGCAGACCGGACCGGCCGGCACCCGCTTCGGGTTCGAGGTCGAGCGGGCCGAATGGCGCGGCCAGCCGGTGCGGCTGCCGCCGCGGCTGGCGCTGGGCTGGTACAACAACTTCCAGGACGAGGCCTTGCTCGACGACCCGCGCGACGACCTGCGTGCCGGCCAGCGCTGGCGGCTGCCGCTGCGGCTGAAGCAGCCGCATGGCGCGCTGAACCCCGGCGGCTTCGACGTCGAGCTGATGTGGTTCGAGCAGGGCATCGGCGCCACCGGCTACGTGCGCGTGCAGCAGGGCCGGGCCGCGGCGCAGCGGCTGGCCGACGACGCGGGCTACCCGGTGCAGGGGCTGCGCCAGACGGTACGCGACGCGATCGCCCGCCGGGTGGGCGATGCGCGCAGCGCCGGCGTGCTGGCGGCGCTGGTGGTGGGCGACCAGGCGGCGATCGAGCGCGAGGACTGGGACCTGTTTCGCCGCACCGGCATCGCCCACCTGGTCTCGATCAGCGGCGTCCACGTGACGATGTTCGCCTGGCTGGCCGGCGCGCTGGGCGCCTGGGCCTGGCGGCGCAGCCCGCGGCTGATGCAGTGGCTGCCGGCGCCGGTGGCCGGCCGCTGGCTGGGGCTGGCGCTGGCCACCGCCTATGCGCTGCTGGCCGGCTGGGGCGTGCCGGCGCAGCGCACGGTGATCATGCTGGCGGTGGCGGTGGGGCTGCGCAGCCTGGGCTGGCGCTGGCCCTGGGTGCTGGTGCTGGCCACGGCGGCGGTGGTCGTCACCGCGATCGACCCCTGGGCGCTGCTGCAGCCGGGGTTCTGGCTGTCGTTTGCCGCCGTCGCGCTGTTGATGGTGTCCGAGCCGGTGCGGGGCGGCGAACGGCCCGGCGGCGCTGCCGCGATCCTGCGCGGCCACCTGCGCACCCAGGTCGTCGCGACGCTGGGGCTGGCGCCGCTGTCGCTGGTGATCTTCCAGCAGCTGAGCGTGGTCGGGCTGGTCGCCAACCTGTTCGCGATCCCGCTGGTCACGCTGCTGATCACGCCGCTGGCGCTGCTGGGCATGGCGCTGCCGCCACTGTGGACGGCCGCCGGCTGGGGCGTGCAGGCCCTGACCTGGGCCTTGAGCTGGCTGGCGCAGCTGCCGCTGGCGGTGTGGACGGCTGCGGCGCCGCCACCCTGGATCGCCGTCTGCGGCCTCGTCGGTGCGCTGCTGGCAGTCCTGCCGGCGCCCTGGGTCGTGCGCGGCCTCGCGCTGCCGCTGCTGCTGCCGCTGCTGTGGCCGCCGCCGGTGCGGCCGGCCGAGGGCCGCTTCGAGCTGGTCGCCGCCGACGTCGGCCAGGGCACCGCGGTGCTGGTGCGCACCCGGCGCCACCTGCTGGTCTACGACACCGGGCCGCAGTATTCGCGCGAGAGCGACGCCGGCCAGCGCGTGCTGCTGCCGCTGCTGCGCCACCGCGGCGAGCCGCGGGTCGACCTGCTGGTGCTCAGCCACCGCGACAGCGACCATGTCGGCGGCGCCGCCAGCCTGCTGGCCGGCCACCCGGTGGCGGCGATCCGCAGCTCGCTGGAACCGGGGCACCCGCTGCTGGCCGGCGGCGTGCCGCACGCGCCGTGTCGCGCGGGCCAGCGCTGGCTGTGGGACGGGGTGCGCTTCGAGATGCTGCACCCGGGCGATGACGACGTGGCCGGCGCGCGCAAGCCCAACGCCTTGTCCTGCGTGCTGAAGGCCACCGACGCCGCCGGCCGCAGCCTGCTGCTGACCGGCGACATCGAGGCCGCGCAGGAAGCGGCGCTGATCCAGCGCAGCGGCGATGGGCTGGCGAGCACCTGGCTGATGGTGCCCCACCACGGCAGCCGCACCTCGTCGAGCAGCGCCTTCGTCGATGCGGTGCGACCGGCGCAGGCCATCGTCCAGGCCGGCTACCGCAGCCGCTTCGGTCATCCGGCGCCCGATGTGCTGGCCCGTTACACCGATCGAGGCATCGAAGTGGTGCGAAGCGACCGCTGCGGTGCGTGGGTATGGCACGATGGCACGGCATCCTGCACTCGGGATGTGCGCAGGCGCTACTGGCATTGGACCGCGCCCGTGGGTGGTGCGAATGTTGCTTTACAGCCCGGGTCAGGAGCCCCTTCACGATGAAACCCAGTTTTGACGAGATGCGCGCCGCCGCTGGCGTGCGGACCCACTACCAAGGCTTCGACCGCTGGCTGCAGCATCAGCCGCCCGCGCTGATGGCCGCGCGCCGCGACGAGGCCGAGATGATCTTCCGCCGTGTCGGCATCACCTTCGCCGTCTACGGCGCGAAGGACGAGGACGGCGCCGGCACCGAGCGGCTGATCCCCTTCGACCTGATCCCGCGCATCATCCCCAGCGACGAATGGGCCCGCATGCAGAAGGGTCTGGCGCAGCGCGTCACCGCGCTGCAGCGCTTCCTGCACGACGTCTACCATGAGCAGGAGATCCTGAAGGCCGGCGTCGTGCCGGCCGAGCAGGTGCTGAAGAACTCGCAGTTCCGGCCCGAGATGATGGGCGTCGACCTGCCGGGGCGGATCTATTCGCACATCGCGGGCATCGACATCGTGCGTGCGGCGCAGCCCGACGGCAGCGGCACCTACTACGTGCTCGAGGACAACCTGCGCGTGCCCAGCGGCGTCAGCTACATGCTCGAGAACCGCAAGATGATGATGCGGCTGTTCCCCGAGCTGTTCGCCCAGCACCGCGTCGCGCCGGTGGCGCATTACCCCGACCTGCTGCTCGAGACGCTGCGCGACGTGGCGCCGGCCGGCATCAACGAGCCGACCGTCGTCGTGCTGACGCCGGGCATGTACAACAGTGCCTATTTCGAGCACGCCTTCCTGGCCCAGCAGATGGGCGTCGAGCTGGTCGAGGGCCAGGATCTGTTCGTCAAGGACAACTTCGTCTACATGCGCACCACGCAGGGCCCGCGACGGGTCGACGTGGTCTACCGCCGGGTCGACGACGACTTCCTCGACCCGAAGGCCTTCCGCCCCGATTCGACGCTGGGCTGCGCCGGCCTGCTCGACGTCTACCGCAAGGGCAACATCAGCCTGTGCAACGCGATCGGCACCGGGGTCGCCGACGACAAGTCGATCTACCCCTACGTGCCGAAGATGGTCGAGTTCTACCTCGGCGAGAAGCCGATCCTCGAGAACGTGCCGACCTACCTGTGCCGCGAGGCCGAGGACCTGAAGTACGTGCTCGGCCACCTCGGCGAACTGGTCGTCAAGGAGGTGCACGGCGCCGGCGGCTACGGCATGCTGGTCGGCCCGGCCAGCACCCAGGCCGAGATCGCCGAGTTCCGCGAGCAGCTGATCGCCCGGCCGAGCAACTACATCGCCCAGCCGACGCTGGCCTTGTCGACGACCCCGACCTTCGTCGACAGCGGCATCGCGCCGCGCCACATCGACCTGCGGCCCTTCGTGCTGTCGGGCAAGACGGTGCAGATGGTGCCGGGCGGGCTGACCCGCGTCGCGCTGAAGGAGGGCTCGCTGGTGGTCAACAGCAGCCAGGGTGGTGGTACCAAAGATACCTGGGTCCTGGAGGCCTGACGAACATGCTCTCGAGAACCGCTGATCACCTCTTCTGGATGTCCCGCTACATGGAGCGGGCCGGTCAAGCGCGCAGCGCTTGCGGCGAAGCCACAACACAGCCGCGCGCGTCAGCGCGTGCGGTGTTTTCGGCCTGATGGAGTCGAAGAATGCTCTCTAGGACCGCAGACCACCTCTTCTGGATGTCCCGCTACATGGAGCGGGCCGAAAACACCGCCCGGATGCTGGACGTCAACTACCAGACCTCACTGCTGCCGCAGTCGGCCGACAGCGCCGAGCAGGGCTGGGCCGGCGTGCTGGGCATCTCGGAACTGACCTGGTCCTACGGCCAGAAGCACGACACGGTCAATGCCCGCGACGTGATGGACTTCATGGTGCGCGATGCGGGCAACCCGTCGTCGATCGTTTCCTGCCTGCACGCGGCGCGCGAGAACGCCCGCGCGGTGCGCGGCACGCTGACCACCGAGCTGTTCGAGACCACCAACCAGACCTGGCTCGAGTTCAACCGCATGCTGCAGGGCGACGCCTTCGAGCGCGACCCGTCGGCGCTGTTCGAATGGGTCAAGTTCCGCTCGCACCTGAGCCGCGGCGTCGCGGTGGGGACGATGCTGCAGGACGAATCGCTGCATTTCGTGCGCATCGGCACCTTCCTCGAGCGCGCCGACAACACCGCGCGGCTGCTCGACGTGAAGTTCCACGACCTGGCCGGCGACTACTTCGGCACCTGGGCCGACGAGAGCGCGCCCGAGGTCGACTTCTACCACTGGAGCGCGATCCTGCGCTCGGTCAGCGGCTTCGAGATCTACCGCAAGGTCTACCGCAACGTGATCCGCCCCGACAAGGTCGCCGAACTGCTGATCCTGCGGCCCGACATGCCGCGTTCGCTGGCGGCGTGCATGAACGAGGTCGTCGTCAACCTGGACCTGGTCGCCAACGAGCAGAGCGCCGAGACCCGCCGCCGCGCCGGCCGGCTGCGCGCCGACCTGCAGTTCGGCCGCATCGACGAGATCCTGGCCACCGGGCTGCACGCCTTCCTGACCCAGTTCCTCGACCGTGTCAATGCCATCGGTGCCGGCATCAGCCGCGATTTCCTGGTACCTGCCTGAACCTGGCCGTTGTCGCCGACAATGCTGCATCGCAGCATCGCTGACCCCGAAGGAATCCAGTGTCCATCCACGTCGCCCTGAACCACGTCACCCACTACAAGTACGACCGGCGGGTGGGCATGTCGCCGCACATCGTGCGGCTGCGTCCGGCGCCGCATTGCCGCAGCAACATCCTGAGCTACTCGCTGCGCGTCGAGCCCGAAGGCCATTTCATCAACTGGCAGCAGGACGCCTTCGCCAACTACCTGGCGCGGCTGGTCTTCCCCGAGCCGGCCACCGAGTTCAAGGTCACCGTCGACCTGGTGACCGAGATGTCGGTCTACAACCCGTTCGACTTCTTCCTCGAGCCCGACGCCGAGCAGTTCCCGTTCAAGTACGACGAGCCGACCCAGCTCGAACTGCAGCCCTACCTGGTGACCGAGCCTGCGACGCCGGCGTTCGCGACGTTCCTCTCGACGATCGACCGCACGAAGCGCCGCACGATCGACTTCCTGGTCGAGATCAACCAGCGCCTGCAGAAGGACATCCGCTACCTGATCCGCATGGAGCCCGGCGTGCAGACGCCCGAGCAGACGCTGACGCTGGCCTCGGGCTCGTGCCGCGACACCGGCTGGCTGCTGGTGCAGACGCTGCGCCACATGGGGCTGGCCGCGCGCTTCGTCTCGGGCTACCTGATCCAGCTGAAGAGTGACGTCCTGGCGCTCGACGGCCCCAGCGGCACCGAGGTCGACTTCACCGACCTGCACGCCTGGTGCGAGGTCTTCCTGCCCGGCGCCGGCTGGATCGGGCTCGACCCGACCTCGGGCCTGCTGGCCGGCGAGGGCCACATCCCGGTCGCCTGCACGCCCACGCCCGGCAGCGCGGCGCCGATCAGCGGCGCGATCGACGAGTGCGAGGTCGAGTTCTCGCACCACATGGCGATCAGCCGGATCTGGGAGTCGCCGCGCGTCACCAAGCCCTACACCGAGGACCAGTGGTCCGAGGTGCTGGCGCTCGGCGAATCGGTCGACGAGCAGCTCGAGGCCGGCGACGTGCGGCTGACGATGGGCGGCGAGCCGACCTTCGTCAGCGTCGACGACCGCGACGGCGCCGAGTGGAACACCGACGCGCTGGGGCCGACCAAGCGGCTGTACGCCACCGACCTGGTCAGCCGCCTGCTCGAGCACTACGGCGCCGGCGGCTTCCTGCACTTCGGCCAGGGCAAGTGGTATCCGGGCGAGCAGCTGCCGCGCTGGGCGCTCAGCATCTGCTGGCGCGCCGACGGCGAGCCGTGCTGGCACGACCCGTCGCTGTTCACCGACGAGCGCTACCCGACCCACTACACCTCGGCCGATGCCAGGGCCTTCATGGCCGCGCTGACCCGGCGCCTCGGCTTGACCGACCAGTACCTGCAGACCGGCTACGAGGACACCTGGTACCACCTGTGGCGCGAGCGCCGGCTGCCGGTCAACGTCGACCCGTTCGACTCCAAGCTCGACGACGAGATGGAGCGCATCCGCCTGCGCCGCGTCTTCACCCAGGGGCTGGAGCACGAGGTCGGCTATGCGCTGCCGCTGAAGCGTTCGGACGGCCTCGACGGCGTGCCCGCGCTCGAAGGCAGCCGCTGGCAGACCGGGCCCTGGTTCTTCCGCGACGAGCGCATGTACCTGCACCCGGGCGATTCGCCGATGGGCTACCGGCTGCCGCTGGACAGCCTGCCCTGGGTCAAGACCACCGAGTACCCGTACCACATCGAGAGCGACCCGTTCGCGCCGCGCGATGCGCTGCCGGCGGCGGCCGAGATCCGCAGCCAGTACGCCGCGCACGTGATCGGCGGCGGCTTTGCCGAGGGTGGCGTGGTCTCGCTGCAGGGCCATGAGTTCGAGCACGGCCCCGGCGCCGCGGCGCAGCGCGGCGGTCGCGAGAGCGGCGGCGGCGGCGGTGGTGCCGGCGGCGGCGTTCCGGCGGTGGGCACCGGCCCGGGCGCGGCCGCCGCCAAGGTCACCGCGATCGACAGCGCGCGCACTCCGGCGCGTGGCGAATCGGCGAGCTGGATCACCCGCACCGCGCTGGTCGTCGAGGTGCGCGATCCGCGCCGCGCCAACGGCCCGAAGGCCGAGCGGGTCGGCGAGCCCAGCGGCGTGATGTACGTCTTCATGCCGCCCTTGAAGCAGCTGGAGGACTACCTCGAACTGCTCGCGGCGGTCGAAGCCACCGCCGCCGAGCAGAAGGTGACGATCGTGCTCGAAGGCTACCCGCCGCCGCGCGACCCGCGGCTGAAGGTGCTGCAGGTCACCCCCGACCCCGGCGTGATCGAGGTCAACATCCACCCGGCGGGCAACTGGACCGAGCTGGTCGAGCACACCGAGTTCCTGTACGACGCGGCCTGGAAATCGCGGCTGTCGACCGAGAAGTTCATGCTCGACGGCCGTCACACCGGCACCGGCGGCGGCAACCACTTCGTGATGGGCGGCGCGCGGCCGGCCGACAGCCCGTTCCTGCGCCGGCCCGACGTGCTGGGCTCGCTGCTGGCCTACTGGCACAACCACCCGAGCCTGAGCTACCTGTTCTCGGGCCTGTTCATCGGCCCGACCAGCCAGGCGCCGCGCGTCGACGAGGCGCGCAACGACCAGCTCTACGAGCTGGAGATCGCGCTCGGCGAGATCGAGAAGAACAAGGCGGTCTACGGCCAGCAGATGCCGCCCTGGCTGGTCGACCGCACGCTGCGCAACATCCTGGTCGACGTCACCGGCAACACCCACCGCAGCGAGTTCTGCATCGACAAGCTGTACTCGCCCGACTCGGCCACCGGCCGGCTCGGACTGCTCGAGCTGCGCGCCTTCGAGATGCCGCCGCATGCGCGCATGTCGATCGTGCAGCAGCTGCTGCTGCGTGCACTGGTCGCCCGCTTCTGGAACGAGCCGTACCGGCAGGACCTGGTGCGCTGGGGCACCGAGCTGCACGACCGCTTCCTGCTGCCGCACTTCGTCTGGCAGGACTTCGAGCATGTGATGGCCGAGATGGCCGAGGCCGCGAATGGAGGCTTCGGCTTCCAGGCCGCCTGGTTCGCGCCGCACTTCGAGTTCCGCTTCCCGAAGGTCGGCGAACTGACGAGCGAGGGCGTGCACCTGCAGCTGCGTAGCGCGCTCGAGCCCTGGCACGTGATGGGCGAGGAGGGCTCGGCCGGCGGCACCGTGCGCTACGTCGACTCGTCGGTCGAGCGCATCGAGGTCAAGGTCTCGGGGCTGATCAACCCCAGGCACGTGGTCACCTGCAACGGCGTGCCGGTGCCGCTGCAGCCCACCGGCCGGGTCGGCGAGTTCGTCGCCGGCGTGCGCTACCGGGCCTGGCTGCCGCCCAGCGCGCTGCACCCGTCGATCGGCATCGACGCGCCGCTGACCTTCGACCTGGTCGACCGCTGGATGCAGCGCAGCCTGGGCGGCTGCCAGTACCACGTCGCGCACCCGGGCGGGCGCAACTACGAGACCTTCCCGGTCAACGCCTTCGAGGCCGAGAGCCGGCGGCTGGCGCGCTTCTTCACGATCGGCCACACGCCGGGCAGGATGGTGGTCGGCCAGGCGCAGCGCAGCCTGGAGTTCCCGTTCACGCTGGATCTGCGTACCGCATCGGCATGACTCGCTGACCCTTGCCCATTCATTCGCAGGGGATGGGCCGGATGGTCGAGCCACCGCGCGCAGGGCATGATGCCGGCATGCAAAGCAGCCTGCTGGCCGATGACGACCTGCCCGACACGGCCAGCCTGGTGAGCACAGTCGCCCGGCGTGCCACGCCCGGGCATTTCGACGAATGGAGCGCCGCCGCCGCGGGCACGGCTGCGGCGGCGGGCCACCCGCCGGCGCCGCACTGGCAGGCCTTCTTCAACACGCTGGGCACCGCCGGCTGGGCCGATCTCGGCGCACGCGCGCTGCGGGTGCAGCACCGGGTGCGCGAGGACGGCGCCACCTACAACGTCTATGCCGAGCACAGCAGCCGCCCCTGGCCGCTGGAACTGCTGCCGTTCATCGTGCAGCCGCAGGAATGGGCCGCGATCGAGGCCGGCGTGCTGCAGCGCGCCCGGCTGATGGCGGCGACGCTGGCCGACATCTACGGTGCGCAGACGCTGCTGCGCGATGCGCTGCTGCCGGCGTCGCTGATCTTCGCCCACCCGCAGTACCTGCGGCCGGCCCACGGCGTCTGGCCGGCCGGCGCGAGTGGACAGGGCCAGGGCCTGCACATCGCCGCGTTCGATCTCGCGCGCTCGCCGGACGGCAGTTTCCGCCTGCTGGCGCAGCGCCTGCAGGCACCGTCCGGGCTGGGCTACCTGCTCGAGAACCGGCTGATCATCGCGCCGCAGTTCCACGACCAGTTCGCCGGGCTGCATGTGCAGCGCCTGGCCGCCACCTTCCGCACCCTGCTCGACGGCCTGATGCGCGCCAGCCCGGCCGGTGAACGCAGCCGCATCGTGCTGATGACCCCGGGGCCGCTGAACGAGACCTACTTCGAGCAGGTGTTCCTGGCCCGCTACCTGGGCATCACGCTGGTCGAGGGCAGCGACCTGACGGTGCGCGGCAACAAGCTCTTCCTGAAGACGCTGCACGGCCTGGAGCAGGTGCATGTGCTGCTGCGCCGGGTCGACGACGAGTTCCTCGACCCGCTGGAGCTGCGCCCCGATTCGCAGCTGGGCGTGCCCGGCCTGCTGCAGGCGATGCGCGCCGGCGAGGTGGTGATGGCCAACGCGCCCGGCGCCGGCGTGCTCGAAAGCCCGGGCCTGGCCGCCTTCTGGCCCGGCGTGGCCGAGCGCCTGCTGGACGAGGACCTGCTGCTGCCGGCATCGACCAGCTGGTGGTGCGGCGAGGCGGCGGTGTGGCGTGCGCAGCGCAGCCGGCTGGCCGAGTTCGTCGCCGCGCCGACCTTCCCCGACAGCGGCTTCGGCCCCCGGGTGGTGGCCCAACTGTCCGACGCCGAGCAGGAGTCGTTGGCCGAACGTATCGACGAGCAGCCGGCCGCCTACACGCTGCAGGCCCGGGTGCGCCCCAGCGAGACGCCGGTCTGGGTCGGCGGCCAGCTGCATCCGCGCGCCGCGGTGCTGCGGGTGTTCGCGCTGGCCGATGGCGCCGGCGGCTGGCGGGTGCTGCCGGGCGCGCTGACGCGGGTGGCCGGGCGCGACCATGAGCAGGGGGCCGGCCAGCACGACCCCTGGTTGTCGATGCAGCATGGCAGCTCCAGCGTCGACACCTGGGTCATCACCCGCGGCGTGGTCGACCAGACCTCGCTGCTGCCGATGCCACTGACCGCCGACGAGCTGGCCGGCTGGCATCGCACCGTCACCAGCCGGGCGGCGGAGAACCTGTTCTGGCTGGGCCGCTACACCGAGCGCGCCGAGAACTCGGTGCGCCTGGTGCGCGTGATGCTGGAGAGCCTGCACGATGCCAGCGAGCCGGTGCTCAGGCTGCTCGACCGGCTGGCCCGCTTCCATGGCCTGATCGGGCCTGGCGTGCCCGCGCTGCAGAAGGCGCCGCGGGTCTTCGAGCGGGCGCTGCTCAACGGCCTGGCCGTCGACCGGCCGGGCGCAGGCGGCGCGGTGGCCGCGTCCAGCCCTCACCCCAGCCGCACCACCAGCGTCGCGCACAACCTGCGCAGCCTTCGGCAATGTGCACAGACGCTGCGCGAGCGCCTGTCGCCCGAGCACTGGAAGCTGATCCAGGAGGTCGACGACCATTTCGAGCAGCACCTGTCGGTGGTGCTGGCACTGGGCGAGGGCACCGCGCCGGCGCCCGACGTGCTGGGCGTGCTGGGCCGCGCCGCCACCCACCTGGCCGCGATCACCGGCGCCCAGACCGACCGCATGACCCGCGACGACGGCTGGCGCCTGCTCAGCGTGGGCCGCCAGATCGAGCGGCTGCACATGCTCTCGCACGCGCTGGCGCTGGGCTTCGAGCTGAAGGTGCACGAGGCCGACGACGGCTTCGACCTGCTGCTGGGCCTGTTCGACAGCGTGATCACCTACCGCGCGCAGTTCCAGGGCCGGCGCGAGGTGCTGCCGCTGCTGCACCTGGTGGTGGCCGACACCGACAACCCGCGCAGCCTGGCCTGGGTCGCGCGGACGATGCGTGACCGCCTGCGCAAGCTGGCGCGCCAGGACGCCGACTGGGCGCAGGCGGTGACCGCCGGACTGCCCGAGCCCCAGCACTGGCCGCTGGCGGCATTGGCCCGCCCCGATGCCGAGGGATGCCACGCCGAGCTGATCGGCCGCCTGCGCGACTGCAGCGCCGCTGCGCGCAACCTGTCCGACGAGGTCGGGCGCCACCTGTTCGCCCACGTCGCTTCGCCCGACCGGACGGTGTGGCAATGAACCAACCGCCGGCGGTCGCGCGCGACCCGGGCCCCGACGCGGACGGCCCCGCACCGCATCAGACCCAGACCCAGTCTGCAGCGCCACCGCAGGCGCCGCCACCGGCACCACCACCGACGGCCGGCGCGAGCAGGGCGAGCAACGCGCGCGAGGTCCGGCCGCTGCTGCCGCGCCTGCTGGCGGTGACCCACGAGACCCGCTACGACTACGACACCCCGGTGGAGGTGGCGCACCACAGCGCCTGGCTGCGGCCGCGCGACACCGAACTGCAGCAGGTGCAGCGCTGGGCGCTGCAGATCGACCCCGAGCCCGACACCGCGGTGCAGGAAAGCCGCGACGTGTTCGGCAACTGGCGTCACGGCTTCAGCCATTCGCGGGTGCACGACCGGCTGACGGTGACCAGCCGCTTCCAGGTGCTGCTGGCGGTGCCGCCACGGTTCGACGCCGAACACAGCCCGCCCTGGGAGGAAGCCGCCCAGGCGCTGCGCTACCGGGCCGGCGTCACCCAGCCCGACGCGGTCGAGTTCGTGCTGCCCAGCCACTTCGCGCCGCAGCACGCCCGGCTGGCAGCGTTTGCGCGCGACCTGTTCGAGCCCGGCCGGCCGCTGCTCGAAGCCGCATGGGCGCTGATGGGCCGCATCCACCAGCGCATCGACTACGAACCGCAGGCGACCGACGTCGCCACCAACGCGCTGCAGGCGCTGGAGCAGGGGCAGGGCGTGTGCCAGGACTTCGCCCACCTGATGATCGGCGCGATGCGCAGCCTGGGGCTGGCCGCGCGCTATGTCAGCGGCTACCTGTTGACCCACCCGCCCGAGGGCCAGCCGCGGCTGGTCGGCGCCGACGCCAGCCATGCCTGGGTGGCGGTGTGGTGCCCGCTGCACGGCTGGGTGGCGCTGGACCCGACCAACGACATCGGCGCCGGCCAGGACCATGTCACGCTGGCCTGGGGCCGCGACTACGGCGACGTGGCGCCGCTGCGCGGCGTGATCCGCGGCGGCGGTCTGGCACCGCCGGTGGTGGCGGTGACGGTCGAACCGGTGTGAATCGGCGGGCCCGCTGATCGGGCCCCAGGGCCCGTCCCGGCTTGACGGCAGATTGTTTAGGAGTAAAGTATTTACTCCTCATCGATCGCCTGCCGGCAGCCCGCCGGTGTGCTGGAGCGCGCATGAAGATCGTCTGCATCGGCGGCGGCCCCGCCGGCCTGTACTTCGGCCTGCTGATGAAGCTGCGCCACCCGGCGCACCACATCACCGTGGTCGAGCGCAACAAGCCCTACGACACCTTCGGCTGGGGCGTGGTGTTCAGCGACGCGACGATGGACAACATGCGGCGCTGCGACCCGGTCACCGCCGCCGAGATCGAGCAGGCCTTCAACCACTGGGACGACATCGAGCTGCACTTCAAGGGCCAGGTGATCCGCTCGGGCGGCCACGGCTTCGTCGGCATCGGCCGCAAGCGGCTGCTCAACATCCTGCAGGCGCGCTGCGAGGCGCTGGGCGTCGAACTGGTGTTCGAGTGCGAGGCAGGGAGCGATGCCGACTATCCCGATGCCGACCTGGTGATCGCCAGCGACGGCATCAACTCGCGGGTGCGCAGCACCCACGCCGAGGTCTTCCAGCCCGACATCGTGACCCGGCCCAACCGCTACATCTGGCTGGGCACCAGGCGGCTGTACGACGCCTTCACCTTCCTGTTCGAGAAGACCGAGCACGGCTGGTTCCAGGCCCACATCTACAAGTTCGACGAACAGACCTCGACCTTCATCGTCGAATGCCCCGAACCGGTCTGGAAGGCGCACGGACTGGACCAGGCCGACACCGCGCAGTCGATCGCCTTCTGCGAACGGCTGTTCGCCGCCAACCTGCAGGGCCAGCCGCTGCTGAGCAACGCGCGCCACCTGCGCGGCTCGGCCTGGCTGAACTTCCAGCGCGTGAGCTGCGCGCAGTGGTCGTTCTTCAACGGTCGCAGCCATGTCGTGCTGATGGGCGACGCGGTGCACACCGCGCACTTCGCGATCGGCTCGGGCACCAAGCTGGCGATCGAGGATGCGATCGAACTGGCCGGCCTGCTGCACGAGGCCGGCCACGGCGCCGACTCGCTGCCCGCGGTGCTGCAGCGCTACCAGGCGCTGCGCCGCATCGACGTGCTGCGGCTGCAGAACGCCGCCTGGAACGCGATGGAGTGGTTCGAGGTCTGCGGCGAGCGCTACTGCGACCAGCTCGACGGAGCGCAGTTCATGTACTCGATGCTCACCCGCAGCCAGCGCATCAGCCACGAGAACCTGCGGCTGCGCGACGCGCGCTGGCTGGGCGGCTTCGAGCGCTGGTTCGCCCGCCGCGCCGGGCTGAACGTGGCCGACGACCAGCCGGCGCCGCCGCCGATGTTCACGCCGCTGACGGTGCGCGGCCTCACGCTGAAGAACCGCGTCGTCGTCTCGCCGATGGCGCAGTACCTTTGCCAGGACGGCGTGCCCGGCGACTACCACCTGATGCACCTGGGCGCACGGGCGATGGGCGGGGCCGCGCTGGTGATGGCCGAGATGACCTGCACCTCGGCCGACGCGCGCATCACGCCGGGCTGCCCGGGGCTGTGGAACGACCACCAGCGCGACGCCTGGCGGCGCATCGTCGACTTCGTGCACACCGACAGCGACGCCCGCATCGGCATTCAGCTGGGCCATGCCGGGCCCAAGGGTTCGACCCAGGTGCCCTGGCAGGGGGCGGGCGCCGACCGGGCGCTGGACGACGACAACTGGCCGCTGCTGGCCGCGTCGCCGGTGCCGTACCTGCCCGAGGGTGCCGTGCCGCACGCGATGACCCACGAGGACATGGCGCGCATCACTGCCGACTTCGTCGCCGCCACCCGCCGCGCCGCCGACGCCGGCTTCGACTGGCTCGAGCTGCACTGCGCCCACGGCTACCTGCTGTCGAGCTTCATCTCGCCGCTGACCAACCGGCGCGGCGACGAGTTCGGCGGCTCGCTGGCCAACCGGCTGCGCTTCCCGCTGGCGGTGTTTGCCGCGGTGCGCGAGGCCTGGCCGGTCGAGCGGCCGATGTCGGTGCGGATCTCGGCGCACGACTGGATGGCCGGCGGCACCACGCCGGCCGACGCGGTGGAAATCGCCCGCGCGTTCAAGGCCGCGGGCGCCGACATGATCGACTGCTCGTCGGGCCAGGTCAGCGCCGCCCAGCAGCCGACCTACGGCCGCATGTACCAGACGCCGTTCGCCGACCGCATCCGCCAGGAAGCGGGCATCGCGACGATCGCGGTCGGCGCGATCAGCGAGGCCGACCATGTCAACAGCATCATCGCCGCCGGCCGCGCCGACCTCTGCGCGATCGCCCGGCCGCACCTGGCCAACCCGGCCTGGACGCTGACCGAGGCCGCGCGCATCGGCTACACGGCAATAGCCTGGCCGCAGCCTTACCGCTCGGCCAAGAGCCAGCTCGAGGCGGGATTTGCCCGCGAGCGCGCCGCGGCCGCGCCGGCCAAGGTCGAACCGGCATGAACGCCGACGCCAGCCGTGCGCTGCTGAGCCAGGCCGACGGCCTGGGCCACGAGGCCCGCGCCGAAGGCGGCGACCACGCAGCGCTGAAGCTGTGGCTGCGCCTGCTGGCCACCACGACGCAGGTCGAGGACGAGATCCGCCGCCGGCTGCGGCTGCGCTTCGGCATCTCGCTGCCGCGCTTCGACTACCTGGCCCAGCTGCACCGCGCGCCGCAGGGCCTGAAGATGAGCGAACTGTCGCGCCAGCTGATGGTGACCGGCGGCAACGTCACCGGGCTGACCGACGAGCTCGAGCGCGAGGGCCTGGTGCAGCGCGAGAGCAGCCCGACCGACCGCCGGTCGTGGATCGTGCGGCTGACCGAAGCCGGCCGCAGCGGCTTCGAGGCGATGGCCGCCGAGCACGAGCAGTGGATCCTCGAGCTGTTCGCCGGGCTCGACGCCCATGCGGTGCAGCAGCTGCACGCACAGCTCGGCGTGCTGCGCGTGCACCTGACGCACCTGACCCGGCTGAAGGACAACCCCCTGGACGAGACCCCATGAACGACACCCCCACCGATCCCGACCGCGTCGACCCGGCGCTGATCGCCGGCAACCGCCTGCAGCTCGCCGACCACCGCGCGACCCATTTCCAGTGGCAGGTCGCCGGCGGCGTCGCCACCGTCACGCTGAACCGGCCCGAGCGCAAGAACCCGCTGACCTTTTCCGCCTACGCCGAACTGCGCGACCTGTTCGCGACACTGAAGTTCGCCGACGACGTGCAGGCGGTGGTGGTCACCGGCGCCGGCGGCAACTTCTGCTCGGGCGGCGACGTGCACGAGATCATCGGCCCGCTGATCCGGCTGAGCGCGCCCGAGCTGCTGATGTTCACCCGCATGACCGGCGAGCTGGTGAAGAACATGCGATCGTGTCCGCAGCCGATCGTCGCGGCGATCGACGGCGTCTGCGCCGGCGCCGGCGCGATCGTCGCGATGGCCTCCGACCTGCGCTTCGGCACCGCGCGCAGCAAGACCGCGTTCCTGTTCAACCGCGTCGGCCTGGCCGGCTGCGACATGGGCGCCTGCGCGATGCTGCCGCGCATCGTCGGCCAGGGCCGGGCCAGCGAACTGCTCTACACCGGCCGCACGCTGGGCGGCGAGGAGGGCGAGCGCTGGGGCTTCTTCAACCGGCTCTGCACGCCCGAGGCGGTGCTGGCCGACGCGCAGGCGATGGCCGCCGAGCTGGTCGCCGGGCCGACCTTCGCCAACGGCATCACCAAGACCATGCTGCAGCAGGAATGGGCGATGACGATCGAGCAGGCGATCGAGGCCGAGGCCCAGGCCCAGGCGCTGTGCATGCTGACGCAGGACTTCCACCGCGCCTACCAGGCCTTCGTCGCGAAGCGCAGGCCGGTGTTCCAGGGCAACTGACGCCGCCGTCCCGAGGAGACCCCCCCATGCAAGCGCTGCTTCCGGCCGGCTGGCCGCGGCCCAAGGGCTATGCCAACGGTGTCATGGCCCGCGGCCGCCCCGTGTTCATCGCCGGGATGATCGGCTGGGACGCGCAGGGCCGGTTCCAGACCGACGACTTCGCGGCCCAGGCGCGCCAGGCGCTGCAGCACATCGTCGACGTGCTGGCCGAGGCCGGCGGCAGGCCCGAGCACATCGTGCGCATGACCTGGTACGTGGTCGACAAGCGCGAGTACCTGGCGGCCGGCCGCGAGGTCGGCAAGGCCTTCCGCGAGATCATCGGCCACTTCGACATCGCGATGACCGCGGTGCAGGTCGTCGCGCTGATCGAGGACCGCGCGCGGGTCGAGATCGAGGCCACCGCGGTGATCCCGGACTGAGGCGCGCCAGCCATGCCCTACACCGCCCACCTCGACACCTTCGCCCGCGACCGGCTGCCGGCGCCGGCCGACCAGCCCGAGTTCCTGTTCGAGCTGCCCGAACTGCAGTTTCCCGGGCGGCTGAACTGCGCGGCCGAGCTGCTCGACAAGCGCATCGGGCAGGGCTGGGGCGAACGCCGCTGCCTGATCGCGCCCGACGGCACGACGTGGACCTATGCCGAGCTGCAGTCCCGGGCCCACCGCATCGCCAACGTGCTGGTGCAGGACATGGGCCTGGTGCCCGGCAACCGGGTGCTGCTGCGCGCCGCCAACTCGCCGATGCTGGCGGCCTGCTGGTTCGCGGTGGTGATGGCCGGCGGCATCGCGGTCGGCACGATGCCGATGCTGCGCGCCCGGGAGCTGGCGCAGATCATCGACAAGGCCCAGGTCTCGCACGCGCTGTGCGACGCGGCGCTGGCCGACGAACTGGCGCAGGCGGCGGCCGCCGCGCCGGCACTGCGTGAGGTTCGCCATTTCGGCACCACGGCCGAATGCAGCCTCGAGGCGCGGATGGCGCGCCAGAGCGACCGGTTCGCGGCGGTCGACACCGCGGCCGACGACATCTGCCTGCTGGCCTTCACCTCGGGCACCACCGGCCAGCCCAAGGCCACGATGCACGGCCATCGCGACGTGATGGCGGCCTGCGTCTGCTTCCCGCGGCATGTGCTGCGCGCCGGCGCCGACGACGTGTTCATCGGCAGCCCGCCGCTGGCCTTCACCTTCGGGCTGGGCGGGCTGCTGCTGTTCCCGATGCATGTCGGCGCGGCGACGGTGCTGCTGGCCAAGGCCTCGCCGCCCGACCTGCTCGACGGCATCGCGCGCCACCGCGCCACCGTGCTGTTCACCGCGCCGACCTCGTACCGGGCGATGGCCGAGGCCACGCGGCAGCGCCGCCTGTCGCAGCCGCAGGGCGGCACGCTGCGCAAGTGCGTCTCGGCCGGCGAGGCGCTGCCGGCGGCCACCCGCACGTTGTGGCGCGAGGCCACCGGGATCGAGCTGATCGACGGCATCGGCGCCACCGAGATGCTGCACATCTTCATCTCGGCCGACGAGCAGACCGCGCGGCCCGGCGCCACCGGAAAGGCCGTCCCGGGCTACCGCGCCTGCGTCGTCGACGAGCGCTTGAACCCGCTGCCGCCGGGGCAGGTCGGCCGGCTGGCGGTCAAGGGCCCGACCGGCTGCCGCTACCTCGACGACCCGCGCCAGTCGCAGTACGTGCAGGGCGGCTGGAACCTCACCGGCGACGCCTATGTGCAGGACGCCGACGGCTACTTCTTCTACCAGTCGCGCACCGACGACATGATCGTCTCGGCCGGCTACAACATCGCCGGCCCCGAGGTCGAGGACATGCTGCTGCGCCATCCCGACGTCGCCGAATGCGCGGTGATCGGCGTGCCCGACGACGAGCGCGGCCAGGTCGTCAAGGCCTTCGTGGTGCTGAAGCCCGGCGTGGCCGGCGACGCGGCCTGCGCGCGGGCGCTGCAGGACTACGTCAAGGCGAACATCGCGCCGTACAAGTACCCGCGCGCCGTCGAGTTCCGCAGCGGCCTGCCGCGCACCGAGACCGGCAAGCTGCAGCGCTTCAGGCTGCGGCAGACCTAGGCGGTGCCCCCGCGATCCAGGGGGGGCCGCCGTGTGAATCGCGACGAGGTCGCCACCCTAGAATCGTTCGAGCGTTTCCGAATCCGAGCTGTCCAACGGCGTCGGCGTCCGGGCTTGGCGACGCATCGGAGATGCGAACATGCACAAGCCCATCCCGACGCAGGTCGGACGCAAGTCGATCGCGCCGCCTGCCGGCCGATTCCCCTGGGTTCCGAATGCCAGCGTGGCAGCCTTGTGCGCGCTCGGTCTGTCCCCGATGGCCTGGGCGGATACCGCATGCACTCCGGGCTATTACAGCAGCTCGGGCAACGAACCCTGCATGGCCGCCTTGCCGGGCACCTATGTCCCGACCAGCGGCCAGACCAGTTACCAGCTGGCACCTGCCGGCAGCTACGTGCCGAGTTCCGGCGCCACGGCCGCGACGCTTGCGCCACCCGGCACCTATGTGAATTCGATCGGCCAGTCTGCGGCGACCCTCACGCCGGCCGGCACCTACACCACCGGCGGAGCCATCACGCCGACGCCGGCACCCGCGGGCAGCTACGTGGCGTCGGCCGGCCAGTCTGCTGCACAGCTGGCGCCTGTGGGCAGGTATGTGCCGCTGGCCGGCCAGTCCGAAGCGCTGCTGGCGCCTGCGGGCAGCTACGTGCCGCTGGCGGGCCAGACCACGGCCTTGCTCGCGCCACCCGGCAGGTACGTGCCGACGGCCGGCCAGTCGCAGGCGCTGCCGGCGCCCGCCGGCAGCTTCGTTTCGTCCTTCGGTGCCACGGCACCGACCGCTGCACCGCCCGGCACCTACGTGGACCTGATCGGCCAGACAGCGGCGACCGTCACGCCGGCCGGCAGCTACTCCACCGGCGGCGCCACGGCCCCGACACCAGCAGCTCCGGGAAGCTACGTGCCGACGCCCGGCCAGTCGGCAGCGCAGCTGGCGCCCCCCGGCAGCTACGTGGCAATGTCCGGTCAGACCTCGGCCTTGCTGGCACCGGTGGGGACCTACGTCCCGACGGCCGGCCAGTCGGCGGCGCTGCTGGCGCCGGTGGGCAGCTTTGTCGACGTCGTGGGTGCGACGGCACCCAATCCCGCGCCGCCGGGCTTCTACGTGCCCACAGCGGGGTCGACCCAGGCGATCGCGTGCGAGGCCGGCAGCAGTTCGTACGGGGCCGCCGCGGCCTGCCGGATCACGTCGTCGACCTACGCCGGCAGCGCGGCGGTCGGCCCGCAGTTCGACAGCAACTACGGCACCGGCGGCAGTCATGCGCTCGGCCCGCTCGCGCCGGGCCAGGGCTTCGGCGTCGATGTCTTCAACGCCAGCAGCGATGGCGGATTTCCGCCGGAACTGACCGGGCTGCGGCTGCTGAGCGCGATGCTCGGTGGGGCCGACGCCGGCGCGTTCGACCTGCTGGGCTTCGTGCCAGGCAGCCTGTTGATGCCGTTCGGCGGCGACCTGAACCTGCTGCTGCAGGTTCACGCCGGCGTGGGCCCTGGCCCGTTCTCGCTGACGCTGACGCTGGGCACCGATCAGTTCGCCGACCCGGGGGCCGACGGCCGCGATGTCGTCTTCGAGTTCACCGGTACCTTTGCGGCCCAGGGCGTGCCGGAGCCGGGCAGCCCCGGCCTGGTGGTTGCGGCCCTGGCGGCGCTCGGCCTGATGCGCTGGTCCGTGCGCCGACGCGTCACGCGCCGGTGAGGTCAGCGGCGCGCGAGCGCTACCTCGCGGCGATCCGAGACGGCCGTTCGCCCGGGCGCTGGCCCGCGATGGCGGTTGCGGCGCAGGGCAGTGGTGACTTGCGGGGCTTCGAATCGGCCTGCGCCGCCGCGGGCGCGGATCGGCTGCTGGTCGCCCGGCTGGCATTGGCGCAGCAGCATCGCGCGGCAGGCGATACCGCGCTGGCGGAGGCGGTGCTGCGGCTGGCGGTGGTCGCGGCGCCACGGTCGGCAGCCGCGCTCACCAACCACGGGCTGCTGTTGTACGAGTCGGGCCGTCCGGCCGAGGCCGCCGAGCGCCACCGCGCGGCGCTCGCACTGGAGCCGGGGCTGGCGGCCGCCTGGGTCAACTTGGCGCTCGCCCTGCGCCAGCTCGGCGATGCGGCCGGCGCCGCAGCGGCCGACCAGCAGGCCTTGCGGCTCGATCCCGAACAGGCGGCGGTGCATGTCAACGCCGGCATCGCGCTGCAGGCCCAGGGCCGCCTGTTCGACGCGATCGCGGCGTACCGTTATGCGCTGGCACGCGATCCGCACCTGACCGAAGGCTGGATCAACCTGGGCGTGGCGCTGCTGGGCAGCGGCGACGTCGCATCGGCGCGCGCCGCGCTGACGCAGGCGTTGCGCTGCGCGCCGCGTGATCGCCGTGCCGCCTCGAACCTGCTGCTGGCGATGCAGTACGACCCCACGCCGGCGGCCAGCGAACTGCGCCAGGCCGCCGCCCATGCTGGCGGGCTGTGGCCGGCCGCCGAATCGCTGCCGTTTCCGCGCCGCCGCGCCGGCCGGCTGCGCATCGGCTACCTCAGCGGCGATTTCTGGCAGCACCCGGTGGGCTGGCTGTTTGCGCCCCTGCTCGCCGCGCATGACCGGGATGCCGTCGAAGTCCATTGTTTCGACCACCGGCGCCAGCCCGGCCCGCCCGATGCGCTGGCGCAGCAGATGCGCCGCGATGCCGAACACTGGCACGAGGTGGCATCGCTGGACGACCCCGCGCTGGGCCAGCGGATCCGCCGGCACGCCATCGACGTGCTGGTCGACCTGTCGGGCCACACCGAGCACGGTCGCCCGGGCGTGCTGGCGCAACGCGCGGCACCGGTGCAGTTGTCGTGGCTGGGCTGGTTCGCGAGCACCGGGCTGGCCGAGGTCGATGCGGTCGTGCTGGGCGACCGTCTGGCCGGCCCGGGTGCCGAGGCCTTCTTCACCGAGCCGCTGGAGCGGCTGCCCGGGCTGCATTTCGTCTACCAGCCGCCCGCCTACCTGCCGCCGTTCGCGTCCAGCCTGCCGTCGCAGCGCATGGGCGTGGTGAGCTTCGGCTCGTTCAACAACCCGGCGAAGCTGGGCGATGCGGCGGTCGCGCTGTGGTCGCGGGTGCTGCTGCGGGTGCCGGCCAGCCGGCTGATCCTGAAGTGGGCCAGCTTCGCCGACCCGGCCTTTGCCGAACACACCCGCCGGCGCTTCGCCCCCCACGGCATCGGCGCCGACCGGCTCGAACTGCGCCCGGCTTCGCCGCACGCGGCGATGCTGGCCGAGTACGACGAGATCGACATCGCCTTCGACCCGTTCCCGTTCTCGGGCCTGCAGACCACGCTGGAGGCGCTCTGCATGGGCGTGCCGGTGCTGACGCTGCCGTGGCAGCGTCCGGTGTCGCGCCAGACCCTGGCCATCGTGCAGTCCCTGGGCCTGCCCGAACTCGCCGTCGACACACCGCAGGAGTTTGTCGAGCGCGCTGCTGCGCTGGCCGCCGACACCGAGCGCCGGGCAATCTGGCGCAGCAGCCTGCGCGGCCGGCTGCTGGCCAGTCCGCTGGCGCAGGCCACCGGCCTGGCGCGGGCGCTGGAGGCGGTGTACGCGAGACGCGTCGCCGCGCTGCAGGCCGGCGAGGTGAGCGCTTGAGCGCCGACGCGGTCGAACAGGCGCTGGCGCTGCACCGCCAGGGGCGGTTCGACGCCGCCGCCAGCGCCTACGAGACGCTGCTGGCCGGCGATCCCTGGCAGCCCGGGCTGCGCCACAACCTGGGCATGATCCGGCTCGAGCAACGGGCCGTCGCGCCGGCGCTGGACCTGCTGGAGCGGGCCTTCGCCGAGGACGGCGGCCACGCCTGCTGGTTCGACAGCCTGCCGCTGATCGGCATGCGGCTGTACGAGCTGGGGCTGTGGGAGGTCGCACTGCACTGGCTGGAGCGTTCGGCGACCCGGCGGATGCCCGATGCCGCGGTGCAGGCAGCCCTCGACCGGGTCCGTCCGCGAGAGCACCTGGCGCCCGAGGTCTTCGATCCCGCCCAGGGCCGCATGCTGCTGCGCCATGCGCCGCGCGAGTCGGCGACCTATGTCTATGCGATCGATGTCGTCGGCACCTGCAACCTGCGCTGTCCCACCTGCCCGGTCGGCAACTTCGCAGCCGCCGACCGGCCCAGGGGCTTCATGCAACTGGCGCTGTTCGAGCGCATCCTCGACAAGATCGTCGCCGAGCGGGTGGCCGAACGGCCCGCGGTCTGGCTCTTCAACTGGGGCGAGCCGTTGCTGCACCCCGATCTGCCGGCGCTGATCGGCGCGGTGCGCCGGCATGGTCTTGCAGTGCATCTGTCGACCAACCTCAATGTCGACCGCGGCCTGCGCGAGCTGGCGCGCGCCAACCCCGACAACCTGAAGATCTCGTTGTCGGGCTTCACGCCGGCGTCCTATGCCCGCACCCATGCGCGCGGCGACCTTCGGCTGGTCAAGGCCAACATGTACCTGCTGCGCTACTGGCTCGACCAGGCCAAGGCCTCGACCCGCGTCTGGGTGGGCCACCACCTGTACAAGGGCGGCGAGGCCGAGGTGGCGGCGGTGCGGGCCCTGTGCGACGAACTGGGTTTCGAGCACCACCCGATCGCCGCGTTCTACCAGCCGCTCGAGCGCCTGGTCGACTTGCTCGAAGGTCGTGGCACCCCCGATCCGATCCTCGATTCGCTGATCGAGCCGCCGCAGGTCTACCTGCCGCGCATCCGCGCCCAACGCAGCGAGCAGCATGACTGCGAACTGCGCTTCAACCAGACGGTGATCAACCACGACGGCAGCGTCGCGCTGTGCTGCAGCGTCTACGACAAGCCCAACATGCTCGGCCTGGACTTCCTGGCCACGCCGCATGCCGAACTGGAGGCAGCCAAGTACCGGCACCCGTTCTGTGCCACCTGCTCGAAGCATGGCCTGTCGTACAGCGTGCGCGATGTTCGCAGGCTCGCTGCGCCGGCCTGACCCGGCCGCCGCCTGCAGCGGCCGACTCGCACCGACCGGGTAGGTTCGCGCTGCGAGCCCGGCCGACACGACGAGACGGGATCGCGATGCCCGCGCCGAAGATCGTACCCACCGGCGCCACGCTGGGCGCCGTCGTCACCGGCGTGTCGCTGGCCGCGCTGGACGAGCCCGCCTGGCAGGCGAGTCGGCCATCACCTCGTGCTCGACGCCGGTGGTCAGCGCGTGGTCGAGGAAGGCGTCGATCGCCGACTGGACGTCGAAGCGGAACATCCGGTCGGCCAGCGCCGTGCCCGTGCGATGGCCGACCGCGCCTCGGCGGCGGTCAGCTCGTCGAGCAGCGGGATGCCCGCCGCTTGGCAGCGGCAAGCGCAGATACCCGGCGTCCTGGCGCAGGATCGACGACTTGCCGACGCCGCGGCGGCCGCTCGGCATCGACGCGCGGCGCGCAGGGTCGCGTCGGCTTGTTGCCCGATCAGCGTGGCACTGGCCGCGGCGATCGACACCGAGGTCGACCGGACGCCAGGACGCCGGTCAGTCCAGCGCCCGCGCCTTCACCCGCTTGCCCTTGACCTTGCCTTGGTCGAGCGCGCGCAGCGCCTTGGCGGCGATCTCGCGCGCCACCGCGACGTAGGTCGAGAACTCGTTGATCGCGATCCTGCCGATCTGCGCCGCGGCCAGCCCACCTTCGCCGGTCAGCGCGCCCAGCACGTCGCCGGGGCGGATCTTCGCCTTGCGCCCGCCCAGGATCTGCAGCGTCACCATCGGCGCGCGCAGCGGGCCCTGGGCGGCCGGCGTCAGTTCGTCGAGCGGGTGGAACTCGCTGGGCCGGCCCTGCAGCGCCTCGATGCGGCCCACCGGCCCCATCTCGTCGAGGCTGGCCAGCGTGAAGGCCCAGCCCTCGGCATCGGCGCGGCCGGTGCGGCCGATGCGGTGGACATGCATCCCGGCCTCGGGCGAGACGTCGACGTTGATCACCGCCTCGAGACCGCTGATGTCGAGGCCGCGCGCGGCCACGTCGGTGGCCACCAGCACCGGGCAGCTGCGGTTGGCAAATCGGACCAGCACCTGGTCGCGATCGCGCTGGTCCAGGTCGCCGTGCAGCGCCAGCGCGGCGATGCCCTGCGCCCGCAGCACCGCCACCAGGTCGCGGCATTGCTGCTTGGTGTTGCAGAAGGCCAGCGTGCGCGCGGGCCGCCAGTGGTTCAGCAGCAGGCCCACCGCGTGCAGGCGCTGGTCTTCGGTCACCTCGTAGAAGCGCTGGCGGATCTTCGATGCGCCGGGCTGTGCCGTCAGCCGGACCTCGCGCGGCTCGCGCAGGAACCTGCGGCCGATCTGCGCCACGCCCTCGGGCCAGGTGGCCGAGAACAGCAGGGTCTGCCGGCTCTTCGGGCACTGCGCCGCGATCGCCGCAATGTCCTCCGTGAAGCCCATGTCGAGCATGCGGTCGGCCTCGTCGAGCACCAGCGTGTTCAGCCCGGACAGCGCCAGGCTGCCGCGGCCCAGGTGGTCGACGATGCGCCCGGGCGTGCCGACGACGACCTGCGCGCCATGCGCCAGGCTGTCGAGCTGCGGCCGGATCGGGCTGCCGCCGCACAGCGCCAGCACCTTGAGGTTGTCCTCGGCGCGGGCCAGGCGGCGGATTGCCTGCGTCACCTGCTCGGCCAGCTCGCGGGTCGGGCACAGCACCAGGGCCTGGGTTCGCGGAGCGCCTTCGGGACGGCGGACATCGAGCCGGGCCAGCAGCGCCAGCGCGAACGCGACGGTCTTGCCGCTGCCGGTGGCGGCCTGGGCGATCAGGTCGTGCCCGGCCAGCGCCAAGGGCAGGGCGGCGGCCTGGATCGGCGTCATGGCCCGGTAGCCCAGCGCCTGCAGGTTGGCCAGCGCGGCAGGCGTCAACGGCAGGCGAGCGAAGTCCGATGCGGCGAGGGTGGGCGCGGGAGCGGCGGCGGGCGGCGCCGCAACGGGACAGGTCATGCGTGATTGTCGGCGATCTGGGGCGAGCGGCCGGCCCGGCCCGGTCGCGCCTTCGAACCGTCGCGCGATCGGGTCCAGAATACAGGCCATGATGCTCCGCTCGATTCCCACGATGATCTCGCGGGGGGCCGTCCTGGCGGCCGCCCTGACGCTCGCCGCTGGCGCCCCCGCCGCGATGGCCCAGGCCAATGGCGCTGCGGCCGCTGCGGCCGCCACCGCGAGCAAGCCGGCGGCCAGGGCGCCGGCTGCTCCGGCCAACAGCAAGGCGACCAACAACAAGGCCGCCGCCAAGCCGGCGGGCCCGGCTGCCGCGGCCTCGGCGCCGCCGGTCGTCGTCACGCCGGCAGCCTCGACGCCTTATCGCGGCAAGCCGAGTCCGCGACCGCTGACCACCGAGGAAAAGCGCGACACGATGATGGCGCCCGGCGAGCTGCAGCCCGAGCGCCAGGTCGCACCGCAGATCAGCATCCCGCTGGGCCGCAAGCCGCCGGATTCGACCCACGGCCCGGCGCGCGCGCCGGGCACCGCCCCCGGCAGTTCGCTCAACGATGACGCAGTTCGCTGCGCCGCGATCGCCGACGAGAACGAGCGCGCGATGTGCCGCGAACGCGCCGGGCTGGGATCGAAATAGCGGGGCCGGTTCCAGGATCCCGGTCAAGCGGTCCCATCGGTCGAACAGCTCGTAAGGCAAGTGGAGGCCGGTTTGCCCAAGGCGTCGCTCGGCGCCGTGGCGCGCCAGGTCCAGGGCGCCGCGCCCGAAGCGAAGGCCTCGATGCAGCGGGCCCTCCCGGCGGCCACGGTCCGCCGGCGGGAAGAGGCGCTGAAGCCGCAGCAGGGCGAACGGGCCGAGCGCCTGGCGCGGATGATCGCGACCGCAGAGGCCGGGCGGGACAGCGCCGACGACGCGCGCGCGCCAGTCCAACGGCCACGCCATGCCGGGCGGCAAGTGGCCGATCGAGGTGGAATTGACGGAACTGCGGGCACGCCGGGTCGAGCCCCAGCGCTGGTCGCCGTTCCATGGCGTCGTCGCCTGAGACCTGGTCGAGAGATCGAGGCTGCGGACGGCGGGTCGTCCTGCGCCACCAGCGACGGCCGGTAGGCCCGTTCCAGCATCGCCGCGAGCGCCGGCAATCCGCGGCGCAGTCCATCCGGCGTTCACCCGGCACGCGACAGGTTTGCCGCGCCGAGTGCGATGAAGACGATGAACAACGCCTTCTGAAACGCGGGGCCCGCGATGCGCCCGCGCACCGCCTCACCCAGTTTCAGTCCGGCAAAGGCGCCGGCGAGCGCCAGGCAGACCGAGACGATGCCTGACGCGGACAGCCACCCCGGCGGTGCCGACGCCTGTACCCGGACCGCCAGTGCCAAGGTGGCGACCGTGAACGAGAGGCCGAGGGCTTGAACCATTTCGTCCTTGCTCAGCCGCAGCGACTGCAGGTACGGAACCCAAGGCAGCACGAAGACGGCGGTGGATGCGGTGACCATGCCGGTGGCCGCGCCTGCAACGGCGCTCAGCCAAGGGTTGCGGCGCGAGAAATCAGGCAGCGCCGGTCGCCAAAGCCCCCATGCGCCATAGACGATGAGGATGGCACCCAGCCAACGCTTCGCGGACTCGGTCGAGGCGGTACCGCCGAAACCGGGCGCGGCGATGGTCACGACGGCGATGGCCAGCCAGCCCGGCCACAGCCGCACGGCAAGCCGGCGCAGATGGGGGCCGTGGCACTGCGCCACGTTGGTGGCCAAAGATGGGACGACGAGCATGGCCGCCGCCTGCACCGGCGTCATCCACAGACCGAGAAGGCTCATGGCCACGGTGGGCAGGCCCATGCCTGTGATGCCCTTGACGCCACCGGCGAGGACGAACACCCCGCTCATCGACACGAATTGCCACAGGTCCATGCACCCCATGGTGTCGATCCTCCCAGGCGCCGTCCATCGCAAGGGTGCGCACCCAGGCTTCGGCAGTTCCGTAGGATGCGCGCCATGGCCAGGGCACGCCGAACCCTCGACTACCGGATCGACCCCTTCGATCTGTACCTGTTCGCAGCGGTGATGCAGCACGGCACCATCACGGCCGCGGCCGCGGCGGTGAACCTGTCGCTGGCCGCGGCCAGCGCCCGCCTGAAGGCCCTGGAGGACGCTACCGGCGCGCGACTGCTGGAGCGCTCGAAGGCCGGTGTCAGACCCACCGATGCAGGACGAGCCCTTGCCAGGCACGCCAACCGCGTGCTGGCCGAGCTCGAGTCGCTGCATGTCGACATGGCCAGCTTCGGCCACGGGCTGCGCGGCACGTTGAGACTGCTGTGCAACACCGCGGCGATGTCCGAGGCACTGCCGAGCAGGATCGGGCGCTTCCTCTCGGCGACGCCAGACCTCGATGTCGACGTGCAGGAGTTGCCGAGCGAGGCCGTGATCGACGCCTTGCGCCGCGGCACGGCTGATCTCGGCATCGTGGCGGACCACGTCGACACGTCCGGACTGCTCGTGAAGCCATGGATCGAAGACCGCCTGGTGGCCCTGCTGCCAGGCCACCACGCGATCGGGCGTCGACGCAGCGTCCGCTACGGCGAACTGCTGGAGGGGCCCCTGGTGGGCCTGCCGCGCGACAGCGGGCTCAGCCGCTTCCTGGCCGCCCAGGCCAGCCGCAGCGGTCGCGTACCTCGTCATCGGGTGCGCCTGGGCGGGTTCGACGCCGTCGCGCGGCTGGTGGCGGCGGGCGCCGGTGCCGCCGTGATGCCGGAGAGTGCTGCGACCCGTTACCTTGACTTGGGTACCCGGGTGCTTCCGTTGTCAGACCCCTGGGCGCGGAGGCGACTGCTCATCTGCATCACGCCACAGGGCGCGGCACTGAACACGGTTCGTGCGCTGGTCGATGCATTGTTGGATCCGCCGACGGGCGCGTAGCCGGGCACGTTCTCCTTGCATGGATTGAATCACTCAGCAAGGGATCCGGTTTTCGGGGGCAAGGTCACGCTGCTTCAGGCGGCTGCACGCTCACGGACTCATCGCCAAGATTCCGCGCACCCGGCGTTGGCGCGTCACCGACTACGGGTGCAAGGTCATGGGCACCACCATGCATCTGCGTGAGCACCACTTCCCGAACGTCTATGCCGGCGTCATGCACTGAACTTCTTTGCAGGAAACAAGGAAGTCACAGCAGAAGGATCTATGCCCATGGCAGCCTGGTCACCGGCGAGCTGGGCGTCGAACTGTCGGTCGAGCAGGGTTACGACGCCGCTCGCGTGGTGGTGCTCGGGATGCTGCCAAAGAAGTACCCCCACGCACCGCCCGCGACCACTCAGATGACGATGCCTGCGCCGGATGATGTCGCTGTCTTTCGTGTCATTCCGGAGATCGTCTCCGTTCTCGACTACACGAAGGGACTTGCGCAAACTGACCTCGTGACCTGCTGAGGCGGCGCAGCGCGCGGATTGCCACGGCCGTCCGGGAACCGGCAGTCAAGGATCGCCAAGTGGCACGTTCGGCCCAAGCACCTCGTCGAAGGTGATAGAACGACTTCTCCAGACCGACCGTTTGTGATCCTCCGACCTCGACCACCATGGTCCTGCTGGCTTCGAACGACAGGGATACCCCGCTCTCACAGGAAGCCGATCGAGAACCAGGGCACGAACACCAGCAACAGCAGCGCGACGAACAAGGCCGCCATGTGCGGCCACACGCGAGGCATCGCGACGTCCGGCGAGACCCGCCCGATCGCGCAGGCAGCGTAGAAGCCGACACCGAAGGGCGGCGCGAACAGGCCCAGGCCCATCGCGAAGATCACGACCATCGCGTAGTGCACCTCGTGCACGCCGACCAGCTTGGCGATCGGGAACAGCAGCGGGCCGAACAGCACGATCGCCGGGATGCCTTCGAGCAGGCTGCCCAGGATCACGAAGGCCAGCGCCGAGACCAGCAGGAAGCCCATCTTGCCGCCGGGCACCGCGGTCATGATCTTGACCAGGTCCTGGGCGAATCCCGACTGCGTCAGCGCCCAGGCCATCGCGGTGGCGCAACCGACGATCAGCAGGATCGCCCCCGACAGCGACGCGGTGTCGAGCAGCATCGGGTAGATGCGGCGCCAGTCGAACTGGCGGTAGACGAACAGCCCGGCCAGCAGCGTGTAGAAGATGCCGATGGTCGAAACCTCGGTCGCCGTGGCGACGCCCTCGACCACCGCAGTGCGGATGATCACCGGCAGCGCCAGCGCCGGCAGTGCGATGCCCAGCAGCTTCAGGATATCCGCGCGCGTGGCCCGCTTCACGCCGGTCATGTCCTCCTTGCGGGTCTGGAACCAGACGACCCCGGCCATCAGCACCAGGCCAACCACCGCGGGAATCAGGCCGCCGATGAACAGAGCGGTGATCGAAACGCCGGTGACCGAGCCGACGGTGATCAGCACGATGCTCGGCGGGATGGTCTCCGACATCGCCCCCGAAGCCGACAGCAGACCGATCAGGTCGCCGTCCTTGCTGCCGCGCTTCTTCATCTCGGGGAACAGCGCCGGCGCCACCGCGGCCATGTCGGCCGCCTTGGCGCCCGAGATGCCCGAGACGATGTACATCGCGCCCAGCAGCACATACTGCAGGCCGCCGCGCACATGGCCGATCAGGCCGACCAGGAAGTTGATCATCGCCCGCGCCAGGCCGGTCATCTCGATCAGCGCACCGAGGAACACGAACAGCGGCACCGCCAGCAGGATCAGGTGCGACATGCCCTCCTGCACCCGGTTCGGCATGATCGACAGCGGCGTCGAGGTCGAGAAGGCAAGGTAGGACATCGTCGCCAGCCCGAAGGCGAACGCGATCGGCACGCCGATCACGATGCAGCCGACCAGCATCAGCAGGAAGAAGATCACCAGGTTCAGGTTGCCCAGGCTGGACAGCGCCGGGGCCAGGGCCCAGAACGCCGCACCCGCCACGGCCACCGCGACCGCACTGACGATGATCTGCTTGCGGGCCGATTGTTCGAGCAGCCGGGTCACCGCAGTGACCAGCATCAGCACTGCGCCGACACAGACCGCGGCGGCGCGCCAGCCTTCGCTGATCTCCAGCACCGGTGTCGAGACCTCGAGTTCCTCGTGCAGACGCTCCCAGGCCGGACCCACCAGCATCAGCAGGAAGCCCACAACCAGGCATAGGCCCAGCGCGTCGACCCAGGCCCGCCGCTCGGGCGACAAGTCCTTCACGAAGGTCGTCAGCTGCATGTGGGCGCCGCGGCGCAGCGCGATGCACGAGCCCAGCATCGCCAGCCACAGGAACAGGATGCTGGCCAGTTCATCGGTCCAGGGGATCGGCGCGTGCAGCGCATAGCGCGCAAACGCACCACCCCCGAGGATGACGATCTCGGCCATCACCAGGGCCGCGGCGGGCAGTTCGGTGATCCAGGCCAGCAGCCGGTCCAGCCTGGGGAACGTTGCCGGCGCGGCGGGAACGAGTGGATCGGCAGCGATCGACATCGATGACTCCTGTGCGATGCGTGGGGTCTGGGAAGCGGCCGCTCAGGCCAGCTTGCCCGAATACTTCTCGAGCTTGGCCCAGACTTCGTCGCCGTACTTGGCCTTCCATTCGGTGTAGAAGCCGGCGCTCTTGAGCAGGTCGCGGAACGGCGCGGCATCGGGCTTGTTGAAGGCGATGCCGAGCTTGGTCAGTTGCGCCTGCGCATCGTGGTTCAGCCGGGCGATGTCCTCGCGCTGCTTCAGCGCGGCGGCATTGAGGTGCTTGGTCAGCGCCTCCTGCACTTCCCTGGGCAGCGACTGCATCTTCTTCGCGTTGCCGAAGATGAAGTGGCCGTCCCAGGTGTGGCCGGTCAGCGAGCAGAACTTCTGCACTTCGTAGAGCTTGGCGCTCTGGATCAGCGCCAGCGGGTTCTCCTGGCCGTCGACCACCTTGGTCTGCAGCGACGAGTACAGCTCGCCGAACGGAATTGCGGTGGGCGAAGCGCCCAGCGCCTTGAACATCGAGATCCACAGTGGGATGCCTGGCACACGGATCTTGAAGCCCTTCAGGTCGGCCGGCGTGACGATCGGCCTGGTCGCCGAGGTGATGTTGCGGTAGCCGTTGTCCAGCACCTTGTCGAAGGCGTGGAGGTTGACCTTGGCCAGCGCCGTGCGCACATGGGCGCCGAGATCGCCGTCCATCGCGGCCCACACGGTGTCGTAGTCCTTGAAGGCGAAGGCCACGCCGTTGATGCCTGCGGTGGGCACCAGGGTCTGCAGGTTGGTGCCGGCCGTCGACATGAAGTCGATCGCGCCGGCGCGGGTCTGCGAGATCATGTCGGGCTCGCTGCCGAGCTGGCTGGTCGGGTAGACCTGCAGGTCGACCTTGCCGCCGGTGTCCTTGCGGATCGCCTCGGCGGCTTCTTTGATGCGCAGCGTGCCGGGGTGGTCGGCCGGGAAGGCGGTGCCGTACTTCAGCTTGATCTCGCTTCCCTGCGCGAAAACGCTGGGGAAGCTGGTGGCCAGCCCGGTGGCGGCGAAGGCGGTGCCGAACTGGCGCCGGGTCAGGTTGATCGTCATGTAGGGGTCTCCAGTGAGGTGTCGCAGTAGGGAACGGGTCAGGCGCCGAGCAGGGCGCTGATGCCGCCGCGGCGCAGGGTCGAGAGATGCGTGGCCAACCGGTCGACGAAGGCCGTTGGCCAGGGGTCGGCGCCGAACACGGCGGTCTGGGCCAGCGCGGCCTGTACCGCTGCGCGCGGATCGGCGGCCGAGCGCAACTTGTCGGCCAGTGCCGGCGCGCCGGGGTCGCTGATCACCAGCGCAGTGCAGAGGTCGCTGCGGCCGCTGGCCAGGTAATGCAGCCAGGCAGCCAGCGCGCGCTCGAGCTGGGGCCGCTCGAAGCCGGCAGCCAGGCTTTCGCGCAGTGCCGGCAGCCAGCGCACCGGCACCTTCTGCGTTCCGTCCATCGCGACCTGCTGGGTGCGGTGGGCCAGCGCCGGATTCTGGAAGCGCGTCAGCAACTCGCCGCAGTAGGCCAGCACGTCGTAGCCGGCTGGCGCAGCGACGGTCGCGCGCAGGTCTTCCAGCATCAGCCGGCGTGCGAATGCGCCGACCTGCGGGTGCTGCATCGCGTCCGACACCGTCTCCAGCCCGCACAGCTGGCCGGCGTAGGCCAGCGCCGAATGGGTGCCGTTGAGCAGGCGCAGTTTCATCGCCTGGTACGGGCGCACGTCGCTGGTCAGCACCGCGCCGGCGTCTTCCCAGGCCGGGCGCGGGCCGCTGAACCGGTCTTCGATGACCCATTGCGTGAACGGCTCGCAGACGATCGCCGCTTCGTCGCGCTGGCCCAGCCGGGCGGCGGCCCAGTCCAGCGAATCGGGCGTGGCGGCCGGCACGATGCGGTCGACCATGCTGTTGGGCAGGCCGATGTCGCACTCGATACGCCGCGCCAGTGTGGCGTCAACCTGGCTGGCGTACTGCACCAGCAACTTGCGCAGCGTATCGCCGTTGCCGGCCATGTTGTCGCAGCAGACGATCGAGATCGGCGCGCCGGCGGCGCGGCGGCGCAGGCCAGCGGCCAGCACGCCCAGCGTGGTCTGCGGCGTGTCGGGGTTCAGCAGGTCGTGCCGGATGCCGGGGTCGGCCAGGTCCAGTTCGCCGGTCGCCGGGTTCTGGCTGTAGCCCTTCTCGGTGACGGTGAGCGTGACGATCGAGGTCGCCGGGTCGGCGATCGCGGCGATCACCGCCGGCATCGCCCGCGGCGCGAACAGCGCGCCGCGAAGCGCGCCGACGACACGGGTGCGGGCGGATTCGCCATGGCGCTCGGTGACCGAGTACAGATGGTCCTGCGCCGCCAGGGCTTCGGCCGGGCGCGGGTCCCGCAGGCTGACGCCGACGATGCCCCAGCGCTTGTCGCCGCCGGCGAGCAGCGCCTCGGTGTAGACCGCCTGGTGGGCGCGGTGGAAGGCGCCCAGACCGAGGTGGACGATGCCGGTGGCCAGCTGGCTGCGGTCGTAGGCCGGGCGCTCGACCGCGCCGTTCAGCGCGGCCAGGCTCGCTTGCGACAGCCTTGTCTTCGACGGGCTCATCGTTGAATCGACCGGGTCAGGTGCATCTCTCGGGGCCTGTGGAGGTTGCAGAATCAGTGCTATCTCTCTGAACACTACCATGGTGCCATGGCGACTTGACGCATCATAGACGGCGGAATTGACCAAACTTATCCGTGTAAACCCTTAAATAAAGCTCAGTTTACAACACACTACCATGGTGTAACATGAAGACCAACAAATCGAACCCAGGCTCCGCCATGACCACCCGCCCCACCAGCCGCGACAGCAAGCCCGAAGAATCGGCCGTCGACGGCGCGTTGGCGGCGGCACTGGCGGACTTCAAGCTCGATCCGGCGCGTTCGTACACCGCGCAGGTGCACGACGCGCTGCAGCAAGCCATCCTGCGCGGTGTGCTGCCCCCGCGCACGGCGCTGTCTGAGGCCACGATCTCGTCGCTGATCGCCGTCAGCCGCACGCCGGTGCGCGAAGCGCTGGCCCAGCTGGCCGAGGAGCAGCTGGTGCAGATCTACCGCCAGGTCGGCACGCTGGTTGCGCCGGTCAGCCTGTCGCTGCTCGAGGAGGGCCGCTTCGTGCGCAGCACGCTTGAATGCGCCAGCCATGTACAGCTGGCGCTGGCGATCACGCCCGAGCAGCTGGCCGAGTTCGGTCGCATCGTCGAGCGCCAGCGCCAGGCGGTGGCCGATGGCCAGGTCGACCAGTTCTCCGAACTCGACGAGCTGATGCACCGGCGCCTGTTCGAGTTCGCCGGCCGCGCCCATGTCTGGACCATGCTGGAGCCGATCAAGCGCCAGTTCGACCGGGTGCGCTGGTTGCTGCTCGGCCATGTCGCCGGGCACGCCGACCGCGCGCTGCGGGAACACGAGCAGATGCTCGCCCAGATGGCCGGGCGCGACGTCGCCGGGCTGGGCGCCAGTGTGGCCGCGCACATCAACCACATCACCGAACACCTCGCCGCGCTGCGTCAGCAGGCGCCGGCGAGCTACTTCACCGATTGACCCGCCCCTTGAGGCCTCACCGAGGATCTGCCTTGAAGATCGAACGCATCCAGCTCATCGTCACCTGCCCGGGACGCAACTTCGTCACCGTCAAGGTGGTCACCGACGACGGTGTCTACGGCCTCGGGGACGCCACGCTCAACGGGCGTGAATTGGCGGTCAAGGCCTACCTCGAGGAGCATGTCGTGCCCTGCCTGATCGGTCGCGACCCGCGCCAGATCGAGGACATCTGGCAGTACCTCTACCGCGGTGCCTACTGGCGGCGCGGCCCGGTGACGATGACCGCGATCGCGGCGATCGACATGGCGCTGTGGGACATCAAGGGCAAGCTCGCCGGCATGCCGGTCTACGAGCTGCTCGGTGGCAAGAGCCGCAGCGGACTGATGGTCTACGGCCACGCCAACGGCCGCGACCACGCCGAGGCGGTCGAGGCGGTGCAGCAGCATGTCGAGGAGGGCTACAAGGCAATCCGCGTGCAGTCGGGCGTGCCGGGCCTGGCCAAGACCTACGGCGTCGGCAAGACCCAGGGTTTCTACGAGCCGGCCGAGAAGGGCCTGCCGCCCGAAGAACCCTGGGACACCGCGCTCTACCTGCGCCACACGCCCGAACTGTTCCGCAAAGTGCGCGATGCGGTCGGCCCCGACCTGCACCTGCTGCACGACGCCCACCACCGGCTGACGCCGATCGAGGCCGCGCGCCTGGGCAAGGAACTCGAGCCGCACCACCTGTTCTGGATCGAGGACGCGACGCCGGCCGAGAACCAGGAAGCCTTCCGGCTGATCCGCCAGCACACGACCACGCCGCTGGCGGTGGGCGAGGTGTTCAACTCGATCTGGGACTGCAAGCAGCTGATCAGCGAGCAGCTGATCGACTACATCCGCTCGACCATCGTGCATGCCGGCGGCATCACCCATGTGCGGCGCATCGCCGACTTCGCCGCGATGCACCAGGTGCGCACCGGCTTCCACGGCGCCACCGACCTGTCGCCGGTGACGATGGCCGCGGCGGTGAATTTCGGCCTGTGGGTGCCCAACTTCGGCGTCCAGGAACTGATGCCGCACACGCCGCTGACCGATGAGGTCTTCCCGCACAACTACCGCTTCGAGGACGGCTATCTGGTGATGGACGAGGTGCCGGGCCTGGGCGTCGACATCGACGAAGCGCTGGCCGCCAAGTACCCGTACGAGCGCGCCTACCTGCCGGTGGCGCGGCTGCGCGACGGCTCGATGTGGAACTGGTGAGCCAGTCCACCTCACCTGAACACCCCCGAACCCCGAGGAAACTTCAAATCATGTTGAGCGTCGTCGTCGATCAACCCAACAGCATGGCCGTCCTGGAACGGCCGATGCCCGAACCCGGGCCGGGCGAGGTGCGCGTGCGTGTGCGCTTCGCCGGCATCTGCGGCTCGGACCTGCACATCTTCCACGGCATGAACCCGTTCGTGCTGTACCCGCGCATCATCGGCCACGAGTTCGTCGGCCGCATCGGTGCAGTGGGCGAGGGTGTCAGCCCGTCGCGCATCGGCGAGACCGTCGTCGTCGACCCGGTGATCAGCTGCGGCCAGTGCCACGCCTGCCGCATCGGCCGGCAGAACGTCTGCAGCCGGCTGCAGGTCATCGGCGTGCACCGCGACGGCGGCTTCAGCCAGTTTGTCTGCGCGCCGGAGAAGAACGCCTATGTCATCCCGGCCGGCCTCGCGCTGCCAAGTGCATCGGTGATCGAACCCTTCGCGGTGGCGGCCAACGTCACGCACCGCACCGGCGTGCTGCCCAGCGACATCGCGCTGATCTACGGCGCTGGCCCGGTCGGCCTGAACCTGCTGCAGGTGCTGAAGAAGGTCTACGGCATCAAGGCCTACATCACCGACCACTTCGACGAACGCCTGGCGCTTGCGCGCAGCATCGGTGCGGCCGAGGACGAGACCATCAACACCTTGCGCGAACCGCTGCCCGAGGCGCTGGCGCGGCGTGGCGTGGCCGGCGGGCCGACGCTGATTTACGACGCGGTGTGCCACCCGTCCATCCTCGAGGAAGCGGTGCGCATTGCCGCGCCGGCCGGGCGCATCGGCGTGCTCGGCTTCTCGAACACGCCGTCGGCGATCCCGCAGCAGGAGCTGACGAAGAAGGAGCTGACGCTCTACGCCTCGCGGCTGAACTGCGCGATGTTCCCGACCGTGATCGACTGGATCGCGCGCGGCCTGGTCGACCCCGGCCAGATCATCACCCACCAGGTCGATTTCCGCGACGTGCGTGGCGCCTTCGACATTGCCGAGCGCAACCCGCGCGAAAGCTGCAAGGTGTTGCTCGACTTCGGCTTGGACAGCTGAAATGCACGACAAGTCCTTCGACATCGTCGCCATCGGCGAAGCGATGGTGGAGTTCAACCAGACCGGCGACCTGGGCGGCCGTACCTACCTGCAAGGCTTCGGCGGCGACACCTCGAATGCCGTGATCGCAGCCAGCCGGCAGGGTGCACGCTGCGCGTACTTCACCCGACTGGGTGATGACGACTTCGGCCGCATGCTGCTGGACCTGTGGCAGCGCGAAGGCGTCACCACCGATACGGTCGCCGTCGATGCGTCGGCGCCGACCGGGATCTACTTCGTCTGCCACGATCACAGCGGCCATTCGTTCAGCTATCTGCGCGCCGGATCGGCCGCCAGCCGCATGCAGCCTGCCGACCTGCCCGCGGCGCTGCTGCGGCGCACGAAGATCCTGCATGTCTCGGGCATCAGCCAGGCGATCAGTCTGTCGGCCACCGAGGCCATCGCCCACGCCATCCGCCTGGCAGGCGAGGTCGGGGCGCTGATTGCCTACGACCCCAATCTGCGCCTGAAGCTCTGGCCGCTGGCGCTGGCGCGCGAGGTCATCCTGGCGACGATCCCGCTTTGCGATCACTTCCTGCCCAGCCTGGACGACGTGCAGTTGGTCTCCGGACTGACGGCGCCCGAGGACATCGTCGCTTGGTGCCACCGCATCGGCGCCAAGACGGTGGTGCTGAAGCTCGGTCGCCACGGGTCGCTGGTCTCCGACGGCCGGCGCTGCGTTGCGGTTGCGGCGCACCCGGTCGACGCGGTCGATGCCACCGGTGCCGGGGACTGCTTCGACGGCTCGTATCTCGCACAAGTGGCCAAGGGCGCCGACCCGGTGACGGCTGCACGCTGGGCCAGCGCCGCCGCGGCCCTGGCGACGACCGGCTTCGGCGCGGTCGATCCGCTGCCGACCTCGGAACAAGTCCACCGTCTTGTCGAACGCCGCAGCGCATGATCCTCGGCGACCTGAAGCAAGTCTTCCCGCTGGGTGAAGCACTGCCCGACGGCGTGGCGCTGGCGGCGCCGCTGCACCAGCGAGCAGGCTCGGGCGGACGCGATGATGGGGCAAGGAGGCAAACGAGCGCCGGCCAGACCGAAAGACGAGCGATGTAGACCCTGGACGACATGCGGCAGCGCCACCTGCTGACCCCGGATCAGCATGCGCGCATCCACGCGCGGGTGACCCGGGTGCGGAGCCCCGAAGCCATCCTGGTGATGCCGGACGACCTTTGGCGCGCGCTGTCGCTGGCCAGCATGCTCATGAACATCGATGCCGACCTGGTCCAGCCGCCGGCGCTGAGTGACGATGCCGGGTAGCCGGTTGCGCGTCGCTTGCCGACCCTTCATGGGCGGGCACGTTCAGGCCAGCCCCGCGACCAGCGCGATGCGGCGCCGCAGGCGCTGCGCCGGGCCGGCGTCGCCGGCCTGCTCGGCGCGCTCCAGCTGAACCCCCAGCCAGGCCAGAGCGGTCGGCGCCAGCCCTGGGCCGACGCGGTATCGACGGCCTGCACGATGGCGGCCGGGTTTGCGCGGCCGGTCTGCAACAGCACCGCGGCGCCGACCAGGCGCGAGACCGGATCGGCGATCTGCGACAGCGCTGCGGCGGCGCTGTCGGCATCGTCCGATACGGCCACGCTGCGCTGCGCCGGCGGCAGCATTGCCGCCTGGGCGGGTGGCAGCTGGCCGGCCAGGTAGCCGGCATAGGCCCGCTCGGCTGCCGCGGCGTCGGGCCGCAGCGGCTCGAAGGCGTCACAGCGACCGAATTCGAGGCTGGCGACCCTGGCGGCGCAGCCCGTCAGCTCGGAGCGCGCCAGCAGGTCGGTGCTGCCGGTGCGGGCAATCTCGCTGCGCGCGCGGTCGAGTTCCTGCCGCGCTGCTCGGCTGTCGCCGCGCAAGTAGGCGGTCACCGCCTGGTCCCGCACCGCAACTACCGGCGACTGCATTTGTCGCTGGGCTACGTCAGCCCCATGAAGTTCGAGGGGCAATGGCTTGCCGCCCAGCAAAGGCAAGCCGCATGACAGTCTCAGCTATGGGATCCGGGAAACGCGGGCAAGGCCACCCCGGACCTGCCCGGCGTCGGCCCCAACCGGCCAAGACCGTCGTCGTCAGCCGACCAAGGTGATGGTCGTCAGCCAGGCAGCAGGTCGGATTGCTGGAGGATGTCGCCGATGTAGTGGGCACGCGGGCGGTCGCGCCGACCGGCGGACAGGGTCCGCCAGTCCTGGCCCGGCAGGCAGACCTGTCCGGCTTGCGGCACCAGCACGCGTTCGGCCCGCTGCAGGTGCAGGCGCTCGAGGCCCAGCGTGTCGGCGCCGGCGCGCGGCCGGCGATAGCGAAGGCCGTCGAGCGTCAGCGCCGCCGGGGACGGCCCGGCCCCGTTGCTCACCGCGCCAGCCGGACCGTGCGCGCCGGCCGCTTGAGCGTCACCCTGGCCTGGCCCTTCGGACCGGCCACCTGCACGTCGATCCGCTGGGTGCGCTTGTAGGCCTCGAACAGGCCGACGTCCAGCGTGCGCAGTTCGTCGGGTTTCGCGCAGCTGAACTCGTAGCTGGCATCGAGGTCGGCATGTTCATCCTTCGCCGCCGGCCCGGCCCCGGGTTCGAGCACCGGTGCCTGCACGTCGGACCGGCTCAGCGTGCACTGCGCCGCCGCGTCCGGCGCGAACAGCGGCACGCCCGTGCCGGGGCTGCGCAGGCGGGCCAGCAGGTCGGCCGCCGCCTTGCGCTCGGCATCGGTGCGCGGTGCGCGTTCGAAGCCGAGCAGGTTGTCCAGCGGCGCTTCCATCGCGATGGTGAGCTTGTTGCCCTCGATGGCCACGTCGAGCCTGAGGGCGCCGTGCTCGTGGGCCTTGCCGGCGGCCCAGACCGCGCTGGCGCCCCCGCTGCATGCGATGGCCAGGGCGACCATTGAGCGAGTGAAGGCGGGTCGGTGCATTGGAGGCTCCTTCGGCAGGGGGGTGTAGAGGGCGTCAGACCTGCAGGGCGGCTGCCAGGCTGCGCGCGTTGTGCTCGAACATCTGCAGGTAGGTCGCGGCAGGACCGCCGGGTTTGGACAGCGCGTCGGAGTAGAGCGTTCCTCCAACGCGTGCGCCGCCCTCGCGGGCGATGCGCTCCACCAGGCGCGGGTCGCTGATGTTCTCGACGAAGATCGCGCGCGCCTCGTCCTTCCTGATCTGGCGGATCAGCCGCGCCACCGCGGCTGCCGAGGGCTCGCTGTGCGTGTTCCAGCCCTGCGGCGCCAGGAAGTCCACGCCGTAGGCGACACCGAAATAGCCGAAGGCGTCGTGCGACGTGATCACGCGGCGCTGCGCGCGCGGCACGGCGCCCAGCCACTGGCGCACCCTTACGTCGAGCAGGTCGATGCGCGCCACGTAGTCGGCGTTGCGCCTGGCGATCTCGTCGCGCTGGCCTGGCCAGCGCTGGGCGATGGCTGCACTGATGTTGGCCGAATAGCGGCGTGCCAGGGCCAGGTCTTGCCAGGCGTGGGGATCGCCGTCGTGGTGACCGCCGCTGCGAGGCTGGATGCCTTGGCTCGCCACGGCGACCGGGCCGCGGTAGCCCGAGACCTTGACCATGCGTTCGATCCAGCCTTCGAACCCCAGTCCGTTGACCAGCACCAGGTCGGCCTGGGCCAGACGCTTGCCGTCGGCCGGGCTGGGCTCGTAGACATGCGCATCGGAATCCGGGCCCACGAGGGCCGTGACCTGCACGCCGGCGGGCACGAGTTCCTGCGCCATGTCTGCCAGGATCGAGAAGCTGGCGACGACGCGGGGCGCGGGGGGCTGCGCCCCGATCGCCAGCGGGAACAGCGTGGTCAGGGCGGCGCTGCCCTGGCAGAAGGCTCGGCGACGGATGGGTCTCATGGTGTTCAACGGACGAGGTGGACCGTGGCGCGCAGGCGCCGCGTGACGATGCCGTCGCGGGCGCCGAGGAGCACCGAGGCGATGTAGGCCGCACCGCAGGCCAGCACGATGCTAGGGCCGGAGGGTAGTTCGGCGTGATAGCTCAGCAACAGCCCGGCCGTGCCGGACACAGCGCCGATGGCGACCGCGAAGGCCGCCATCGCCGGCAGTCCGGCGACCCAGAATCGCGCGGCGGCGGCCGGCAGCATCATCAGGCCGACGGCCATCAGCGTGCCGATCGCCTGGAAGGCGCTGACGAGGTTGGCCACCAGCAGCACCAGCAGCAGCATGTGTGCGTGTGCCCCCGGGCCGCCCACGCTGCGCAGGAAGCCGGGGTCGAAGCTCTCCAGCACCAGCGGCCTGTACATCAGCGCCAGCGCCCACAGCGTGGCGCTGGTCACCGCTGCGATCTGCAGCAGCCCGGCGTCGTCCACCGCCAGCACGCTGCCGAACAGCATGTGCATCAGGTCGACCTGGCTGCCACGCCACGACACCAGCAGCACGCCGAGTGCGAGCGCCATCAGGTAGAAGGCCGCGAAGCTGGCGTCCTCGCGCTGCGGCGTGCCGCGGGTGACGAAGCCGGCCGCCAGCGCCACCGCCAGCGCGGCGACGAAGCCGCCCAGGCTCATGGCCGGCAGCGACAGCCCGGCGAGCAGAAACCCCGCCGCCGCACCGGGCAGCACGGCATGCGCCATCGCATCGCCGACCAGGCTCATGCGGCGCAGCACCAGCACGCAGCCGATGGGGGCGCAGCCCAGCGACAGCGCCAGCGTGGCCACCAACGCGCGGCGCATGAACGCGAACTCGACGAACGGCTCCCACAACGCTGCAGCCGGAAGACTCACGACGACACCTCGCAGCGCGGCGCGAACTCGTCCCAGGCTTCGGCCATCTGCCGTGCCTTGAACAGGTGCTCGGCCCTCAGCACCTCGGCCGTCGGCCCCCAGGCCACGCGCTCGCGGGCCAGCAACAGCACCTGCTCGAAGTGCTCGCGCACCTGCTCCAGGTCGTGAAGCACGGCGATCACGGTTCGCGCCTCGTGCTTCCAGCGATGCAGCAGCGCCAGCAGGTCGGCCGTGGTGCGAGCGTCGATGGCGTTGAAGGGTTCGTCGAGCAGGATCAGCCCGGCGTCCTGCACCAGCACGCGGGCGAACAGCACACGCTGCGCCTGGCCGGCCGAGAGCTCGCCCAGCCAGCGCTGCCCGAACCCGCTCAGGCCCACGGCGGCCAGCGCTTGGTCGATGCGCACGCGTTCGTCGCGCCGCAGTCCGCCGAAGCTGCCGATGCGCGCCCACAAGCCCATTGCCACGACCTCGCTCACGCGCACCGGAAAGCTGCGGTCCAGTGCCGAGGCTTGCGGCAAATAGGCCACAGGCAGCGCCGGGTCGCGCTCGATGCGGCCCTCGTAGTCGCGGATCGTGCCGCCCAGCGCGCCCAGGAGGCTGCTCTTGCCCGCGCCATTGGGGCCGACCACGGCGGTCAACTGGCCGCTGCCGAAGTCGCCGCTGAGGTGATGGACCGCCGGGTGGCCGCGGTAGGCCACCGTCAGGTCGCGGATGCGCACGGCGGGGCTCACGACAGCGCCCACCCCACGGCCAGCCACATCGCGGCGATCGCCACGCTGGCCCAGGCCAGGCGCACGGCGGCGCCCGCCGTCAACATGCCAGGCCCCTGACGGGCTGCCGGGTCAGCCCCGATGCCGGTGCGTGTGGCCGTGTGCCGCGGCTGACTTGGCCGCCACGCGCCGGGCGGGGCGAGTCGGCGGCCCGCAGTCGCTGCAGCGTCCATACAGCGTCAGGTCGTGATCCTCGACCGTGAAACCCTGCGGCGCCAGCCGCGACAGGTCGCCCGGGCAGGCATGCACGTCGAACACACGCTGGCACTGCCGGCACTGGAAGTGATGGTGGTGCTGGTGCCCCACCAGCTCGAAGCGCGGGTTCTCCCCGGGCAGGTTGACCGCCTGCAACTCGCCTTCCTCGACCAGCACCTTGAGATTGCGATAGACGGTCGCGATGCCGAGGCCCGGCACTTCCTTCTGGGCGGCATCCAGCACCTCCTGCGGCAGCAGGGGGCGGTCGGCCTGCGCGATGGCGTCGCGGATCGCGCTGCGCTGTCGGGTGTTGCGTTCCATGCATCAAGGGTACCGGAAGTGGAGGGGTGGCCTTCGGTCGCAATGTGGCGGGACCGGCAGGCGTCGCCCTCAGCGCATCGGTCGGCTTACATGATAATGCATTACCATTACGAATAAGACCCGGGTCGCTCGCGCCGCCGACATGAGCCCTCCTCGCCTGCCCGAGCCCCTCTCGAACTGGCAGCGCACCGAGGTCGCGGCCCAGGCGCACGGACGTCCACGAACTCTGAACCACGCAACCAGGAGGAAACCACGGTGAGACCCGAGAACCCGATCCGCCGGTGGCTGCTGGCCGGCCTGGCCGCCACGTCCGTGCTTGCCGCATGCGGTGGCGGCGTCGACAGCGAAGACGACCACGATCACGACGAGGTCACGATCGACACCGCGGGGCGCCTGGCGGTCGCGGAGGCGAATGCCACCACCTTGCGCGTGCACGACCTGGACAGCGGCAGCGTCGAAGCCAGCCATGTCATGCAGAGCGCCCCATCGGCGGTGTACGCCAGCCCGGGCGGTCGCTACGCCGTGGTACCGCAGCGCACCCAGGATCGGGTGCAGTTCGTCGACGGCGACATCTGGCAGGAGGACCTGCAGACCACCTGCACGACTACAAGCAGGCGTCGCGCCTCATGAGCTTCGTGCTGGCGGGTTCGCGCCCTACGCACTACGACATCCAGGCCGGCGTCCAGGCGGCCGTCTTCCTGGACGGCAACAGCGCGGACTCGCCGGTGCAGAACGCCGGCGTGCGCCTGCTGACGGATGCCTCCATCGCCGCCGGCAGCGTGGTCGCCTCGCTCGATCTGGGTTCGCCGATGCACGGCCTGGCCGAGCCGGTGGGCGCCAAGCTCCTGGCCGGCTGGAGCGCGGGTGCCGACACCTTGCCCACCCGCCTGGCATTGCATCAACGCAACGGCACCGCTTATCTGCTCGATCGTGAACTGCCGACGGCCTGCAACGGCATGCACGGCAGCTTCAGCACGGGCAGCAGCACGCTGGTGGGTTGCATCGACGGCATGATGCTGGTCAGGCACCCGACGGCGACGACCGTCAGCGACGGCCAGCGCCTGGCCACCGCGCTGCGCGTGGGCACGATCGCGGGCCACCCGAGGCTGCCGGACCACTTCATCGGCATCGCGACCGAAGGCGCCGCGCCGGCACCGGTGACGACGCGCTTCTACGCCGTGAACGGCGAAACGGCCACGGTGAGCGACTTCACGCCCGAGGGCTGGGCCACCGGCCGCGTACGCCGCGCGCATGGCTTCGACCGCAGCGGCCAGCGCTTCTTCATCGTCGACGATCAGGGCACGCTGACTGTCGCGCAGCGCCAGGGCGGCAGCTGGGTGAATCTGGCGCGCGTGGCCGGCGCGATTCCCGCGATGCCCACCGCCGCGCCCTGGCCTGCCATCGCCGCCAACGGCGCACGCGACGAGGTCTACCACACCGACCCGGTGGCGCGGCAGCTGGTGGTGGTCGACAGCACCACCGGCGCCGTGGTGACGCGGCGCGACCTCGGCTACACGCCTTCGGGTCTCGCGTGGCTGGGCATCAACCGTTGAGGAGCACGCATTGAGAACCGCATGCGTTCGTGCCACGTGGCCGTGCCTGATGCTGCTGGCCACCTTCTGTGCACTGCCCGGCCACGCCCGCGCCCAGGGCGCCCCCGGCCTCGGCGGCTGGCAGTTCGGCGCGGTGCTGGATGTCGCCTACACCACCCACACGCTCGCCCTCGGCGGCCGCGACCAGGGGCCGCAGCTCGGCCACAGCGACCTCACGGCCAGCGGCCCGCTGGGCTCGTGGTTCACGGCCAAGCTCACCGCCACCGTCGAGACGCACGAGCGCAAGCTCGAGGGCGCCCTCGAGGAGGCCTGGCTCGAGACCACGCGCCTGCCAGCCGGGCTGCAGATGCGGGCCGGCCGTTTCGCGTCGCAGATCGGCTACCTGAACCAGCAGCACCCGCACGCGGACGACTTCGTCGAGCGTCCGCTGCTGTACCGCGGGTTCTACGGCGGTCACTGGAACGACGACGGGCTGCGCCTGAACTGGACCGCGCCGACGCCGTTCTACCTGATGCTCGGCGTCGAGGCCTTCCGAGGCAAGCGCCTGGTCGAAGAGACCGCCAACGAGCCGGGCCGACCCGGGGTGACGACCTTCGTCGTCAAGACCGGCGCCGACCTCGGGCGTTCGCACAGCTGGCAGCTGGGCCTGTCGTACATCCGCAACCGCCGCGAGGCAGCCGTCGAGGACCATGCAGAAGAAGAGGACGAGCACGACCACGACCACCACCACGGCGCGCAGTTCACCGGCGGCAAGACCTGGATGATCGACGGCGTCTGGAAATGGGCGCCCGACGGCAACAGCCGCAATCAGCAGCTGCGCGCGGGCTTCGAGGCGGGGCGCATCACCGATCTGAACCGCTACGCCACGCCGCAGGACCGCGACGAGTCGAACTCGATCCGGGGGGTCTGGCGCTTCCGGCCCGATTGGGAGGTGGGCGCCCGCGCCGACTGGCTGCGCGTGCGCATCCAGCACGGCGAGCACTTCGACAACGGCCTGCTGCGCGAGGCGGCGCTGATGGCGGTCTGGAAGCCCAGCCACATGCAGTCGCTGCGGCTGCAGTTCACGACCCAATGGGACGCGGTCGGGTTCGCCGATCCGGCGAAGCGCACGGTGCAACTGCAGTACGTGATCGCTTTCGGGGCTCATGGTGCGCACGCCTACTGAACGGGGCCTGGGGCGGCTTGGCGCCGTCTTGCCGGTGTGGGCGAGCCTGGGGCTGGCGACGCCGGCCGCCGCGTTCACCGTGTTCGCCTGCGAGCCCGAGTGGGCCGCGCTGACGCGTGTGCTGCTGCCCACGGCGCGTGTGCACGTGGCCACGCACGCAGGGCAGGATCCGCATCACATCGAGGCGCGGCCGGCGCTGATCGCACAGCTGCGCTCGGCCGATCTGGCGGTGTGCACCGGCGCGTCGCTCGAGTCGGGCTGGCTGCCGTCGCTGCAGGAGCGTGCCGGCAATGCGCGCGCGCGCGACGTGTTCCTTGCCGCCGATCATGTGGAGCTGATCGATCCGCAACCCGGCGCCATCGGCACGCCCTGGGCCGGTGACGTGCATGCCGAGGGCAACCCGCACCTGCATGTGCATCCGCGCAAGCTGCTCGAAGTGACCCAGGCACTTGCCGAGCGCCTGGGCAAGGAAGCGCCCGCCGAACGTGCCGGCATCGAGGCGCGCCGCTCGGCGTTCGAGCTGCGTTGGCGGCAACGCATCCTCGAGTGGGAGCGTCTCGCTGCGCCGCTGCGCGGCCGGCAGGTGGCGGCGCAGCACACCGGGTTCGGCTACCTGTGGCACTGGCTGGGCATCCGGCAGACGGCCGACCTGGAGCCCAAGCCGGGCATGTCGCCGACGCCCGGGCATCTGCAGCGCCTGCTGGACGGTCTGCGTGCAGCACCGCCGATGGCCGTGGTGATCTCGGGCTACCAGGACCCGCGCCCGGGTCGCTGGCTCAGCGGGCAACTGGCGAGCGCCGGCGCACGCGTGCCCTTGCTGGTGTTGCCCGCCACGGTGCCCGACGACGGCGGCGAGCGTGAGCTCGCACATTGGTTCGACGGCCTGCTGCGCGAACTGCTGCAGGTGGCCGGGCGGTGAGCGTGCAGGCACTGTTGCGGCATGCCTGGTTCGAGCTGCCGATGGCCGCGCTGCTGTTCGGCGTGCTGGCCCTGGCGCCGCTGGGTGCGCAGGTGCTGGCGCGCGGCGTGGTGTTCATCGACCTCGCCGTCGCGCAGGCCGCGGCTGCCTCGGCGCTGTGGGTGGGTTCGCTGGTGGATCACCCCGACTGGCTCGCCACCCAGGCGTTCGCCGTGGCCGGCGCACTGGCCTGCGCTGGCGCCGTGGCGCTGCTGTCGCGCCGCTGGCCCGAGCAGCGCGAGGCGCTGATCGGGCTGCTGTACGTGCTGGGCGCCAGCGTCGCACTGCTGGGCGCGCGCCAGGACCCGCATGGCCGCGAGCGCATGTCCGAGCTGCTCGCCGCCGACGTGCTGTGGGCCCAGTGGCCCCAGGTGGCGGTGCTGGCCGTCTGTGCCGCGGTGGTGCTGGTGGCCGGCCGGCGCCTGGCGCGAGACGGCGTCTTCTTCCCCTTGTTTGCGATCGTGGCCAGCCTGGCCGTGCCGGTGCTCGGCCTGTTCCTGGTATTCGCCGCGCTGATCGCACCGGCGCTGTGGCAACGCGCCGGCGCCGCTCGCCTTCTGGCCTGGGCCGGTGCGGTGGCCGCCTGCGCGGCAGGCCTGGCCGCCAGCTGGGGCTTCGATGCCCCCAGCGGAGCCTGCGTCGCGCTCGCGCTGTCGGCGTACGGCGCTTCGAGCGCGCTGCGCAACGGCTCGGCCCCACGCGCCTAGTCATGGCGTCCGCCCCTCTGGAGAACGGCCCATGAGCCTCACCCCGTGACCATCCTCACCGGCTTCCCGGGCAGCGGCAAGACCACGCTGCTGAACCGCATCCTGAAGGAGCAGCACGGGCACTGCATCGCGGTGATCGAGAACGAGTTCGGCGAGGCCGGCATCGACAACGAACTGCTGGTGCAGGACCAGGGCGAGCAGGTCATCGAGATGAACAACGGCTGCATCTGCTGCACCGTGCGCGGCGACCTGGTGCGCATCCTCGGCGAGCTGCACGCCAGGAAGGCAGCCGGGCAGCTGGAATTCGACCGCGTGATCATCGAGACCACGGGTCTCGCCGACCCTGCCCCGGTGGCGCAGACCTTCTTCGTCGACGAGGAGATCGGCCGGCAGTACCTGCTGGACGCCATCGTCACGATGGTCGACGCCAGGCCTGCGCCGCAACAGCTCGACGAGCACCACGAGGCCCAGGAGCAGGTGGGATTTGCCGACCGCATCCTGATCACCCAGACCGACGTGGTCCAACCGGCCGACGTGGCGCGGCTGCGCCAGCGCCCGGTGCAGATGAACCCGCGCGCCAGGATCGGCGAAGCGGGACACGGCGTGGCCGCCATCGACGACCTGCCGCTCGACGGGCTGGCGCAGTGCGTGGCCGCCAAGGGCTGACCGCTGGCAGCGGGTGACTGCTCGCCCTGATTCCCTGGGGCCGCTCGGGGTCGCCGGGCGTCCTGCAGCCTGCCGACTGCGTGGCCCGAAGGCTGGCTGGGACAGGAAGCCGGGCGCTGCTCCAGGTTGCGCATTTCGTCGGCGCGGATCGCGTCCGCGACGGCAGGTGCGAGGGTCGTGGCGAATCGGCAGCACCGGCACCGGGCAGGGCGGACCGCAAGGGCGTCACGGCCCTGCGCGCCGAAGCCCGATCACCGTGCTCAACCGATTGATTACCATGCATGAACCGCGTCGCGAGGGTCGATGCAGGCGTTTCATTCGTGGCGCAAGGTGCCGGGCCGGGATCGAGGGGATCAGTGCAATCCAGACAAACACTCAGCCCCTGGCGCCTGTCCGTCGCGCCGATGATGGACTGGACCGACCGCCACTGCCGGTTCTTCCACCGTCTGATCACCCGCCGCACCCGGCTCTACACCGAGATGGTGACCACCGGCGCGCTGCTGCACGGCGACCTGCGGCGCCACCTGGACTTCGACGCCGCGGAGCATCCGCTGGCGCTGCAGGTTGGCGGCAGCGAGCCGGCCGAGCTGGCGCAGGCCGCGCGGCTGGCGCGGCAATGGGGCTACGACGAGATCAACCTGAATTGCGGCTGCCCGAGCGAACGGGTCCAGCGCGGCGCCTTCGGCGCCTGCCTGATGGCCGAGCCGGCGCTGGTGCGCGACGGCGTGAAGGCGATGCGCGACGTGCTGGGCGACGACCTGCCGGTGACGGTGAAGCACCGCATCGGCATCGACCGCATCGAGCGCTACGACTTCCTGCGCGACTTCGTCGCCACCGTGGCCGAGGCCGGCTGCACGGTGTTCATCGTGCACGCCCGCAACGCCTGGCTGCAGGGCATCAGCCCCAAGGACAACCGCGAGCTGCCGCCGCTGCGTTACGAGCTGGTGCACCGGCTCAAGCGCGAGATGCCACAGCTGACGGTGCTGATCAACGGCGGGCTGCGCAGCAACGACCGGATCGCCGAGCAGCTGGCCGTGGTCGACGGCGTGATGATCGGCCGCGAGGCCTACCACCACCCGAGCCTGATGGCCGATTGGGACGCGCGCTTCTGGCTCGAGGGCAGCGCGCCGGCGGTCGACGACGACTGGCGCCTGGCACTCGAAGAACGGATGTGGGACTACGCCGACGCCCAGCAGGCCGCCCACGGCGTGCCCTGGCCGCACATCAGCCGCCACATGCTGGGGCTGTGGAACGGCTGCCCCGGCGCGCGCCGCTGGCGCCAGGTCTGGAGCGACCACCGGATGAAGGTGCTGCCGCTGCGCGAGGTGGCCCGGCAGGCCCACCAGGCCCGGCTCGGCGCCGCGGCCGTCGACAATGCGGTTTCCTGAACTGACGGAGCGTTCATGACGGCAAGCCTCGCGGCGAGCGACCCGGCCGGGGCCAACGGCCTGCTGGCGATCATCGGCGGCAGCGGCCTGTACGACCTGCCGGGGCTGACCGACACCGCCTGGGTCACGGTCGACACGCCCTGGGGCGCACCGTCGGACCAGGTCTTCACCGGCACGCTGGCCAGCGCCGCCGGGCCGGTGCGGCTGGCCTTCCTGCCGCGCCATGGCCGCGGCCACCGGCTGCCGCCGTCGGCGCTGAACTACCGCGCCAACATCGCGGCCCTGAAGCAGCTGGGCGCCACCGACGTGCTGTCGCTCAGCGCGGTGGGCGGCCTGCGCGCCGATCTGCCGCCGGGAACCTTCGTCGTCGTCGACCAGTTCATCGACCGCACCTTCGCGCGCGAGAAGAGCTTCTTCGACACCGGCTGCGTGGCCCATGTGTCGATGGCCCAGCCGGTCTGCCCGCGGCTGGGCGACCACCTGCAGGCCGCGCTGGCTGGGCTGGCCATCCCGCACCAGCGCGGCGGCACCTACCTGGTGATGGAGGGGCCGCAGTTCTCGACGCTGGCCGAATCGCAGCTGTACCGCAGCTGGAACTGCGACGTGATCGGCATGACCAACATGCCCGAGGCCAAGCTGGCCCGCGAGGCCGAGCTGTGCTACGCCAGCGTCGCGATGGTGACCGACTTCGACTGCTGGCACCCGCACCACGACGACGTCACGGTCGAGGCCATCATCGGGGTGCTGTTGCGCAATGCCGACGCCGCCCGCACGATGGTGGCCCGGGCCGCCGGCCCGGTCGCCCACGACCCGGCCGGCGCCGCCTGCGCCTGCCGCCGTGCACTGGACCATGCGCTGATCACCGCGCCGGCCGCGCGCGACGCGGCGCTGGTGCAGAAGCTGAAGTCGGTCGCCGGGCGCGTGCTGTGAAGGTCGCCGGCGTCCATCGCCGCAGCCTGTGGCCGGCGCCGGATCGGCGGGCCTGCTTCGCGATCGACCAGCGCCGGCTGCCGCACCGGCTGGAGGTCGCCCGCCTGTCCAGCCTGGCCGATGTCAGGGCGGCGATCGCCGAGATGGTGGTGCGCGGCGCGCCGCTGATCGGCGCCACGGCCGCCTGCGGCATCGCGCTGCAATGCGCCGATGCGGTGGACGACGAGGCGCTGCATGCGGCCAAGACGACGCTGGACGGCGCCCGACCGACCGCGGTGAACCTGGCCTGGGCCACCTCGCGCATGCTGGCCGCGCTGCTGCCGCTGCCGCTGCCGCAGCGGCAGGCGGCGGCCTGGCGAGAGGCCGAGGCCATCGCCGACGAGGACGTCGCGGTCAACGCCGCGATCGGCCGCCACGGCCTGGCGCTGCTGCAGGCGCTGGCGGCGCACAGCCCTGGCCGGCCGCTGAACCTGCTGACCCACTGCAACGCCGGCTGGCTGGCGACGGTCGACTGGGGCACCGCGCTGGCGCCGGTCTACCAGGCCCAGGCGGCCGGGCTGGCGGTGCATGTCTGGGTCGACGAGACCCGGCCGCGCAACCAGGGCGCCAGCCTGACGGCCTGGGAGCTGGGCCAGCAGGGCGTGGCCCACACGGTGATCGCCGACAACGCCGGCGGCCACCTGATGCAGCACGGCCAGGTCGATGTGGTGATCGTCGGAGCCGACCGGGTGAGCGCCCGCGGCGACGTCTGCAACAAGATCGGCACCTACCTGAAGGCGCTGGCCGCGCATGACAACGGCGTGCCGTTCTACGTCGCGATGCCGCTGTCGACGCTGGACCGCAGGCTGCACGACGGCCTGGCCGAGATCCCGATCGAGCATCGGTCGGCGCGCGAGCTGACGCATGTCAGCGGCCGCGCCGCCGACGGCGGCCTCGCCGAGGTGCAGCTGGTGCCCGACGGCAGCGCGGCGCTGAACCCGGCCTTCGACGTCACGCCGGCACGGCTGGTGACCGGCCTGGTCACCGAACGCGGCGTGTGGCCGGCCAATGAGGCCGCGCTGCGGGCGGCGGGCTGAACCAGCAGGCGAACCCGGCAACCATGACCCAGACCACTGCATACCCTCCGAACCTGGCCCTGCCGCCCGCGGCCCGCCCGGGCGACCCGCTCACGGCGGTCGACACCCCCGCGCTGGTCCTCGACCTCGACGCGTTCGAGCGCAACCTCGACCGCCTGCAGGCCGCCGCCGGCGCCGCCGGCGTCGCGCTGCGCCCGCATGCCAAGGCGCACAAGTGCCCGGCGATCGCACTGGCGCAGCTGCGGCGCGGGGCAGTCGGCATCTGCTGCCAGAAGGTCAGCGAGGCCTTGCCCTTCCTGGCCGCCGGCATCGCCGACATCCACGTCAGCAACGAGGTCGTCGGGGCGGCCAAGGCCGACCTGCTGGCGCGCATGGCGCGGCAGGGCCGCTTCAGCGTCTGCGTCGACCATCCCGCGCAGGTGGCCGCGCTGGCCGAGGCCACGGCCCGCCACGGCAGCGCCCTGGCGGTGTTCGTCGAGGTCGACATCGGCCAGGGCCGCTGCGGCGTGCCCGACGCGCCGGCGGTGCTGCGCCTGCTCGACGCGCTGGCGGCGCACCCGCAGCTGCGCTTCGGCGGGCTGCAGGCCTACCAGGGTGGGGTGCAGCACGTGCGGCGCCAGGCCGACCGGCGCGACGCCGCGCAACGCGCCGCGGCGCGCGCCGGCGAGGTCGTCGCGGCGCTCGCGCAGGCCGGCGTCGCCTGCCCGACGGTGACCGGCGGCGGCACCGGCAGCGTCGAGTTCGACCTGGCCAGCGGCGTCTACACCGAGCTGCAGCCGGGCTCGTACGTCTTCATGGACGGCGACTACGGCCGCAACGATGCGTCTTCGGCATGGCGCTTCGAGCACAGCCTGTTCCTCGCCTGCACGGTGATGAGCGTCGGCGACGGCACGCGGGTGATCGTCGACGCCGGGCTCAAGTCGCTGGCGGTCGACTCGGGCCTGCCCACGGTCTGGCACGCCGGCGCCGAGAGCCCGCAGCTCGTCTACGCCGCGGCCAACGACGAGCACGGCATCGTCCGCTGCCGCGACGCGGCCGCGCCGCGGCCTGAACTGGGCGCACAGCTGCTGCTGGTGCCGGGCCATTGCGACCCGACGCTGAACCTGCACGACGACATCGTTGCGCTGCGCGGCGGCATCGTCGAGGCGATCTGGCCGGTCGCGGCGCGCGGCCTGAGCCGCTGAAGGCCGGCCCGGATCAGGCGGGATTCAGGCCTCGAGCCTGAAGCCGACCTTCAGCGTGACCTGGAAATGCGCCACCTTGCCGTCGGCGATGTGGCCGCGCGTCTCGAGCACCTCGAACCAGTCGATGTGGCGCAGCGTCTTCGACGCCGTCGCGATGGCGTTGCGGATCGCGTCGTCGGTGCCGACGGTCGACGATCCGACGAGTTCCAGCATCTTGTAGACATGGCTCGACATGCGGTGCTCCTCAGGCGGTTGGCGGTCCGGCCAGCCTACACCGGCGGGACCGCGGGCGCCACCGTCGCGGCCGCTCCGGCCGTTGCGGCCACCGCCTCGCGCAGCCGGTCCAGCAGCCCCGAGTGGCGACGCGTGACCGCCTGCAGCGCCGCGGCCAGCACCGGCGCCGGGGCGGCCAGCGCGACGCGGCGCCGCGCCCGGGTGACCGCGGTGTAGACCAGCTCGCGGCTCAGCACCCGGCTCTGGCGCGCCGGCAGCAGCACCAGCACCGCGTCGAATTCCGAGCCCTGCGACTTGTGCACCGTCATCGCGAAGGCGGTCTGGTGCGGCGGCAGCCGCAGCGGCGACAGCGCGCGAAAGCCCCCGTCGGCGGCGGGGAAGACGACCTGCAGCGCGCCGTCGGCACCGGGCAGCGTGATGCCGATGTCGCCGTTGAACAGCTTCAGCGCGGCATCGTTGCGCAGCACCATCACCGGCCGGCCGGTGAACCACGCCGAGCGCGGGTCGGGCCGTGGCGCGACCTCGCCCAGCGCCTGCACGACGCGGCGGCCGACGGCCTGGTTGACCGCGGCGACGCCGCGCGGCCCGTCCTGCAGCGCGCACAGCACGCGGAAGGCGCCGAAGGCCTCGGTGATGCGCGCCGGCGCGTCGGCATCGGCCAGGCCCGCGCGCAGCGCGGCGAGGTAGCCGGCAAAGCCCTGGTCGATCGCCGCCAGCATGGCCGGCGTCAAGGTCTCGTCGGCGTCGGCCAGCCACTGCACCGAGGCGTCGGCGCCGGCCCGCAGCCAGCCCAGCAGCGCGTCGCTGCGGCCGGCGACGGTGTCGGCGGCGAGCCGGCCGATGCCCGAATCGGCGGCGAAGCGGAAGTTGCGGTCGAACCAGACCACGCTGTCGGCGAGCACGCTGGGCTGCAGCGGCGCGGCCGGCACGATGCGCGACGGCGCGACGGCGCACAGCGCGCCGAGCTGCTCGCGGCAGGCGGGGCTCAGCGACGGGTCGGCGCCGAGCTCGGCGAACACCGCGCCCGCGGCCACCGCGGCGAGCTGGTCCTTGTCGCCCAGCAGCACGATGCGGGCGCTGTCGGGCACCGCCTCCAGCAGCCGGGTGGCCAGCGCCAGGTCGAGCATCGAGGCCTCGTCGACCACCAGCAGGTCCAGCGGCAGGCGGTTGCCGGCATGGTGAACGAACGGCCCGTCGGCGGCGTCGGGGCTGCCCTCGGGCCGCACGCCCAGCAGCCGGTGCACCGTGAAGGCTTCGTCGGGCAGCAGCCGGCGCAGCGGCTCGTCGAGGTGGCCGGCGCGCTGGCGCAGCGCCTCGGCCAGCCGCGCCGCGGCCTTGCCGGTGGGCGCGGCCAGCGCGATGCGCGAGCCCGGCTGGCCTGCCAGCACGCAGGCCAGCAGGTTGACCACGGTGGTGGTCTTGCCGGTGCCCGGGCCGCCGCTGATCACCGTCAGGCGCTTGCGCAGCGCCAGCGCGGCGGCCAGCCGCTGCCAGTCGGGCGATGGCTCGACAGCGTCGGCGCCGAACAGCCGGGTCAGCAGCGCTGCGGTGTCCGCCCCGTCGAGGCCTTCATCGAGGCCTTCATTCGGCGCGGCGATGCAGCGCACCAGCCGCTGCGCCAGCCGGCGCTCGAAGTCGAAGTAGCGGTGCAGGTACAGGCGATCGGCGGCGTCGAGGATCAGCGGCAGCACGCCCGGCTGCTGCGGCGTGCCGACCAGGCCCGAGCCCAGCAGCCGCTGGCGCCACGCGGCGCGGTCGGGCGCCGGGTCTGCCCCCGGCGGCAGGGCCAGCCATTCGGCCAGGTCGAGGCAGACATGGCCGTCGCTGGTCGCCAGGCTGACCGCCCGCGCCGCCGCCGCCACCGCCGCGGCGGCGGGCGGGCTCGCGCCGCGGGCCGTCGCCCAGCGCTGCACCTGGCGGGCGAAGCCCTCGGCCAGCGCCGCTTCGGGGACCTGTTCGATGGTGCTCACTGCGGACCCTCGTCGCCGGCGAGCAGTGCCGACAGCGACTCGATGGCCGCCGCCGCCGGCCGGTGGAAGAACAGCCCGGTCGGCCGGCCGCCGGCGTCGCGCCAGGGCGGCCGCAGCCCGCGCACGAACAGGTACAGCACGCCGCCGACATGGCGCTCGTAGTCGTAAGCGGCCAGCCGCCGGCCCAGCCAGCGGTGCAGCGCCACGGTGTACAGCAGGTACTGCAGGTGGTAGTGGTGCTCGGCCATCGCCGCGGCGATCGGCTCTTCGCCGTAGTCGGCCGCCGCGTCGCCGAGGTGGTTCGACTTCCAGTCGGCCACGAAGAAGCGGCCGTCGTGCTCGAACACCAGGTCGATGAAGCCCTTCAGGTAGCCCTGCAGCAGGCCGAAGTCGGGCGCCGCGCCCGCATAGCCCAGCTTCGCCAGCAGCGCTGCCAGGTCCGCGCTGGCCAGCCGCGGCACCGGCAGGTGGAACTCCAGTTCGGCCAGCCGCCGCTGCGCAGGCAGCTCGGCCAGCCGCAGCGGCCGGCTGCCGCCCAGCGGCAGCGGGGTGTCGAGCACGTCGGCCAGCAGGCGCTGCAGCTGGCCCGGTGCCCGCGCGGCGGCGGCCGCATCGGTCGTCGGCGGGTGTCGCTGCAATGCGCGGGCGACCGCCATCGGCCAGTGGCTGCGGTCGCCGAAATCGGCCTCCTCGAACAGCGCGTGAACACATTCGCCGGCCACCGCGCCGCGCGGGAAGCCCAGGATGTCGTCGGCCGCCAGCGCCGCGCCGCCGGGCCCGGGCTCGACCGCCGCGGTCTCGGCGCTGGCCAGCAGGTCGTGGTCGGCGGCGGCGCGGCCGCCCGCTTCGCGCTCGTCGCTCGGGCGCAGCGGCGGCGGCGCTGCTGCCGGCACCGTGTCGGCGGCGGGCCCGTCCGCCGTGCGCAGCATCGCGCTGTAGCTGCCGATCCACCAGGCGGCGCCCAGGTCCTGCGGCGGCGGCAGCGCCTGCGGCGCTGCTGCACCGTCGTGCTGGACCGGCAACGGCTGGCGCCAGGCCGGCGGCAGCGGCGCGACCGCGAACGCCGGCGCAGCGCCATCGCCGTCGGCCAGCGCGGCCCACGCCGCGTCGACGGTCGCCGGGGCGGCAGCCTGGCTTTTCGCGGCGAACCAGGCTTCGGGCGCGCTGCCGCCGCCGGCGACCAGCCAGTTCAGCGCGCTGCGGCGGCTTTCGGCGGTGCTCCAGTAGCGGCCGGCGCGGCTGCGGTAGCTGCCGGCGACCAGGTAGCAGCGGTGCATCGCGCGGGTCAGCGCCACGTAGATCAGGCGCATCGTCTCGGCGGCGGCCTCGAGCCGGGCCTCGGCCTTGGCCGCGGCCTCGTCGAAGCCGTCGTCGAGCCCGGCGCGGAAGTCGATCACCGCCTCGCCGTCGTCGTCGTGGCGGGCGGCGCCTTCGATGCCATCGCCGGCCGGGCGCAGCCGGCCGTCCCACAGGAAGGGGCAGAACACCACTGGGTACTCCAGCCCCTTGCTCTTGTGGATCGTGACGATCTGCACTAGGTTGCGGTCGCTCTCCAGCCGCAGCTGGGTCGCCTCGTCGCCGGCGGCACCGCCTTCGCGCCGGGCCTGCAGCCAGCGCAGCAGGGCCTCGGGCGCGGGGTGCTCGGCGGCGGCCTGGTGCAGGCATTCGGCCAGGTGCAGCAGGTTGGTCAGCCGCCGCTCGCCGTCGGCGGCGGCCAGCAGCCGCTGCGCCACCTGCTCCTGCTGCTGCCACTGGCGCAGCATGAAGCCGACACCACGACTGCGCCACAGCGCCTGGTAGGCCGAGAAGCGCTGCAGCAGCGCCGATAGTCCGGGCTCGTCGTCGGCCAGCGCGTCGATCTGCGCCGCATCCAGGCCATGCCAGCGGGTCGCCAGCGCGGCCTTCAGCAGCGCGCCGCGGGCCGGCTCGAGCACCGCCGCGAGCAGGCGCTCGAGCTCCTCGGCATCGCTGCCGCCGAAGACGCTGGCCTGCGACAGCTCGACGCTGCCCACCCCCAGCGCAGCCAGCGCTTGGCGCATCGCGCTGCCCTGGGCATGGGTGCGCACCAGCACCGCGATGTCGGCCGCGCGCAGCGGCCGCTCGCCCAGCGTGATTGCGCCGGCCGCGGCCTCGGTCAGCAGGCGGGCGATTTCGCCGGCACAGACCGCCGCGGCCAGGCCTGTCGCGTCGGGCTTGGGCAGCGGCTGGCCGCTGCGCGGATCGGCCGGCAGCGTCCACACCTGCAGCGCGGCGCGCTGCGCGCTGCGGTCGAGCAGCGGCGGCAGCGGCCGCTGGCCCTTGGCCACCGCGTGGTAGTCCAGCCCCGGTTGCACGAAGGCGCGCGGGTTCTGGCCGAACAGCCGGTTCAGCGCGTCGATCAGCGGCCGGGTCGAGCGCTGGTTCTCCAGCAGCGTGCTGGCTGCAGCAACGCCCCGGCGCGCCCGCAGGTAGGTGTGCAGGTCGGCATGGCGGAAGCTGTAGATCGCCTGCTTCGGGTCGCCGACCAGGCACAGCGGCGCGTCGGCTTCCGGGTAGATCGCCTGGAACACCGCGAACTGCAGCGGGTCGGTGTCCTGGAACTCGTCGATCAGCGCCGCCGGGAAGCGCGCGCGCAGCGCCGCGGCCAGCGCCGGGCCCGTGGGCTCGGCCAGCCGCTGGTGCAGGTTGAACAGCATGTCGTCGAAGGCGACGACCCGGCGCTGCCGCTTGGTCTCGCGCAGCTGCCGCGCGCCCTCGGTCAGCAGCTCGCGCAGCAGCCGCAGCCGCGCCAGTCCGAACTGCCGCGCCTCGGCCTGCAGCGCGTCGAGCAGGGCCTGCGCGGCGTCGAAGAAAGCATGGCTCGGCGGCTGCTGGCCCTTGTTCGCCCGCGCGGCCAACTGCCGCGTGCCCAGCAGTTCGATCTTCGCCGGCAGGCCGGTGCCCGCGCGAGGCGGCTGCGTGGCGGCCAGCAAGGTGCTCCAGCCGTCGGCCGCGGCGGCCACCGCGTCCTTGCGGTAGGTGTTGCCGTTGAGCCGCTTCAGCGCGGCCATCACGGTGTCGACGATGACCGGCGCGTCGCGCTGCCACAGCGCGCGGGCGGCGGTGAAATGGCCGGCCACCGCGGCTGCGGCGGCGGCGAAGTCGGTCGCGTCGTCGATGTACTGAGGCCAGCGCAGCCGCGACAGCGGCCGCGCCAGCTGCCGCTCGAGCAGGCGGGCGTAGCGCTCGGGGCTGTCGCCGCGTTCGAGCAGGTGGGCCACCAGCGCCGGGTCGGCGTCGGCGGCGGCGACCCGGCGGCGCCAGAAGTCGTGCACCGCCTCGTTGCGCAGTTCGCTGTCGTCGGCCAGCAGCTCCTGCACCAGCGGCAGCCGGGCGGCGAACGGGGTGTCGGCCAGCGCGCGCTGGCAGAAGCCGTGGATCGTGAAGATCGAGGCCTCGTCGAAGGTCTGCAGCGCCTGTTCGAGTGCCGGCGCGAGTTCGGCCTCGTCGTGGCCCGGGCGCCGGCGCAGGCGGGCCAGCAGCCCGGCGACGAACGGATCGACCGAATCGGCTTCGCCGGACGGCGCGCGCAGCGCCGCGAGCACCTGCACCAGGCGCTGGCGGACGCGGTCGCGCAGCTCGGCGGTGGCGGCCTTCGTGAAGGTGACGACGAGGATCTGCTGCACGCTGAAGCGCTGCTCGAGCAGCAGGCGCAGGTACAGGCCGCAGATCGCCCAGGTCTTGCCGGTGCCGGCCGAGGCCTCGATCAGCCGCTGGCCGGCCAGCGGGCAGCCGAAGACGTCGAGCGCGGCGGTGTCGCTCATCGTGCGGCGTCGAGATCGGGCCGGTGAGCGGGAAAGCGCGGGTCGTCCAGGCAGCGCAGCAGCGGTTCGAAAACCGCCCGGGCGGCGGCCTCGAAGCGCGGCAGGCCATCGCCCAGCGGGTTGGGCATCCCGCGCAGCGCCAGCCGGTGCGCGGCGTCGGACTGCTCGCCGTTCGGCCGCTGCCGGGTCGGCGTCCAGGCCTGCCGCGCCTGCGCCAGGCTGCCGCCCGGGCGCAGCCAGGCCCAGGCGCTGCGCGGGAAGAAGTACAGCGGCTCGACCTGGCCGGCCGCGTACAGCCGCAGCAATGCCTGCAGCACCGCGGTCGCATCGTCGCAGGGCAGGAACGTGAACGCGCCGTCGCGGCCGGTCCACACGGTCTGTGGCTCGACGCCGACCGGCGCGCAGGCGCACAGGCCGGCATGGGCGATCCAGGTCGCGAGGTAGTCGCCGGCGCGCGCGTCGTCGTAGCGCTGCCTCAGCTGCCCGTCGGGCCGCAGTGTGGCCAGCGCGATGTCCAGCTGCCAGGGTTCGCCGTCGATGTCGAACTCGAGCAGCCGCTGCTGCGGCGGCAGCGGCGGCGCGGCGGTCAGCGCGTCCAGCGCCTGGGCATGCCGGCGCAGCAGCGGCAGTTCGGCGGCGACGAACTGGCGGCCGGGCAGGCCGCCGGGCAGTTCGGGGCAGGCCGCGGCCAGCGCGTGCAGCGCGTCGTCGTCGGCGCCGGCCTGCAGCGCCGGCAGCAGCCGGCGGGCCAGCGCCTGGCGGGCGTCGAAGCCGGCCAGGAAGGGCTCGTCGTCGGCCAGCGATTCGTCGGCGCGGCGCAGCGACAGGCCCAGGCGCTGCTGCAGCAGGTGGCGGCTGGGGTTGCGGAAGAAGCGCTGCAGCGCGTCCAGCGTGACCCGCCGCGCGCTGGCCGGCGGCCGCGCCAGCGGCCGCGCGAAGAACGGCGGTGCCGGGCCTTCCTCGGCGCGGTCGTCGTCGTCGGCACCGGCGTCGTCGTCGGCCTCGGTGGTGTCGAGCGTGTCCTGGATCGCGTCGTCGGGTGGGGTCTCGACCGCCGGCGCGGCCCTCGCCGCGGCCTGCGCCGCCGCGCCGGCGCGCGCGGCGGCCAGCGCCAGCGCGTAGTCCTGCTGGTGGCTGCGCCGCCGCGCATCGCCGGCCGGATCGAACAGCGAGGGGTCGAAGGCCTGCAGCGGGTGCTCGATCACGACCCGGTCGCGGGCGCGCTGCGGCGAGGCGGCCAGCGCCGGCAGCAGCGTGTCGAGCAGTTCGGCGACCAGCACCGATGGCGGCAGCACCGCGTTGTCGCGCACGCTGCGGCCGGTGTAGCTCAGGTGCAGCCGGTCGCGGGCGGCCAGCAGCAGGTCGAGGAACAGGTTGCGCTCGTCGCTGCGGCGCTGGCGGTCGCCCGGGCGCGGCGCGGCGGCCATCAGGTCGAACTCGGCCGGTCGCTGCGCGGTCGGGAACGCACCGTCGTCCAGCCCCAGCACGCAGACCATCCGGTACGGCAGGCCGCGCAGGCTGCTGATCGCCGAGAAGGTGATGCGGCCGGTCGGCACGCCGCCGCGCGCCGGGTCGTCGAGCACCTGGGCCAGCGCCTGGCGCAGCAGCTCGGCCGGCAGCGGCTGCACCAGCTCGGCCTGCTGCCAGCGCTCGGCCAGCGTGGCGATCGCCTCGTGCAGCTCAGCGAGGTCGGCGCGCTCGCCGGCGTCGGGCTGCAGCAGCGACGCCGAGAGACCGCTCAGCAGCGCCAGCGCCTCGGCCGGCGGCAGCGGCTTCGCCAGCCGGATGCGCAGGTCGGCCAGCAGCTCGGCGAAGCGCCACAGCGCGCCCAGGGCCAGCGCGTCGCTGCCCTCGGCGCCGCCGGCGGGCAGCAGGCCGTCGAACGGTTCGGCGGCAGCGCCGGGCAGCGCATAGCCGAGATACAGGCGCTCGAGGCCGTCGGCCAGGCCGTGGCGGGCGTCCGGCGGCAGGCCCAGTGCGGCGCGGTGCGCTTCGTCCAGCGCCCAGTGCACGCCGCCGTCCTGCAGCCAGCGGTGCACCCGGGCCAGGCCCTCGTCGTCCAGGCCGAAGCGCCGCGCCACCACCGGCTGCTGCAGCAGGCCGAACACCGCGCCGACCGGGGCCCGCGAACCGGCCAGCGCCAGCGCATCGAGCAGCGCGCGCGCCGGTGCGTTGACCCGGCTGGGGGCCAGGCCGGTGATCGTGTACGGCAGCGAGCGCTCGCGCGGCGCGGTGCCGAAGACGCTGTCGATCAGCGGCGCGCAGGCTTCCAGGTCGGGCATCACGACCAGGATCTCGCCCGGCGCCGGTGCGTCGGGCTCGGCCCGCAGCGCCAGCAGCGTGTCCTGCAGCACCTCCAGCTCGCGGGTCAGCGAGTGGCAGACATGGACTTCGAGGCTGCGGTCGTCGTCGCGCAGCGCCACGCTGCCCGGCGCCAGCTCGACCAGGTCGAGGATCGCGTTGTGCAGCGCGGCCAGCCGGGTCGGCGCCGGGTGCGGCGTGTAGTGCTCGTCGTCGATCACCGCGTCGCCGCAGGCCTCGACCAGGCCGGCCAGCTGGGCCTGCGCCTGCCGGCCCCAGGCGGCGAGCAGGCGGTTGCCTTCCTCATGGTGGCCGGCTTGGCCGCGGGCGGCCAAATGGGCCAGACGGGCGAGGCGGCGGCGGTCGACGATGTCGAACCAGTACTGGCGGCAGGGGTTCAGCGCGTAGACCTGCAGGTCGATCCAGCGCCCCAGCTGCTGCAGCAGCGCCAGGTGCACCGGTGGAATCGCCGGCAGGCCGAACACATGCGCCGCCGCCGGCAGGCCGGCGCCGGCGGGCAGCGCGGCGTCGGGCGGCAGCGGGCCCAGTGGATGGATCAGCGCCTCGACATCGGGCGCCGGCGCCAGCTCGGCCGCCAGCCGGCGCCACAGCGAGGCCTGCCAGGGCTCGTCGGGCACAGCGGGCAGGGCACGAAAGGCCGTCTCGCCCGCCGACCAGCGCGCCAGCCAGTCGGGGCGGTAGGTGGCGTACTGGTCGAACAGGCCGGCCAGGCGCTGCGCCAGGTCGAGCCGGGTCACGGCGTCGGCCTGCACCAGGTAGGCGCCCAGCCGCGGGTGTGCGGCCACCCAGCCGTCGTCGGCGAACGCCGCGTAGATGCGCCAGGCCAGCGGCTCGGCCTGCAGCGGCGGCCGCGCCTGCGCCGGCCGGCCCGACACTGCCGATCGCACCAGCGCCGCCTGCTGCCACAGCCACTGCGCCAGGTACGAGAAGCGCACCTGGGCGCAGATGCCGTGTTCGCGGGCCAGCGCCAGCGTCAGGCGGCGCTGCAGCGCGGCGCTGGGCACGATCACCTCGTCGGCGGTGAACGGCGACGCGCCCGGCGCGGCCAGCGCATCGGTCAGCAGCGCTTCGAGCGTCTCGAGACGGTTGGCGAAGTGGATCGTCAGCATCGACTTTGGCGCCGATTGTGCGGCGGAGCGCCCGCCGACCGCGGCATGATGGCAGCCTGGACAGGTTCACGAGGGCAGGACCGATGATGTTTCGCTGGATCGCCGCGCTGGCGGCTGCCGCGCTGCTGCTGATCGGCTGCGGCGGGGGTGACGACCGCACCAAGGCCAGGCTGCGGCTGGTCAACGCCAGCAGCGGCTATGCCGAGCTCGAGCTGAACGTCGACGGCCAGCTGCGCCAGGGCGCGGTCGGCTACGGCGCGACGGCCAGCTATGTCGAGGTCGACCCGAACGACGCGGCGAGCACGCTGACCCGCCCCGGCTCGGCGACCGCGCTGCTGTCGTTCACCCCGGCGCTGACCAAGGGCCAGCACTACTCCGTGCTGGCCTACGGCGCCCAGGGTGCCTTGAAGCAGCTGCAGCTCGACGACAACGCCGGCGAACCCGACGGCGGCAAGACCCTGCTGCGGGTGGTCAACGCCGCGCCCGACGCCGGCGCGCTGGACGTCTACATCACCGGCGCCGACGACCTGCTGGCCGCCTCGGTGCCGGTGCAGTCCGGCGCGGCGGTCGGTGCCGTGGGCCCCTGGTTCACGGTGGACAGCGCGACCTGGCGCCTGCGCATCAGCGCGGCCGGCAGCAAGACCGACCTGCGCCTGGACCTGCCGGCGCTGGTGGCGGCGAGCAAGCAGGTCGCAACCCTGGTGCTGACCCCCGGGCGCGGCGGCGTGCTGGTGAGCGCGCTGCTGCTGCAGCAGCAGGGCGAGATCGGCCGCCAGGACGCCACCCAGGCGCGCGTGCGGGTGGCCGCGGGCGTGGCCGCCGGCGCTGCGGTGACGGCGGCGGTGGCCGGCAGCACGCTGCTGAGCAACACCGCCTCGCCGGTGGTCGGGGTCTATGCGCTGCTGCCCGCCGGCAGCCAGCCCGTGGCCGTGGCGGTCGCCGGCACCGCCCTGCCGGCGTCGACCGCCATGCTGTCGGCCGGGGCCGACTACACGCTGCTGGTCCATGGCACGGCGGCCTCGCCGCTGGTGAGCTGGATCGAGGACGACAACCACCTGCCGGCCGACAGCAGCCAAGCCCGCCTGCGCCTGGTCAACGGCGTGGCGGGTCTGGCCACGCCGCTGGCGATGACCGCCGACCTGGTGCCGGTGGCCGACAACGTCGCGGCGGGCTCGGGCTCGGCCTATGCCGCACTGGCGTCGACCACGACGGCCCGGCTCTCGGTCACCGCGCCCGGCCTGGCTGCGCCCTTGTTCGGCGCGGTCGACCAGGTCCTGCTGCCGGGCGCCAACTACTCGGTGTTCGTGCTGGGCGACGCCGCGGCGGCGGCAGGCACCTTGCGCAAGGACCGGTAGGGCGGCGGCAGAATCGACGTCTGTGAGCTTGTGATTCTTCGATCATGCCCGCTCGAATTCATCACAGCCGCTGAACCGCGGACCCGGAGACCACCTTGAACCCAGCGCCGCTGCGCGACTTCATCACCGCCGCCACCCGCGAGATGGCGCACGACCGGCCCGAAGCCCAGCGGCTGGCGATCCTGCGCGAAGCGCTGGCCGCGCTGGTGAGCCGCGACGACTGGCTGCCCGACGAACTGGCCCGGCCGCACCCCGAGTTCTACCGCCAGTACCTGCTGCACGCCGACCCGCTCGAGCGCTTCTCGGTCGTCAGCTTCGTCTGGGGCCCGGGCCAGCGCACGCCGGTGCACGACCACACCGTGTGGGGCCTGATCGGCATGCTGCGCGGCGAGGAGACGGCCCAGCCCCATGGCTTCGACGCCGCCGGCCGGCTGGTGGCGCAGGGCGAGCCCGTGACGCTGAAGCCCGGCCAGGTCGAGGCGGTGTCGCCGACGATCGGCGACATCCACCAGGTCGCCAATGCCTTCGACGACCGCACGTCGGTCTCGATCCATGTCTACGGCGCCAACATCGGCGCGGTGCAGCGCTGGGTCTACGCCGCCGACGGCACGCGCAAGCCCTTCGTCTCGGGCTATTCGAACGAGTGGGTGCCGAACCTGTGGGACCGCTCGAAGGAGGGCACACGATGACCGCGCCGCTGCCGACGATCCACCCCGAGGCGGTGCGCGAGGCGCTGCGCGCGAAGCGCGAGATCGCCTTGGTCGACGTGCGCGAGGAAGACCCTTACGCGCAGGCCCACCCGCTGTTCGCGGTGCAGTTGTCGGCCGGCCGCATCGAGCTCGACGCACCGTGGCGGCTGCCGCGGCGCGACGTGCCGATCGCCGTCTACGACGACGGCGAAGGCCTGGCCGAGCCGGCGGCGCGCCGCCTGCAGGACCTGGGCTACACCGATGTGCGGCTGCTTGCCGGCGGGCTGCAGGGCTGGCGCGACGGCGGCGGCGAGCTGTTCCGCGACGTCAACGTGCCGAGCAAGGCCTTCGGCGAACTGGTCGAGCATCAGCGCCACACGCCGTCGCTGCCGGCCGAGGAGGTCAAGGCGCTGATCGACGGCGGCGCCGATGTCGTCGTGCTCGACGCCCGCCGCTTCGACGAATACCGGACGATGAGCATCCCGGGCGGCACCAGCGTGCCCGGCGCCGAGCTGGTGCTGCATGTGCGCGACCTGGCGCCCGACCCGGCCACCCGGGTGATCGTCAACTGCGCCGGCCGCACCCGCAGCATCATCGGCACGCAGAGCCTGGTCAACGCCGGCATCCCGAACCCGGTGGCGGCCTTGCGCAACGGCACGATCGGCTGGACGCTGGCCGGCTTCGAACTCGACCATGGTGCGCAGCGCCGCTTCGGCCCGGCCAGCGCGGCAAGCCTGGCCGCGGCCCGCCGCGCCGCGCAATCGTTGGCCGACCGCGCTGGCGCGATCCGGCTCGACGCCGCCGGCCTGGCTGCCTGGCAAGCCGACCGCCGCCGCACGCTGTACTGCTGGGACGTGCGCACGCCCGAGGACTACGCGGCCGGCCACCGCCCGGGTTTCGGCAGCGCGCCCGGCGGCCAGCTCGTGCAGGAGACCGATGTCTACGCCGCGGTGCGCGGCGCGCGCATCGTGCTGGCCGATGGCGGGCCCGACAGCGACGGCGTGCGTGCGCCGATGACCGCGCACTGGCTGGCCCAGCTCGGCTGGGAGGTCGCCTGGCTGACCGATGCGCCGCCGGCCGCGCTGGCCACCGGAGCCTGGGTGCCGCCGGGCGCCGAGCTGCCCACGGTGCCGACCCTCACGCCCGCCGCGCTGACCGCAGCGCTGTCGAGCGGCGAGGTGCAGCTGCTCGACGTCGGCACCAGCGCCGCGCATGTCAAGGGCCACGTCCCCGGCGCGCAGTGGGTGCTGCGCGCGCAGCTGGCCCATGTGTTGCCACGCCTGCCGCGGTCCGGCCGGATCGTCGTCACCGGCCCCGAGGACCTGGCACGCCTGGCCGCCGCCGATGCCGCGCGGCTGAGCGGCCGGCCGGTCGCGGTGCTGGCCGGCGGCACCGCCGCCTGGGCTGCCGAAGGCCGGCCGCTGGCCAGCGGCGAGGCCGGCTGCCTCAGCCCGCGCATCGACCGCTACCGCCGCCCCTACGAAGGCACCGATGCGCCGCGCGCGGCAATGCAGGCCTATCTGGACTGGGAGTTCGGCCTGGTCGCGCAGCTCGGCCGCGACGGCACCCACGGCTTCCAGGTGCTGGCGCCGGCCTGAACGGCGGCCGGGCTACAGCTCGGCCGAGCACTTCACGCCGGTCAGCACCTCGCCCTTGGGGTTGGGGATCTCCAGCCGGATGCCGAAGGTGCCGCTGGCCGAGTCGACCACCGGGTCGACGACCCGCACGACGGCCTTGTAGCTGCCGGAAAACGGCGGCTCGGGCCTGACCGTGACCAGGTCGCCGACGCGGGTCTTGCCGTAGCGCGCAGCCGGCAGCACCACCTCGACGCGCACCGGGTCGGTCTGCGCCAGCTTCAGCACGGCCTGGCCGGTGTCGCCGCTCTGTGCCAGTTCACCGGGGTGCTGCAGCCGCTCGGTGACGACGCCGTTGATCGGGCTGGTGATGGTGCGGCGGTTGACCTCGGCGGTCAGTCGCAGCACGTCGAGCCGGGCGATCTCGCGGTTGTCGTTGGCCTCGGCCAGGTCGGCGGTGGCGATGCGCACCTCGGCTTCGGCGTCGTCGCGGTCCTGCGCCGAGATGTAGTTCTGCTGGCGCAGCTCGTCGCGCCGCTGCAGCCGTGCCTTGGCGTGTGCCAGCCGGGCCTCGGCGGCCTTGACCGCGCCTTCCATCACGACGCGGTACCTGGCGCCGGCCAGCGCCGCCTGCTCGACGCTGGCGTCCAGCTGCACCAGCGGCTGGCCCTTGCGCACCTGCGCGCCGCGGTCGACCAGCATCGCCGCGATGGTCGTCGTGATCGGGCTGCGCAGCGAGATGCGCGCCCAGGGTTCCATCAGGCACAGGCTGGCGCCGGCGGCCTCGACGGCGGCCGGCGCCAGCGTCAGCACGGCCAGCACCAGCGCAAGGGCGGATCGGTTCAGTTCTTTCCGGAGAAGCACAGCAGGGTCTCGATCTGTTGGTCGTGTTTCATCGCCGCGGCGCGGGTGCGGGCGTGGATGCGTTCGGCCCGCCGCTGGGCATTGCGCCGCAGCAGCTCGACGACGCGGCGGTGCCGTGACCAGCGTCCCAGCCGCCCGGCCAGCGTCAGCGCGGCGCCGGCATGGTGCACGAAGATCGCATCCTCGAGGCTGACGATCGCCTCGACGCTGCCCGGGTCGCCCTGGCGCGCGGCGCGGCCGAACAGCTGGCGGTCGACCCGCGGCGATTCGTGGAACTCGCTCAGGATCACGTGCAGCCCGCCCCGCGCCTTGACCGCTGCCGGCGGCTTGATGTCGGTGCCGCGCCCGGCCATGTTGGTGGCCACCGTCACGGTGCCGGGCTCGCCGGCGGCACGCACCAGCGCGGCCTCGTCGGCATCCTGCCGGGCATTGAGCACCCGGTGCGGCACGCCCCGGGCCGTCAGCACCGCCGCCAGCCGCTCGGAGGCGGCGACCGAGCGGGTGCCCACCAGCACCGCCCGGCCGGCCGCCGCCAGCATCCGGACCTGTTCGGCGATCGCCTGCCACTTGTCGGCCTCGGTGGCCAGGCAGCGGGTGGGCCCGTGGCGGCGCTGGCAGGGCCGGTGGGTCGGGATCACCACGGTCTCGAGGCCGTAGACGCGCCAGAGCTCGCCGCGCACCTCCTGCGCGGTGCCGGTCATGCCGGCGAGCCGCAGGTAGCGGCGGAAGAAGCGCTGGTAGGTGATGCGCGCCAGCGTTCGCGTGGCGTCGGAATAGGCGCAGCCCTCCTTGCACTCGACCATCTGGTGCAGCGCCTGTTCCCAGATGCGGCCGGGCAGCGCGCGGCCGGTCTGCTCGTCGACGATCTGCACCTCGTCGTCGCGCACGATGTAGTGCTGGTCGCGGTGGAACAGGTGCAGCGCGCGCAGGGCCTGCGAGGCCAGCTGCTCGCGCGCGGTGCGCACCGTCCATTCGCGGCCCAGCGTCAGGCAGCGCTCGGTCAGCCACTGGCGGCCGGCAGGTGTCAGCAGCAGTTCGCGGTGGGCGTGGCGGATCAGGAAATGCTCGCCCTCGGCCATCTGCTTCGCCAGCGCCAGCGCCTCGGCGTAGAGCCCGCCGTCGGGCGCCGCGCCGGCCTTCTCCGACAGGATCAGCGGTGTTCGCGCCTCGTCGATGAAGATGCTGTCGGCCTCGTCGATGATCGCGAAGTGCAGGCCGCGCAGCAGCAGCGGCGCGGGGCCGGCGCCGAGCAGGCCGCCCAGCCGCTGGCGCGCCTGGCTCGATTCGGCGCCGATCGCCGCGCGGTCCTTCAGGTAGTCGAACACCAGTTCCTTGCCGGTGCAGTAGGTCACTTCGCAGGCGTAGGCGGCGCGCCGGCTGGTCGGGTCCATGCCGCTGACGATGGTGCCCACCCGCAGGCCCAGGCGGTCGAACAGCGGCCGCATCTCGTCGGCATCGCGCTGCGCCAGGTAGTCGTTGACGGTGGCCACGTGCACCGGCACGCCGGCATGGGCCATCAGCGCGGCGGCGATGCCGGCGGTCAGGGTCTTGCCTTCGCCGGTCTGCATCTCGGCCAGCAGGCCGGCGGCGAGCGCCGCGGCGCCCATCAGCTGGGCCTCGTAGGGTTCCATCGCCAGCGTGCGGCGGGCCATCTCGCGCACCAGCGCGAGGCCCTCGGCCAGCGCCACCGCCTGGGCCGCGCGGTCGGGCCGCGCCGGGTGGCCGCCCTGCCAGACCTGGCGCGCCAGCAGCGGCAGGCGCGAGCGCAGCGCCGGGTCGTCCAGCGACTGGACCGCGGCGCGCCGCTGCGCGGCCGCCGCGGCAATGCCGCGCAGCCAGGCCGCGCGGTCGTGCCAGCGGTGGCCGATGGGCCCCAGCCTGGCGCGCACCCAGTCGTCGAGCGGTCGATCCGGCCTGTCGGGCCGCTGGGCGTAGACGCTGCGCGCCACCGTGCTGTGCTCGCCGCCGGCCAGGCCGGCAGGCAGCAGCAGCGGGGAGGTCCTCATGGCCACGCCGGGGTGATCACAGGTGGAACTGCGACAGCAGCTGGGTGCGCAGCCGGCGCAGCCAGCGCCAGCCGATCGGCTCGGCGGCATGCTCGAAGCTGACCTGGGCCCGGCTGCCCAGCGGCAGCGGCTGCGCGGCGCGCAGCGCCGGCACCTCGATCTCGAACTCGAACAGCGCCTGCATCGCCTTGTTGCCGTCGCGTTCACGCGGGTCGGTCACCAGCGCGCCGCCGCCCTGCTGGCCCAGCGCCGGGCTGGGCAGCTCGCGGCTGGCCTGCGGCACCGCGCGCACCAGCCGCGCCGGCAGGATCTGGCCGCTGTGCTGGGGCAGCAGCACCTCGACCGCGCGGGTGCGCGAGCGCGCCCATTCGGCCTCGGCCTGCGGCACGATCACCCGCACCAGCGGCACCTGGTCGCCCAGCACATGGCCGATGCGCTCGCCCTTGCGCACGAAGCGGCCGGGCAGGTCCTCGGGCTGGTCGATCAACAGCCGCCCGGCCGCGGCCGGGCGCAGCTGCCATTGCGCCAGCTCGTCCTCCAGCCGGGCCAGGGCGGCCGTTTCACGCTGCAGCTCGTCGTTCATGCGGCCGGCTTCGGCGGGCTTGTTCCAGGCGGCGTCGAGCCGGGCCTGCTGCTGCGCGACCCGCGCCTGCTGTTCGCGCCAGCGGGCCAGCTGCGCCGGGTCGTGGGTCTCCAGCAGCGGCTGGCCGGCGTCGACCATCGTGCCGGGTGCCGCGATCACCCGCACGACGAAGCCGTCGGCGCCGGCGCGCAGCATCGCGTTGTCGGGCAGACCGACGATGCCCTGCGCCGGCGTGTGGTGGGGCATCGGCAGCACGAACAGCGCCAGCACCAGTGCCGCCGTGGCGATGCCCAGAGCGCCCCAGACCCGGCTGGCGCGCGAGGTGTATTGCGGCTGCGTGAGCAGCGCCTTCAGCCCCTTGCCCAGCGGCAGCAGCAGCACCGTGACCAGCGACCAGGCGGCCAGCAGCACGCCGACGAAGAAGTAATGCTGGGCGACGAACCAGGCGATGCCGAAGCTGACGAACAGCCGGTAGGCCGCGGCCGACGGGGCATAGGCGAGGAACCAGCGGCGCTCGGCCCGGGTGCCCGGCGGCGGCGTGGCCGAGCGCACGCCCAGCGCATGGCGCGAGATCAGGTACAGCCACCAGGCGTTGGCGCGCTGGCCCAGGTTGGGGATCTCGATCGCGTCGGCCAGGATGTAGTAGCCGTCGTAGCGCAGCAGCGGGTTGGCATTGAACAGCACGGTGCTGATGCCGCCGATGACCATCAGGTTGTAGGCCAGCGCACGCGCCAGGCCGGGCTCGAGCAGCAGCCAGGCGAAGAAGGCCAGCGCGGCGAGCCAGATCTCGGCGGCCATGCCGGCGGCGCCCACCACGATGCGCTGGCGCTTGTCGGCGAAGGCGTTCGCCGCCGACGCGTCGACATAGGGCACCGGGTAGAACAGCAGCAGCATCAGCCCCATTTCGTGGACCTCGCCGCCGCGCAGCCGCACTGCCAGGCCATGCGCCATCTCGTGTGCCGCCTTCAGCAGCGGGAAGCTCAGCGCCAGCACCCAGAGGTTGTCGGCGGCCATCAGCCGCTCGCCGAAGTTGCCGCTGAGCTCGGCCCAGTGCGGCGGCAGCATCAGCAGCGCCGGCAGCACCACCGCCAGCCAGCCCAGGACCAGTCCCCATTGCGGCAACGGCGCCAGGGCCCGGGCCAGGGCCTGCAGCACCCGGTCGGGGTCCCACAGCGGAAAGCGCAGCGACAGCGGGTTCAGCACCCGGCTCATCAGCCGCTGGCGCTGCTGCTTCTCGCGGCGCTGGAACAGCTCGGCGACATCGGGCGTGGCGTCCAGGCTCAGCAGGTCGGCGGCATTGAGCTGGCCGAGCAGCTGGACGATCTCGTCCTGGGTCGGGGTGTCGTCCTGCAGGTCGGTCAGCAGGGCGTCCCAGATCGCCTGCATCGTCTGCCGGCCGTCGAGCTGCCTGAGCACCCGCCAGGCCGCCGGGTTGAAGCGGTGCTGGCGGCCGGAGACGCGGTCCTCGACCGCATACCAGACCTTGCCGCGGTAGACATGGCGGTGGACCCGCAGGTGGGCGCGCAGCCGCGGCGAGAGCCCGGCGATGCGGTACCACTGGCCCGAACCCAGCGCGCTGCTCATCGGGGGGCGGTCACGGGCGCCATTCCCAGGCCGTCAGGCGCAGCCAGTCGAGCCAGCGGTGGGTCCAGACCCACAGCAGGCTCGCGCGGCCGGCGTCGACCTTGGCCACGCCCTCCATGCCGGGGCGCAGCGGTGCCGTCTTCTCGGCCAGTTCGGCCTCGACCCGGAAGTAGTTGCGGCCCTCCTCCGCCACCGCCACCGAGGTGATGCGCTTGACGGTGAACGGCTGCACCTGGCCGGGCAGGCTGGCCAGCACCAGTTCGCCGCGCTGACCGGGCTGCAGATGGGCGATGTCGCGCTCGTCGATCTTCAGGATCACCCGCCAGGCATCCAGCGGCGCCAGCTCGAACAGCAGCTTGCCCAGTTCGACCGGCGAGCCCAGTTGCTGCGACAGGTCGCCGCGAACGACCACGCCGTCGAAGGGCGCGACGATCTCGGTGCGCGCGAGCTTGTCCTGCGCCAGTTCGAGCATCGCGCTGGCCTGCGCGGCCTGCGCCGACGCCAGCCGCTGGTCGACCCGGTTGCCGCTGGCCAGGGCCTCGCGCTCCTTGCGCAGCGCGACCTCCAGTTCGGCCTCCCAGCGGGCCTGGTCGAGCCGGAGGTCCTTGTCGTCCAGCCGCGCCAGCACCTGGCCGCGCTTGACCGGGTCGCCGGCGCGCACCGGCGCCTCGCGGATGAAGCCCTGGAACGGCGCCACCGCGGCGCGCTGGATCTCGCCCTCGACCACCGACGGTGCGCTGACGCGGAAGTCCACCGGCAGCAGGGCCGCCAGCGCCAGCGCCAGTGCCACGCCGGCACCGGCCAGCTTGAGCGCCGGACGGGAGGTGTCCGTCGTGGCGTGCAGCGCGGCCGCGCTGCGTTCGCGGGCATGGGCCCACAGGCCGCGCGCGGCGCGCTGCTTCAGCGCCAGCACCGGCGCCAGCAGCAGCGCCTGGGCCTCCAGCGAGGCCAGATCGTCGTCGCTGAAGGCCTGCGGCCGTTCGAGCAGCAGCGCGCCGACCGGGTGCTCGTGGTCGTGCATCAGCACCACCGCCAGCGCAGCGGCGCCGGCTTCACGGGCGTAGGCCAGCGCCGGCGTCAGCGCGCTGGCGGCGGCAGCGTCGGCGCTGACCAGCGCGAGGTTGCGGCGCTCGTCCAGCGCCTCGTTCATCGCCTGCTCGGCCAGCAGCACCAGCGCCGAACGCTCGTCGTGCCAGGCGGTGTTCGAGCGCGAGCGCAGCACCAGGCCATGGCCGTCCAGCCAGCCCAGCTGCACCAGCGTGGCCTGGTGGCGCTGCGCCAGGCCGTTGACGGCGGCCAGCGCGGCCTGCTCGAAGCTGTCGTGCGCCAGCGTGGCCAGCGTCAGGTCGAACATCGCCCGCGAGCGCTGCAGGTGCAACTCGGCCTGGCCCTGCTGGCCGCCGGCGATCGCCGCGACCAGCCAGCCCAGGCCCCACTGCAGCGTGTCGGCGGCGCGGTCGGCGTCGGCCGAGGGAACCGCCGCGAGCTCGACGCAGACCACCAGCCGCACCCGACCAGCCAGCCCCGCCGGGTGGGCCAGCACCCAGGGATGGCCGGCGCGCTGCTCGTCGGCCAGCCGCAGCGGCTGGCCGCTGGCGGCAGCCCGGCCGATCCACGGCGACAGCGGTTGCAGACCTTCGCCGGCCGGCAGGCTGGCCACTGCCTGCAGCAGGCCGCGGCCCTCGTCGAACAGCACGACCGCCCGCTGCGGCTGCGGCAGCTGCGGCCACAGCCAGCCGAGCCAGGACTCGGCCATCGCGGCGCGCGACGGCCCGGCCAGCAGCCTGGCCCAGTCGGGCTGGTTGGCCGCGACAGTCGCCAGCAGCGCGGCGTCGTCACGCAGGTTCATGCGGCAACCCGTGGACGCTGGACGATGAAGCGCATTGCCGGATCCATCATCAGGTCGTGATGCGGTAGATCACGCCCTGGGTGGAGGCGACCCAGAGCTTGCCGTCGGGGGCGAAGGCCAGGCCGGAGATCTCGCCCTGGTCCAGGCCCTGGCTGACGGTGTCGATGCGCCTGACCTCGCTGCCGTCGCGCCGGATTTCCACGAGCCGGGCGCCGCCGCCGCTGCTGCCGATCCAGAAGTTGCCGCTGAGCGGGTCGATGGCGATGCCGGCCCAGGACTGCACGTTGATCGGCAACGCGATGTTCGCGCCGACCTGCGCGCCGTTGAGCGGGTCGATCTCGCGCATCACCGAGGAGTTGTCGGTGATGAACAGATGCCCGCTGGTGGCGTCGTACAGACCGGCGGTGAGGTCGTAGTTGCCGGCCAGCGCCAGGCTGGCGATGACCGAGCCGTCGGCGGGGTCGACGGCGACGATGCGGTCGGGGTTGGCGTAGCCGTTGAACACCAGCCGGCTGCCCGCGGGTACGGCGGTGGTGCCCAGCGTGAAGGCGCTGGGCACGACCTGCAGCCCGGCGTGGTTGTAGGTGTAGGGCGTGCCGAAGGCGCCGCCCAGGGTGATGGTCTTGGCCGGCACCGCCGCGCCGGTGGCGG
>JAEUOY010000043.1 GCA_016790515.1 Burkholderiaceae bacterium | reverse complement strand
GCGGTCAAGGCGGTGCAGGCGATCGGCTACGAAGGCGCCGGCACGCTGGAGTTCCTGCTCGACGCGCAGGGCGAGTTCTTCTTCATGGAGATGAACACCCGGCTGCAGGTCGAGCACCCGGTGACCGAGGCGATCACCGGTCTCGACCTGGTCGACTGGCAGCTGCGCATCGCCGCCGGCGAGCCGCTGCCGCTGACCCAGGACCAGGTGTGCTTCGCGGGCCATGCGATCGAGGTACGGCTGTGCGCCGAGGATGCGCTGCACCACTTCATGCCGCAGAGCGGCACGATGGCCGCCTGGGCGATGCCCGGCAGCCTGCGCGTCGAGCATGCGCTGCGGCCGGGCGACGAAATCCCGCCGTACTACGACTCGATGATCGCCAAGCTGGTGGCCCATGGCGCGAGCCGCGCCGAGGCGCTGCGCAAGCTGCAGCGCGGCCTCGAGGACGCGGTGGCGCTGGGCGTGACGACCAACCAGGCCTTCCTGTCGCGCTGCCTGGCGCACCCGGTGTTCGGCCGGGGCGGCGCGACCACCGCCTTCATCGGCGAGCACCAGGCCGGGCTGCTGGCCGGGCTGACCCGGGAAGGCGACGCCGCCGGCCACCGGCGCGCGGCCGCGCTGGCCTCACTGCTGCTGCACCTGAGCGGCGGCGAGCGTGCAACGGCCGCGCCGGGGCTGACGCATCGCATGCCGATGCTGCAGCGCTTCACGCTCGACGGCGTGGCCTGCCAGGGCGCACTGTCGCAGCGGGGCCCGCAGCACTTCGCGACCCGGCTGGCCGGCGCCGACGACGAGCTGGAGCTGGTCGCGGCATCGCGGCACGGCGATGCTGGCCGGGTGCGGGTTCGCATCGGTGGCCTGGCCGAATCGGCGACCTGGCAGCGCGACGGGTCCACGCTGCGTTTCCACTTTGCCGGCCGCGCCTGGAACGTGGTCGACGCCAGCCGAGCCGCCGCCGCGCAGGCCGGCGACAAGCGCCACCACGACGGCAAGCTGCGCGCCAGCATGAATGGCCGGGTCGTCGCCCTTCTGGTCGCCATCGGCGACGAGGTCAGCGCCGGCCAGCCGATGCTGACCCTCGAGGCGATGAAGATGGAACACGTGCACACCGCGCCGCGCGCCGGCCGGGTGTCGGCGCTGCATGTCGGCCTGGGCGACCAGGTCGCCTCGCACCGCGTCGTGGCCGAGATCGAGGCGCCGAAGGCCGCCGAGCCGGCGCCGGCCTGAAGCAGGCGCTTCAGCGTCCGGCGATGCCGAGCAGCTCGACCTCGAAGTTCAGCGTCGCGTTCGGCGGGATCACACCGCCGGCGCCGCGCTCGCCGTAGGCGATGGCCGGCGGGCAGGTCAGCCTGGCGCTGCCGCCGACCTGCAGACGTTGCACGCCTTCGGTCCAGCACTTGATCACCCGGTTCAGCGGGAACTCGGCCGGCGCGCCGCGGCTGTAGGAGCTGTCGAATTCCTTGCCGTCGGTGAAGGTACCGCGGTAGTGCACCTTCACGGTGTCGGTCGCCGACGGGCTGGGGCCGCTGCCCTGCTTGATCATCCTGAACACCAGGCCGCTGCTGGTGGTGACGGCTGCGCTCGGGTCGGCCGCGGCGGGCTTGGCCTGCGCCAGGCAAGGCAGCGGCAGCGCCAGGCTGGTCAGCAGGGTGCCGGCTGCCAGCAGGCGCAGCGGCGTCGTCGAAGCAGGTCGCTCGGTCATCGGTGAATTCTTCAGCGGCCGTCGGCCGGGGCGCCGATCATCGCATTGCGCCGGGGGTGGCCGGTCACACCGCCCAGTCGGCCGGCACCGTGATCGGCAGTTCCAGCAGCATCTGCGCCATGCCCTTGCCGAGCGGGTCCAGCCGCAGCGAGGCCGGGCCACCGCCTTCCAGCGCCTCGTGCATCACCAGGTTCATTGCGTGCAGGCCGCTCAGGTGGAAACGCTCGACCCGGCCCTTGACCAGGTGGGCGAACCAGGCCTTGACGGCCTCCGGCGTGACCTGGGCCCACAGCAGCGGCAGCCACTCGGGGCGGCGGGCGATCAGGCCGATGTTCGACAGGTCGCCCTTGTCGCCGCTGCGGCCCCAGGCCAGCCTGACCAGCGGCACGGTCTTCGTCGGGCCGGCCGGCATCGTCCACGGCGCCGGGTCGGGCAGCGCCGCGGCCGGCGTCGGCGCCGGCACGGCGGCCATGGTCACGTCGATCGTCTCGTCGCCCAGCCGCACCCGCGGCTGCACCGCGTCGCGCGGGATCAGGAAGGCGCAGGGCACGATGTGCGGCGACACGCTGCCGCGGCCGCCACCCGGGCCGGTGGTGCCGGGCGACCAGCTGGTGCCGGGGGCGGCCTTCTCGCGGGTGAACAGCTCCAGCGCCTCCTTCTTCGGGTGGCGCACCGCGACGCGAACGATCACCTCGCGCAGCCGGGCGGTGGTGGCGCGCGGGCCGTACAGCGTCTCGGTGCCGATCACCTCGACCCGGCTGGCCGAGAAATCACCCCAGCCGCGCGCCAGGATCATCTCGCGGGTGCGTTCGATCAGCGATTCGCCGGTGCGCCGGGCCTTGGCCACCGCGTCGATGCCGACGATCACCGTCATGCCGTCGCAACGCCAGCCCACCAGCGTGGTCGCGCTGACCTTCAGCGTGGCCGGCGGCGCGCTGCCCTTCGCACCGCTGACGCGCACCCGGTCGGGGCCGGCCTGTTCCATCGTCACCCGGCGGAAGTCGCAGGCCACGTCGGGCAGCAGGTAGGCGCCGGGGTCGCCGATCTCGTAGAGCAGCTGCTCGCCGACCGTGGCCGGCGTCACCAGGCCGCCGGTGCCGGGCACCTTGGTGAGCACGAAGCTGCCGTCCTCGGCGACCTCGGCGATCGGATAGCCGATGTGGGCCCAGTCGGGCACCTGGTCCCAGTCGGTGAACAGCCCGCCGGTGGCCTGGCAGCCGCATTCGATGATGTGGCCGGCCAGGCTGCCGCCGGCCAGGCGGTCGAACTGGTCCATGGTCCAGCCGAAATGGTGGATCAGCGGCCCCAGCGTGACCGCGCTGTCGACGCAACGGCCGGTGATCACGATGTCGGCGCCGGCCGCCAGGGCGCGCGCCACCGGCTCGGCACCCAGGTAGGCGTTGGCGCTGAGCAGCTGCTGCGGCACCGGCTTGCCGCCGACCAGATCGGCCAGTTCGCCGCCGGGGGCGGCCGCGCGCAGCGCCGGCAGCGCGGCGCGCACGTCGTCGCCCTCGACCACCGCGATGCGCACCGCGACGCCCAGTTCGTCGGCCAGCTTCGCCAGCGCGCGGGCACAGGCCTGCGGGTTGATGCCGCCGGCATTGCTGACGACCTGGATGCCGCGCCTGGCGACCTCGGGCAGCACCTGGCGCATCGCCGCGTCGACGAAGTCGGTGGCGTAGCCGGCGTCGGGGTTCTTGCGCTGCGCGGCGGCCAGGATCGCCATCGTCGTCTCGGCCAGGTAGTCGAACACCAGCACGTCGATCAGCCCGCTGTCGACCAGCTGCGGCGCGCCCAGGCTCGAATCGCCCCAGAAACCTGAGGCACCGCCGATGCGCAGCGGGGGGCGGGAAGGGGTTCTGGACATGCGGACTCCTGGCGTTGGCGCCGAGCTTAGGCGCGTGCGATGGCGGCGTCTTGCGGCGATTGGCTGGCCCCACCATTGGCGCAACCTGCGGCGGAGCCGGCGCCGGACGCACGCCGGACCCGCGGCGGGCGGGCAGATACACTCCGGCCTGCGCTTTTCAGCGCCTGCCCCGTTGTCGCGCCCGTCCTGGGCCGGCCCCGCTCCCTGTCGATTCCCCATGTCCGCAGCCGCCCCGGCCAAACCTGCCTTTGACCTGAAAAGCACCGCCTGGACGCTGACCGCGCTGCGGCTGCAGGTGGCCGACCTCGCCACGCTGGCGGCGGCGCTGGACGAACGCTTCGCCGACAGCCCCGGGCTGTTCGACAACGACCCGGTGGCGATCGATTTCAGCCCGCTGCGCGACAGCGGCGAGGCGGTCGACGTGGCCGGCCTGCTGCCGCACCTGCGCCGCCACGGCATGCTGCCGATCGCCGCGCAGGGCGGCAACACGGCGCAGATGGCGGCCGCCCGCAGCGCCGGCCTGGCCGAGGCGCCCGACGCACCGGCGCCGCAGGGGGCCCGCGCCGAACCGGCCGCGCTGCGCGAAGTCGTGCGCGAGGTGCCGGTGATCCAGGAGGTCGTGCGCGAGGTCGAGGTGGTGCGCGAGGTGATCAAGGAGGTGCCCGGCGCCGCCGGCGTGCCTCCGATGATCGTCGACAAGCCGCTGCGCTCGGGCCAGCGGGTCTACGCGCGCGGCGGCGACCTGGTCGTGCTGGCGGTGGTCAGCTTCGGCGCCGAGGTCATCGCCGACGGCAGCATCCATGTCTACGCGCCGCTGCGCGGCCGGGCCATCGCCGGCGCGCGCGGCGACACCGGCGCCCGCATCTACAGCACCTGCCTCGAGCCGCAGCTGGTGTCGATCGCCGGCATCTACCGCACCACCGAGACCCCGCTGGGCGCCGACGTGGTCGGCCAGCCCGCCCAGGTGCGCCTGGACGGGGAGAAGATCATCGTCGAGCCCTTGAAGTCGTGAACGCCGCATGAAGGTCACCGCCCGCAAGTTCAACCTCCCGCAGCAGCCTTCGGCTCGGCACGCCACGTCCACCCATTCACAGAAAGCAAGCCCGATGGCCAAGATCATCGTCGTCACCTCCGGCAAGGGCGGGGTGGGCAAGACCACCACCAGCGCCAGTTTCGCCTCGGGGCTGGCCCTGCGCGGCCACAAGACCGCGGTGATCGACTTCGACGTCGGCCTGCGCAACCTCGACCTGATCATGGGCTGCGAGCGGCGGGTGGTCTACGACCTGATCAACGTGATCCACGGCGAGGCCAACCTGAACCAGGCGCTGATCAAGGACAAGCAGTGCGAGAACCTGTTCGTGCTGGCCGCCAGCCAGACCCGCGACAAGGACGCGCTGACCCAGGCCGGGGTCGAGAAGGTGCTGAAGGACCTGGCCGGGATGGGCTTCGAGTACATCGTCTGCGATTCGCCGGCCGGCATCGAGACCGGCGCGATGATGGCGATGCACTACGCCGACGAGGCGCTGGTGGTGACCAACCCCGAGGTCTCGTCGGTGCGCGATTCCGACCGCATCCTGGGCATGCTGTCGAGCAAGACGAGGCGGGCGATCGAGGGCAAGGAGCCGATCAGGGAGCACCTGCTGATCACCCGCTACAACCCGACCCGGGTCGAGGGCGGGCAGATGCTGTCGCTGACCGACATCCAGGAGATCCTGCGCATCCCGCTGATCGGCGTGATCCCCGAGAGCGAGACGGTGCTCGATGCGTCGAACCAGGGCGTGCCGGCGATCCACCTGAAGGGCAGCGACGTCAGCGAGGCCTACAAGGACGTGATCAGCCGCTTCCTCGGCGAGACGGTGGCGATGCGCTTCACCGACGCCGAGAAACCCGGCTTCTTCAAGCGCCTGTTCGGCGCGAGGTGAGCGGCATGTCGTTCCTCTCGTTCTTCCTCGGTGAGAAGAAGAAGACCGCGACGGTCGCCAAGGAGCGGCTGCAGATCATCCTGGCGCACGAGCGCTCGGGCCGCGGCAGCTCGCGCGCCGACTACCTGCCGCAGCTGCAGGCCGAGCTGATGACGGTGATCAGCAAGTACGTCAAGATCGATCCCGGCGACATCAAGGTCAGCCTCGAGAAGCAGGACAACTTCGAGGTGCTGGAGGTCAAGATCGAGCTGCCCGATGCGATCCGCTGAAGGCGCCGGCGCGGCGGGTTGACCGTTCGCCGCGGTGAACCAGCTCTTCGTCGGCCTCGGCATCGAATCCTGGAAGGGCGCGCTGGGCGCGCTGGTGCTGCCGCCGCTGCCGCTGCTGCTGCTGGCGGCGCTGGGCGCGGTGCTGCTGCCGCGGCGGCGCCGGCTGGGCCAGGCGCTGGTATTGGGTGCGGTGGCGTTGCTGTGGGCCGCCTGCGCGCCCGGCGTAGGCGCGACGCTGATCGGCCTGCTGACCCGTCCGCCGGCCGCGTTGACCGCTGAACGCATCGCCGGCCTGGCCGGTGCACCGAAGACGGCGGTCCTGGTGCTGGGCGCCGGCCGCAAGCTGGAAGCGCCGGAGTACCGCGCCGTCGACCTGAAGCCGCTGACGCTGGAGCGGCTGCGCTACGGTCTGTGGCTGGCGCGCCAGACCGGGTTGCCGGTGGGCTACAGCGGCGGCATCGGCCATGGCAGCGGCGACGGACCGACCGAGTCCGACGCGGCGCGCCTGGTGGCGCAGCGTGATTTCGGCGTCGCGCTGCGCTGGCTCGAATCACGCTCGCGCGACACCCACGAGAACGCCCGCTACAGCGTCGCGATGCTGCACGCCGACGGCATCGAGCGGGTGCTGCTGGTGACGCATGGCTTCCATCAGCAGCGCGCGCTGGCGGCATTCGCGCGTGCGATCCGGCAGCAGGGGGCCACGCTGCAGGTGATCGCGGCGCCGATGGGGCTGCAGCGGACCGTCGACTGGGAGCTGGGCGACCTGCTGCCGAACGCCGAGGGGCTGACGATGACCTGGCTGGCGCTTCACGAGTGGCTGGGCTGGCTGGCGGGGGCCTGACCGCCGGCGTCGTCGTCGCACTGTCTCTGCAGGGCCGCCCAGCCTTCGGCGCCCAGCCTCTGCAGCGTCGCGATGTTGGTCTCGTAGATCGCCTCGGCCTCGGGGAAGGCGGCCACGGCGCGGTCGATGCTGGCTTCGCGGATCAGGTGCAGCGTCGGGTAGGGCGATCGGTTGGTCGCGTTGCCGACGTCGTCGGCGGAGGTGCCGGCGAACTGGTACTGCGGGTGGAAGCTGGCGACCTGCAGCACGCCTTCGAGATCGAGCTCGGCCACCGTGTCCTCGGCCACCTCGAGGAAGGCGTTGTACTCGGCGAAGTCGACCAGCACCCGCGGGTGGATCAGCAGCGTGGTCTCGAGCTTGTCGGCCGGGGCTTCGGCCAGCCGCTCCAGCTCGGCGATCAGGTCGGCCAGCAGCGCCGCCGGGTCGGCGGCATGGCTCACCGCATAGCGCACCAGCCCCTTGACCTGCGGCGCCTTGGCGAAAGGGCACAGGTTCAGGCCGATCACCGCGCGGTCGACCCAGGCGCGGGTGCGGGCGATCACGGTGTCGTCGTCGAGCAGGTCGGCGGGCGCGGGCATGGACCGATTGTTGCCTACACTGCAGCGCGGCCGCTCCGCGCGAAGACCGATCACCGCCCCGATGACGATCCTGCTCGCGCCCATGGAAGGGCTGCTCGACCCCAGCCTGCGTGACGTGCTGACGCGCGTCGGCGGCGTCGACCGCTGCGTCTCGGAGTTCATCCGCATCACCGACCAGCTGCTGCCCGAGCGGGTGTTCACCCGCCTGATGCCCGAGCTGCTGACCGGCAGCCGCACCGCCGCCGGCGTGCCGGTGCGCGCGCAGCTGCTGGGCAGCGACCCGGCCTGCCTGGCCGACAACGCGGCCCGGCTGGCCGAGCTGGGCGCCGAGGGCATCGACCTGAACTTCGGCTGCCCGGCCAGGACGGTGAACCGCCACCGCGGCGGCGCGGTACTGCTCGACGAGCCCGAGCTGGTCGGCCGGATCGTCGCCGCGGTGCGCCGCGCGGTGCCGGCGAGGCTGCCGGTGTCGGCCAAGATGCGGCTCGGCCACCGTGACGACAGCCTGCGGCTGGAGGCCGCGCGTGCGATCGCCGATGGCGGCGCCGCGGAGCTGGTGGTGCACGCCCGCACCAAGCTGCAGGGCTACCGGCCGCCGGCTCATTGGGACCGCATCGCCGCGATCCGCGAGGCGGTGGCGATGCCGGTCATCGCCAACGGCGAGATCTGGACCGTGGCCGATGCCCGGCGCGCCCGCGCCGAGTCGGGTTGCCAGGGGCTGATGCTCGGCCGCGGCCTGGTCGCCGACCCGGGCCTGGGCTGGGCGCTGCGGGCCGCCGACGGCCAGGCCGCCGTCGAGGTCGGCTGGCCGCAGCTGCTGCCGTTGCTGGCGCTGTACTGGGCGCGGATTGCCGGCCGCACCGCGCCGCGCCATCGTGCCGGCCGGCTCAAGCAGTGGCTGAACCTGCTGCGGCGCCGCCACCCGCAGGCGCAAGCCGCCTTCGACGCCTTGCGACCGCTCGACGATCCGGCGCGGGTCTCCGAATGGTTCGGCGCCGTTGCCGAAGAGCCACGGTCTGCAGCCTGCCGGGGCGGCAGCCAGCCGTCGGAGCCCGAGCTGCCGACCGCCGCTTGCCGGCAAGCGTGAGCCATGTCAAGGACGCCGGCTGCCGACGGCAGTAGCGTTGTGGCGTAGTCCAGGGCAAGGTGCCGTCGGACCCAACCTCGTGAGTCGATGAACATGTCCAACAACTTCCTTCGCACGAAGATCGCCATTGCCGCTGCCGCGAGTCTGATGGTCGCCGGCAGCATGCCGGCGCATGGCGCCGGGTTCCAGCTCAACGAGTCGTCCGCCTCCGGTTTGGGCAACGCCTTTGCCGGCGGCGCGGCGGCGGCCGAGGATGCCAGCACGCTGTGGTCCAACGTCGCCGGCATGTCGCGGCTGCGCAGCAACCAGGTGGTGGGCGTGCTGCACCTGGTGACGCCGGCCATGAAGTTCAGCGACAGCGGCTCGAAGGCGGCCCTGAACCAGCCGCTCGGCGGCAACGGCGGCGATGCCGGTGGCGTGAACCCGGTGCCGAACCTCTACCTGGTGATGCCGATCGATTCCACCTGGTCGGCGGGGTTCGGCCTGACGGCGCCCTGGGGGCTGGTCAGCGAGTACGAGAACGGCTGGGCAGGGCGCTTCCAGGCGATCAGGTCGGCCATCCAGACGATCAACTTCAACCCCTCGGTGTCGTGGAAGCCGGCGGGCAATGTCGCGCTGGGGCTGGGCCTGAATTTCCAGTACATGGAGGGTGAATTCACCAACCAGGTCAACTATTCGGCGGCCTTGCTCGGAGCGGCAGGACTGGCCGTCCAGGCGGGCCGGTTGCCCGCAGCCGCCGTTCCGGGCATCGCGGCGGCGACACCGGGCCTGGAAACCAGCGCCAAGGTCAAGGGTTCCGACTACGGCACGGGCTGGAACATCGGCGTGCTCTGGGACCTCGACCCGAACACCCGCCTGGGCGCCCAGTACCGCTCGGCGATCAGCTATCGCCTCAGTGGCGATGCGACGTTCACGAATCCCGCGCTGCCGAGCCTGCCGCCGACGCTGGCGCCAGTCGTCGCCGGGCTGGCCAACGCCGTCAACACATCGGTCCTCTACAACTCGGGCATCGACTCGGACGTCAAGATGCCCGAGATCGTCAACCTGTCGTTCTTCCGCACCGTCAGCGGGCAGTGGGACGTGATGGCCGATGCGCAATGGACCGGCTGGTCGTCGATCCAGGCGCTGACCTTCGTCCGCAGCAGCGGCACGCTGCTGCAGAGCACGCCGTTGAACTTCAAGAGCGGCTGGAAGTTTGCCGGCGGCGCCAACTACCGGCCCGGTGGCGCCTGGATGTGGCGTGGCGGCGTGGCCTTCGACCAGTCGCCGGTGCAGGACGAGTTCCGTACCGCCAGGCTGCCCGACGCCGACCGTACCTGGCTGACCGCGGGCGGGCAGTACAAGATGGACCAGAAGTTCAAGTTCGACTTTGGCGCCGCCTACATCTGGGTCAAGGACGCGCCCATCAACAACAACGGCGGCGACGCCACCGGCGCGGCCTACGGCGTGCTGAAGGGCAACTACAACAGCAACACGGTGATCGTGTCGGGCCAGGCCACCTGGACGTTCTGATCGGCCTCGCTCGGGTCGGGTCTTCGGCGGGACGGCGGGCGACAATCAGCCCGCCGACTCACTGCATGGCTCGATCTCCATGGCCCACCTGACCCGCGACGAAGTCACGCGCTACCACAGCGACGGCTGGGTGGTGCCGCAGTGGCGGCTGCCCGAGCGGCAGCTGGCGACGATGCGCGAGGCGCTCGACGAACTGCTGCGCCGCAACCCCGGCGTGCGGCCCGAGAAGCTGGTCTCGGCGCATGTCGAGCGTGGCGGCGGCGACAACGGCGAGGGCGTGCGCGGCGTCGCCGCCTTCCTCGACCTCGCGCGCGACCCGGAAATCGTCGATCTCGTCGCCGACCTCATCGGCGACGACGTCATCCTGTGGGGCGCGCATGTCTTCTGCAAGCCGGCAGGCGCTGGCTACGAGACGCCGTGGCACCAGGACGGCCATTACTGGCCGATCCGGCCGCTGGCCACCTGCACCGCGTGGCTGGCGCTGGAGCCCAGCACCCGGGCCAACGGCTGCCTGCGGGTGATCCCCGGCTCGCAGCGCGACCGGGTGCTGCACGAGCACCTGCACGAGGACCGCGCCGACCTGACGCTGCAGCAGCGCCTGGCCGACGGCGCCTTCGACGAGGCCGACGCCGTCGACATCGAGCTCGAACCCGGCCAGATGAGCCTGCACGACGTCTACATGATCCACGGCGCGGCGGCCAACTGCAGCGCGCAGCGCCGCACCGGCATCGCGCTGCGCTACATGCCGGCCACCTCGCACTTCGACCGGCGGCTCAAGCCGGTGGACGGCAAGAGCGGCGTCGCGGTGAACTTCGCGCAGCGGCCGCTGTGGCTGGTCAAGGGCGTCGACCGCTGCGGGCTGAACGATTTCCGCACCGGCCACGCCGGCTGAAGCGGCTTCGGCTACTTCGCCCAGCCGTCCTTCAGCCCGGTGATGCGGTTGAACACCGGCGCAGCGGGCCGGTGGTCGATGCGGTCGCTGACGAAGTAGCCGTGGCGCTCGAACTGGAAGCGCTCGTCGGCTGCGGCGGCGGCGAGCGCCGGCTCGACATAGCCCTGCACCACCGTCTTGCTGGCCGGGTTCAGCAGGCTGCGGAAATCGCGCTCGCCGGCGTCGGGCTGCGGCTCGGTGAACAGCCGGTCGTACAGGTTGATCGTCGCGGCGATGCCGTCGTGAACGCCGACCCAGGTGATCGTGCCCTTGACCTTGACCGCATCGGCGCCCGGCGTGCCGCTCTTGGTGTCGGGCACGACGCGGGCCTGCACCGCGCTGATGCGGCCGTCGGCGTCCTTCGTGCAGCCGGTGCACTCGACGACCATGCCGTACTTCAGCCGCACCTTGTTGCCGGGGAAGAGCCGGAAGAAGCCCTTGGCCGGCAGCTCGGCGAAATCGTCGCGCTCGATCCACACCGCGGGCCCGAGGCTGAACGCGCGCTGGCCCAGTTCGGGCCGTTGCGGGTGTGCCGGCGCGCTGCAGGGCTCGAGGTGGCCGGCGCCGAACAGCTCGGCCCAGTTGCTCAGTTCGAGCCGCAGCGGATCGATCACCGCCATCGCCCGCGGCGCCTGGCCCTCCAGGTCGGCGCGCAGCGCGCCGTCGAGCACGCCGTACTCGACCCAGATGTTGGTCTTGCTGGCGCCGGTGTCCTCGGCAAACCTGCGCACCGCCGCCGGCGTGTAGCCGCGCCGGCGCATGCCGGCCAGCGTGGGCATGCGCGGGTCGTCCCAGCCGCCGACATGGCCCTCGTCGACCAGCGCCTTCAGCTTGCGCTTGCTGGTGATCACGTAGGTCAGGTTCAGGCGGCCGAACTCGTGCTGCTTCGGTGTCGGCTTCTGCAGCAGGCCGCCGTCGGCCAGCGTGTTCAGCAGCCAGTCGTAGAACGGCCGCTGGTCCTCGAACTCGAGCGTGCAGATCGAGTGCGTGATGTTTTCCAGCGCATCCTCGATCGGGTGCGCGTAGGTGTACATCGGGGAGATGCACCAGCGGTCGCCGGTGTTGTGGTGGTGGGCGCGCTTGATGCGGTAGAGGGCCGGGTCCCGCAGGTTGATGTTGGGGCTGGCC
>JAEUOY010000025.1 GCA_016790515.1 Burkholderiaceae bacterium | reverse complement strand
CGCATCGACGATTTCCTGCGCCAGGCCGGCCTCACGAGACGATCCACAGACCAGCACCGCCGCGCCCGGCAAGCCGGCGGTGATGCCGCGGATCACCTCGGCCCAGCGCTCGGCGGGCCAGTGCTTGTCGTGGCCGGCGGTGGCGATTCGCCCGCGCTTGTGCGTCTTCTTGTGGCCGGGCTGAACCAGCACCAGGCGGTGGCTGGACAGGCCCTGCTGCGCCAGCCAGCGGCGGGTGTCCGCGTGCCAGGCCGGCAGCGCATGCAGCTGCGGCTGCGCCGGCACGGTGATGGGCCGCGCCGGACCGGGCAGGTCGGCCGCGTCGACAGCGGCGATCTGCAGCCACCAGTCGGCCCAGTGGATGCTGTCGCCTGGCCAGTGCTGCCAGGCCCGCACGATCCGGCCCTCGGGCAGACCGACGCGCTGCAGGAAGCGCTCCGCATGTTCGTCGGGGTCGCACAGGTAGACCGGGCCACGGTGCAAGCGCAGCCAGGCTGCGGCCTGTTGCTGCGAAGGCGTCAGCCAGTACGGCGAGCGCCGGCTGCTGAGCAGGCGCAGTTCACCGACCGCCGGGTGCGCGCCCAGCAGCACCGAGGTCCACGGCCCCGAACCCAGCACATGCACCGGCCGGCCGTAGCGCTGGCGCAGGGCTTCGAGCAGCACCGTCAGCAACACCACGTCACCCAGTGCCGCGAAGCGCAGCACCACGGGTGCGTCAGGGTCGGCGGTCGACCACCGGGCGAAGGCGGCAGGGAGCAGGCGACGAAGTGCCATGGGCCTACCTTATCAGCGGCCCGCGGCCCCGGTGCTGCGCTCGCGCAGCGCCAGCCACTCGTTGAACAACAGCGCGCCGATCACCAGCGCGCCGCCGCTCAGCGCGGTGGGCCCGGGTGCCTCGCCGGCCCCCACCCAGGCCAGCAGCACGCCGAAGATCACCTCGAGCAGGCCGATCAGCGAGATCTCGGGCGCCGGCAGCACGCGCGCCAGCATCACGACCAGCAGGCACGGGATGGCGAGCTGGAACACGCCCAGACCGGCCAGCAGGCCGAGGTCGTGCGGCGTGGCCGAAAACGGCAGCGCCAGCGGCAGCGTGACTGCCGCCGACATCAGCGCGCCCAGCAGCACCGCCGGCAGCATGTCGGGCTCGGCCACCGAAGGGTCGGCGGCGTGGCGCTGGTGCAGGTGCTGCAGCAGCGTCCAGTTCGTCGCGCCGGCAATCGGCACGCCGAGCGCCACCAGCGCACCGGTCATCGAGACCCCGGGTGCAAACGCCTGGCGACCGAACATCCAGGCGATGCCGGCGCCGGCCACCGCGATCGCCGCCCAGGTGCGGCGCGGCAGCCGGTGGCTCAGGAAGACCCGCGCGAACAGCGCGGTGATCAGCGGCGCGATCGACATCGTGATCAGCACCGTGGCCACCGTGGTCAGCGTGATCGCGACCATGAAGTTGGTGTACATCACCATCCAGCACAGACCCGACACCCACAGCGCCCAGCCGCCGCGGCGGAGGTCGGCCAACAGCGCCGGCCCGCGCATCCACAGCAGCGCGGCCACCAGCGCCAGCGCATTGAAGGCGCTGCGCCAGAAGGTGACCTCGAAGCTGCGCGCCGCCTCCAGGTGCCGGGTGACCACGCCGGCCGTGCTCCACATCAGCGTGACCAGCACCATCAGGGCCACCGCCCTGCCGTGCGTCATGCAGCTTCGCGCGACGCGCGGCGGCGCTCGTGTTCGCTCAGGTGGCGCTTGCGCACGCGGATCGATTTCGGCGTGATCTCGACCAGCTCGTCGTCCTCGATGAACTCGACGCCATACTCCAGCGTCAGCTCGATCGGCGGGGTGATCTTGATCGCGTCCTCCTTGCCGCTGACGCGGAAGTTGGTCAGCTGCTTGGTGCGGGTGGCGTTGACGACGAGGTCGTTCTCGCGGTTGTGGATGCCGACGATCATGCCCTCGTAGACCGGGTCGCCGGCCTTGACGAACATGCGGCCGCGGTCGTCGAGCTTGCCCAGCGCGTAGGTGAAGATCTCGCCGGCGTCCATGCTGATCAGCACGCCGTTCTTGCGCCCGGCGATCTCGCCCTTGTGCGCCTCGTAGCCGTCGAAGATGTTGCTGATCAGGCCCGAGCCGCGCGTCAGGTTCATGAACTCGTTGCTGAAGCCGATCAGCCCGCGCGCCGGGATGCGGTACTCGAGCCGCACGCGGCCGCGGCCGTCGGGCTCCATGTTCACCAGCTCGCCCTTGCGCTCGCCCAGCGCCTGCATCACGCCGCCCTGGTGCTGCTCCTCGATGTCGGCGGTGACCAGCTCGATCGGCTCGTGGCGTTCCTTGCCGTCGGCGCCGTCGACCTCGTGAAACACCACCCGCGGCTTGCTGACGGCCAGCTCGTAGCCCTCGCGGCGCATGTTCTCCAGCAGGATCGTCAGGTGCAGCTCGCCGCGGCCCATCACCTCGAAGACGCCGTCCTCGTCGGTCTCCCTGACCTTCAGCGCGACGTTGCTCTGCAACTCCTTCTGCAGCCGGTCCCAGATCTGCCGGCTGGTCACGTACTTGCCTTCGCGACCGGCCAGCGGGCTGGTGTTGACGCAGAAGTTCATCGTCAGCGTCGGCTCGTCGACCTTCAGCATCGGCAGCGGCTGGGGGTCGGCCGGGTCGGTCACGGTGACGCCGATGCCGATGTCCTCGATGCCGTTGATCAGCACGATCTCGCCCGGGCCGGCCTCGCCGACCTGCACCCGGTCCAGGCCCTGGAAGGTCAGCACCTGGTTGACGCGGCCGGTCGCCGCCTTGCCGTCCGGGCCCTCCATCACCAGCACGTTCATGCCCGGCTTGATCGTGCCGGCATTGATGCGGCCGACGCCGATGCGGCCGACGAAGCTGGAATAGTCGAGCGCCGAGATCTGCAGCTGCAGCGGCGCGGCCGGGTCGCCGGCATGCGCCGGCACATGCTTCAGGATGGTGTCGAACAGCGCCGACATGTCGGGGCCCCACTGCTCGCCGGGCGCGCCCTCGGTCAGCGACGACCAGCCGTTGATGCCCGAGGCGTAGACCACCGGGAAGTCGAGCTGCTCGTCGCTGGCGCCGAGCTTGTCGAACAGGTCGAAGGCGGCGTTGATCACCGCGTCGGGCCTCGCGCCGGGCTTGTCGACCTTGTTGACGACGACGATCGGCTTGAGCCCCAGCGCCAGCGCCTTCTTGGTGACGAAGCGGGTCTGCGGCATCGGGCCTTCCTGGGCGTCGATCAGCAGCAGCACGCCGTCGACCATCGACAGCGCGCGCTCGACCTCGCCGCCGAAGTCGGCGTGGCCCGGGGTGTCGACGATGTTGATGTGGGTGCCCTGCCAGCTCACCGCGCAGTTCTTGGCCAGGATCGTGATGCCGCGCTCGCGCTCGATCGCGTTGCTGTCCATCACCGTGTCGACCACCTTTTCGTGCTCGGCGAAGGTGCCGGACTGGCGAAGCAGCTGGTCGACCATCGTGGTCTTGCCGTGGTCGACGTGCGCGATGATGGCGATGTTGCGGATCTGCAGGGTCATGGTGGTTCTCTGGAGGATTCAGGCGGCTGCAGGCAGCGGCTCGGGAGCAGGGTCTCGGCTCGGGCTCGACAGCGACTGCACCTCGGCGGGGCTGAGCAGGCGGTCGGCGATCAGCTCGCCGGCCTCGATGTGGGCGCTGCCCAGGAACGCGCCGGCCCCGGGGCCGTAGACGCGCACCGCGGCGGCATCGGGCAGCGCCACGCGGCGGCGCAGGCCCGACAGGAACTTGCCGGCTTCGTCGGCCGGGAGCGCCAGCCGGGGCCAGTCGGCCAGCAGGACGTCGACCGGCTGCAGCCGCGCCAGCCGGTGGGGCTCGGGCAGCGATTCCAGCTCGTCCAGCGTCACCGCGCCGTCCAGCGTCAGCGGCCCGCTGGCGCTGCGGCGCAGCGCGCTCAGGTGGGCGCCGCAGCCCAGCGCCTCGCCGAGGTCCTCGGCCAGCGTGCGGATGTAGGTGCCCTTGCTGCAGCGCACGTCGATCACCAGCACGGCATCGTGCCAGTCGACGATGTCGATCGCGTGAACCGTCACCCGGCGAGGCTGGCGCTCGACGGTCTGGCCGGCGCGGGCGTACTCGTACAGCGCCTTGCCGTCCTTCTTCAGCGCCGAATGCATCGGCGGCAGTTGGTCGATCACGCCGGTGAAGCGGGCCAGCGCGGCGTCGAGGCAGTCGCGGTCGAACCGGACCGGCCGCTCGTCGACCCGCTCGCCCTCGAGGTCACCGGTGGTCGTTCGCTGGCCCAGCCGCAGCGTCGCCCGGTAGGCCTTGTCGGCATCGAGGCTGACCTGGCTGAACTTGGTGGCCGCGCCGAAGCACAGCGGCAGCAGCCCGGTGGCCAGCGGGTCCAGCGTGCCGGTGTGGCCGGCCTTCTCGGCGCGAAGCAGCCACTTCGCCTTCTGCAGCGCGTCGTTGGTCGACAGCCGAAGCGGCGTGTAGAGCAGCAGCACGCCGTGCACGGCACGGCGGACAGTCTTCTGGCGCGCAGCCTGGGCCAAGGCGATCAGTCCTCTTTCGCGCGCTTGGCGTTGGCTTCGCGGATCAACGCGCTCAGTTCAGCCGCGTGTTCGGTCGTGCGGTCGAAGATGAAGTGCAGCGTCGGCACGGTGTGGATCTGCAGCCGCTTGAACAGGCCGTTGCGCAGGAAACCGGCAGCCTCGTTGAGCCCCGCCTCGCATTCGGCGGTCTCGCCGACCAGTACCGAGAAGTAGACCTTGGCGTGGGCGTAGTCGGGCGTCACCTGCACGCTGTTGATCGTCACCATGCCGATGCGCGGGTCCTTCAGATCGCGGATCAGCTCGGCCAGGTCGCGCTGGATCTGATCGCCCACGCGCAGGCTGCGGTTCGGGATGGCTCGTTTGTGGCGCATGGTGATCTCCTCGGGGACGCCCTCAAGCAGAAACCCCGCCAGCTTTTCGGAAGGCGGGGTTTGCAGTCGGGAGCAAATCCGCCTTACAGCGTTCGGGCGACTTCCTTGACCTCGAAGAACTCCAGCTGGTCGCCCTCGGCGATGTCGTTGTAGTTCTTCAGCTTGATGCCGCACTCGAAGCCCTCGTTGACTTCGCGCACGTCGTCCTTCATGCGCTTGAGCGACTCGATCTCGCCGGTGTAGATCACCACGTTGTCGCGCAGCAGGCGGAACCTGGCGTTGCGCCGCACCACGCCCGAGGTGACCATGCAGCCGGCCACCGTGCCGATCTTGCTGGCGACGAAGACCGTGCGGATCTCGGCCGAGCCGATGACCTCCTCACGCTGCTCGGGCGCCAGCAGGCCGGTCATCGCCGCCTTCACCTCGTCGACCGCGTCGTAGATGATGTTGTAGTAGCGGATGTCGACCTCGTTGCCCTCGGCCAGCTTGCGGGCGTTCGAATCGGCGCGCACGTTGAAGCCGATGATCACCGCCTTAGAGGCGATCGCCAGGTTGACGTCGCTCTCGGTGATGCCGCCGACGGCCGCATGCACGATCTGCACCTTGACCTCGGCGGTGCTCAGCTTGACCAGCGACTGGGCCAGCGCTTCCTGCGAGCCCTGCACGTCGGCCTTGATGATCAGCGCCAGCGTCTGCGCCGCGCCTTCGCCGACGTTCTCGAAGATGTTCTCGAGCTTGGCGGCCTGGCGGCGGTTCAGCGTGACCTCGCGGTACTTGCCCTGGCGGAAGGTCGCGATCTCGCGTGCACGCCGCTCGTCGGCCAGCACCATGAACTCGTCGCCGGCCTGCGGCACCTCGGTCAGGCCCTGGATCTCCACCGGGATCGACGGGCCGGCCTCCTGCGCGGCCTTGCCATCCTCGTCGAGCATCGCCCGCACGCGGCCGTAGCTCGAACCCGCCAGCACGACGTCGCCGCGTTTGAGCGTGCCGCTCTGCACCAGCACCGTGGCCACCGGCCCGCGGCCCTTGTCGAGCTTGGCCTCGATCACCAGGCCCTTGGCCAGCGCGTCCTTCGGCGCCTTCAGCTCGAGCACCTCGGCCTGCAGCAGCACCTGCTCGAGCAGGCTGTCGATGCCCTCGCCGGTCTTGGCCGACACCGGCACGAACGGCGTGTCGCCGCCGAAGTCCTCCGGCACCACCGACTCGGCGACCAGCTCGCCCTTCAGACGCTCGAGGTTGGCGCCGGGCTTGTCGATCTTGTTCATCGCCACCACCATCGGCACGTTGGCGGCCTTGGCGTGCGAGATCGCCTCCTTGGTCTGCGGCATCACGCCGTCGTCGGCGGCGACGACCAGGATCACCAGGTCGGTGGCGGTCGCGCCGCGCGCGCGCATCGCGGTGAACGCGGCGTGACCCGGGGTGTCGAGGAAGGTGATCATGCCGCGCGGGGTTTCCACGTGGTAGGCGCCGATGTGCTGGGTGATGCCGCCGGCCTCGCCCGCGGCGACGCGGGTGCGGCGGATGTAGTCCAGCAGCGAGGTCTTGCCATGGTCGACGTGGCCCATGATCGTGACCACCGGTGCGCGCGGCAGTTCCTCGCCCTGGGTCGCGATCTGCTCCTCCTCGAGGAAGGCATCCGGATCGTCGAGCTTGGCGGCGAAGGCCTTGTGGCCCATCTCCTCGACCACGATCATCGCGGTCTCCTGGTCGAGCTGCTGGTTGATCGTGACCATCTGGCCCAGCTTCATCAGCTGCTTGATCACCTCGGCGGCCTTGACCGACATCTTGTGCGCCAGGTCGGCGACGCTGATCGTCTCGGGAATGTGCACCTCCTGCACCACCATCTCGGCGGGGGCCTGGAAGGTGCTGCCGCCCTGCTCGCGCTCGCCGCGGCGGCCGCCGCGCGGCGCCCGCCAGCCCGGCCGGCTGGCGCCGGCGTCGCTGCGCCCCTTGCTGGCCGCGGCGCGCTTCTTGGCCGCGTCGTCGGCCCAGCTCGACGACAGCTTCTCGCTCTTGACCGACTTCTTGTCGCCCGGCTTGGCGGCACCCGCCGCCGCGCCCGGGGCGCCGGGCGCCGTCTTGGGCTTGTGGATCGTGCCGGAGATCGCTTCCTTGCCGGCCGGCGGCTTGACCTCCTCCGGCTTCTTGGCGGTGAGCACCTTCTTCGGTGCGTTCATCATCGCGCGGATCGCCGCGGCCTCCGACTCGGCGGCCTGGCGGCGCTTGGCCACCGCGGCCAGCGCGGCCTTCTCGGCCGCGTCGGCGTCGCCGGCCTTGACGATGCGCAGGCCCGGCTTGGGTGCTTCTGCGGGCGCCGGCGCGGGCGCGGCAGCCGCCGGAGCCGGCGGCGCGGCCGCAGGGGCCGCAGCGGCGCCCTTGGCCGGCCCCGATGCCTTCTCGATCGCCGCGGCGGCGGCCCTGGCGGCGGCTTCGGCGGCCTCGCGGGCGGCCGCGGCCTCGGCAGCGGCCTTCGCTTCGGCGGCGGCCTGGGCGGCGGCCTCGGCAGCGGCGCGCTCGGCCTGCTCGCGCTCGGCACGCTCGCGGGCCTGCTGGGCGATCAGCGCCTCTTCGCGGCGCAGCTGTTCGGCCTGGGCATTGGCCTCGTCCTCGCGGCGCTTCAGCTCGGCCTCGTCGGCCGCCGCGCTGGCTTCCTCGGCAGCCGCCGCGGCCGGCATGTCGTCGCGCTTGACGAAGACGCGCTTCTTGCGCACCTCGACCTGGATCGTGCGGGCCTTGCCCGAGGCATCGGCCTGCTTGATCTCGCTGGTGCTCTTGCGCGTCAGCGTGATCTTCTTGCGGTCGCCGCTGTCGGTGCCATGCGCCTTGCGCAGGTGCTCCAGCAGGCGTTCCTTGTCGGTCTCGGTCAGCGCGTCGTCGGGCGACTTCTTCGCGACACCGGCAGACTGCAGCTGCTCGAGCAGCGTCCCGGCAGGACGGTTGAGCTCGGCTGCGAACTGGGCGACGGTGGTCACGGCCATGGGTGGATTTCCTTGCGAATCTTCGGTGCGGTGCGGTGTGTCGGTGGGTGGGCTCTGTCGCGCTCGGTACGCGTCACGCCGTGAACCAATGCTCCCGCGCCTTCATGATCAATGCCTTGGCGGTGGCATCGTCGATGCCGGTCATCTCGACCAGCTCGTCCACCGCCAGGTCGGCCAGGTCGTCGCGGCTGTGCACGCCGCCGTCGGCCAGCCTGGCGATCAGCTCGGGGCTCGAGCCCTCCAGGTCGCGCAGGTCCTGCGACACCGCCTCGACGCTCTCCTCGCGGGCGATCTCCATCGTCAGCAGGGCGTCCTTGGCGCGGGTGCGCAGCTCGTGCACGGTGTCCTCGTCGAAGGCCTCCATCTCGAGCATCTCCTGCAGCGGCACATAGGCCACTTCCTCGAGGCTGGAGAAGCCCTCGGCGATCAGGATCTCGGCCACTTCCTCGTCGACGTCGAGCTTGTCGATGAACAGCCGGCGGATCGAATCGCTCTCGACCGCCTGCTTGGCCTGCGATTCCTCGGCGGTCATGATGTTGATGCGCCAGCCGGTCAGCTCGGAGGCCAGGCGCACGTTCTGGCCGCCGCGGCCGATCGCGATCGCCAGGTTCTCCTCGTCGACGACCACGTCCATCGCGTGCTTCTCCTCGTCGACGACGATCGACTGCACGTTGGCCGGCGCCAGCGCGCCGATCACGAACTGCGCCGGGTCCTCCGACCACAGCACGATGTCGACGCGCTCGCCGGCGAGCTCGTTGGTCACCGCGTTGACGCGCGAGCCGCGCACGCCGACGCAGGTGCCGATCGGGTCGACCCGCTTGTCGTGCGAGACGACGGCGATCTTGGCGCGGCTGCCGGCGTCGCGGGCGCAGCTCTTGATCTCGAGCAGGCCCTGCTCCATCTCGGGCACTTCCTGCGCGAACAGCTCCATCATGAAGCCCGGTGCCGAGCGCGACAGCATGATCTGCGGGCCGCGCGCGGCGGTGTCGATGCCGGCGATGAAGGCCCGCACCCGGTCGCCGGTGCGCAGGTTCTCCTTCGGGATCATCTCGCTGCGCTTCAGGCGGCCCTCGACGCGGCCGCTCTCGACGATGATGTCGCCCTTGTCCAGCCGCTTGACGGTGCCGACGAAGATCTTGTCGCCGCGCGACAGGAAGTCGTTGAGCAGCGTCTCGCGCTCGGCGTCGCGGATCTTCTGCAGGATCACCTGCTTGGCGGCCATCGCGCCGATGCGGCCGATCGGCACCGACTCGATCGATTCCTCGATGTAGTCGCCGACCTCGATGTCGGCGATGCGGTCGAGTGCGTCGGACAGCATCTCCTCGGCGTCGGGGTTCTGCAGGCCGGCCTCGTCGGGCACCACCAGCCAGCGGCGGAAGGTCTCGTACTCGCCGGTGTCGCGGTCGACGGCGACGCGGATGTCGACCTCGCCGCCGTGCAGCTTCTTGGTGGCCTGGGCGAGCGCGGCCTCGACGGCGCCGAACACGACATCACGGTCCACGCTCTTCTCTCGAGAGATGGCATCGACCAGCATCAACATTTCGCGGTTCATCAGTCCTGACCTCCGTCAATCTTCTCGGCCGCGGGTTCGGACGCCTCGTCCTGCGCCCCGGCCTGCGGCCCCGCACCGCGCCGACCCTTGAAGTCGACCACCGGCACCAGGCGCGCCTCACGCACTTCATCGAGCGAGAAATCCAGCGTCTGCTGCGCCGGTGTCGCCTGTGCCGCGCCGGCCGCCACGGCCTTGGCCGCGCGCTTGGTCGCGCTGCGCGAGGCCGGCTTGTCGCCGGGCAGCAGCAGCCGCCAGGCCTGGCCGCCGGTCGCATCGTCGGCCGCCAACAGCGTGCCGCGCCACCTCTTGCGGTTCTGGAATGGCTGGCGCAGCGTCAGCTCGACCTCGCTGCCGGCGAACCGCGCCCAGTCGGACGGCCGCTTCAGCGGCCGGTCCAGTCCCGGCGACGAGACCTCCAGCCGGGCATAGTCGACCGCCTCGACCTCCAGCAGGTACTGCAGCTGCCGGGTGACGACCTCGCAATCCTCGACCAGCACGAACTCGCCCGGGCCGGTGGCATAGCTGCCGCCCGGCAGGCGGTCGATGGTGACGCGCAGCAGCCCTCCCGCCGATCGCTCGACGTCCACGAGGTCGTAACCCAACCCGGTGACGGTGCGCTCCAGCGCCTGCTGCCAAGCCATCGTGTCCAGTGCAGTCCTGCAGTCCTCGAAAAATTCGACCATTCCCGCGGATTTCTCTCGCGGGTTTCGATCGAGCAAAAAAAATGGGCTGGAAAGTCCGCCCACTTTGCTCTACAGCGAAAGTCGAATTATAGCCCGACCGCCTGATCCCGGCAATACCCGAGGGTCGCCTCGGCCCCCTGCATGCGAGAATTCGCCGCTTTGATCCAAGGCCGGCGCCGGGTCGCGTGACACCGGCGCAGGCCGCCAACCACAGGACCGATCCGCCATGGGTTTTCTCGCCGGCAAGCGCTTGTTGATCACGGGCGTGCTGAACAACCGCTCGATCGCCTACGGCATCGCCCGGGCCTGCCACCGCGAAGGCGCCGAACTGGCGTTCAGCTACCAGGGCGAGCGATTCAAGGACCGCATCACCGAGTTCGCCGCCGATTTCGGCTCGAAGCTGGTGTTCGAATGCGACGTCGCCGACGACGCCCAGATCGACCGGCTGTTCGCCGAACTGGGTACGCACTGGGACCGCTTCGACGGCTTCGTGCACGCGATCGCCTACGCCCCGCGCGAGGCGATCGCCGGCGATTTCCTCGACGGCATGACGCGCGAGAACTTCCGCGTCGCGCACGACATCTCGAGCTACAGCTTCCCGGCGATGGCCAAGGCCGCGCTGCCGCTGCTGCGCCCGGGCGCGGCGCTGCTGACGCTGAGCTACCTGGGCGCGGCGCGCTACGTGCCCAACTACAACACCATGGGCCTGGCCAAGGCTTCGCTCGAGGCGGCGGTGCGCTTCCTGGCGCAGAGCCTGGGCGCCCGTGGCATCCGCGTCAACGGCCTGTCGGCCGGCCCGATCAAGACACTGGCCGCCTCGGGCATCAAGGACTTCGGCAAGCTGCTGACCGAGTTCGCCGCCACGACGCCGATCCGCCGCAACATCACGATCGACGACGTCGGCAATGTCGCGGCCTTCCTGCTGTCGGACCTGGCCGGTGGCGTCAGCGCCGAGATCGTCTACGTCGACGGCGGCTTCAGCCACGTCGCGCTGGTCGACCCGACGGCCTGAGCCGGCGGGTCAGACGCTGCTGCGCACGCAGTCGACGTAGTAGCGGCCCTCGGCGCCGCCCTCGTCCTCGACCAGGCCGTGCACGTCGGTCGCGAAGCCGGGAAAACGGGCGTTGAACTCGCGGGTGAACTTCAGGTACTGGACGATCTTGCGGTTGAAGCGCTCGCCCGGGATCAGCAGCGGGATGCCCGGCGGGTAGGGCGTCAGCAGCGCGGTGGTGATGCGGCCCTCGAGCGCGTCGATGTCGACCCGCTCGGTCTCGCGCCGGGCGATCTGGGCATAGGCGTCGCTGGGCTTCATCGCCGGCTGCAGGTCCGACAGGTACATCTCGGTGGTCAGCCGGGCGATGTCGCCCTTGGCATAGGCCTCGTGCATCGCCTGGCACAGGTCGCGCAGGCCCATCTTCTCGTATCGCGGGTGGGCCTGGATGAACTCCGGCAGGATGCGCCACATCGGGGCGTTCTTGTCGTAGTCGTCCTTGAACTGCTGCAGCGCGGTCAGCAGCGTGTTCCAGCGGCCCTTGGTGATGCCGATCGTGAACATGATGAAGAACGAGTACAGCCCGGTCTTCTCGACCACCACGCCGTGCTCGGCCAGGAACTTGGTGACGATGCCCGCCGGAATGCCGGTCCTGGCGAACTTGCCCGACATGTCCAGCCCCGGCGTGATGATCGTGCTCTTGATCGGGTCGAGCAGGTTGAAGCCCGGCGCCAGGTCGCCGAAGCCGTGCCACTTGTCCCTGGCCTTCAGCAGCCAGGCGTCGGAACGGCCGATGCCCTCGTCGACCAGCTTGTCCGGGCCCCAGACCTTGAACCACCAGTCGCGGCCGAACTCCTTGTCGACCTTGCGCATCGCGCGCCGGAACTCCAGCGCCTCCTTGAGGCTCTCCTCGACCAGCGCGGTGCCGCCGGGCGGCTCCATCATCGCCGCGGCGACGTCGCAGCTGGCGATGATCGCGTACTGCGGGCTGGTGCTGGTGTGCATCAGGTAGGCCTCGTTGAAGAGGTGGCGGTCGAGCCTGACGGTCTGCGAGTCCTGCACCAGCACCTGGCTGGCCTGCGACAGGCCGGCCAGCAGCTTGTGCGTCGACTGGGTGGCGTAGACCATCGCCTGCTTCGGCCGCGGCCGGCGCTTGCCCATCGCGTGGAAGCTGCCGTAGAACGGGTGGAAGGCGGCATGCGGCAGCCAGGCCTCGTCGAAATGCAGGTTCTCGATGTAGCCGTCGGCCAGGCCCTTGATGGTCTCGGTGTTGTAGAGCACGCCGTCGTAGGTGCTCTGCGTCAGCGTCATCACCCGCGGGCGCACGGTCTTCGCATCGACGCCGGCCAGCAGCGGGTTGGCGGCGATCTTGCGCTCGATCGCCTCGCGGCCGAATTCGCTCTGCGGGATCGGGCCGATGATGCCGTAGTGGTTGCGGGTGGGCGTCATGAACACCGGCACCGCGCCGGTCATGATGATCGAGTGCAGGATGCTCTTGTGGCAGTTGCGGTCGACCACCACCACGTCGCCCGGCGCCACCGTGTGGTGCCAGACCATCTTGTTGCTGGTCGAGGTGCCGTTGGTGACGAAGAAGCAGTGGTCGGCGTTGAAGATGCGCGCCGCGTTCTTCTCGCTGGCGGCCACCGGTCCGGTGTGGTCGAGCAGCTGCCCGAGTTCCTCGACCGCATTGCAGACATCGGCGCGCAGCATGTTCTCGCCGAAGAACTGGTGGAACATCTGGCCGACCGGGCTCTTCAGGAACGCCACGCCGCCCGAGTGCCCCGGGCAGTGCCAGCTGTACGAGCCGTCCTGCGCGTAGTCGATCAGCGCCTTGAAGAACGGCGGCGCGACGCCGTCGAGATAGCTCCTGGCCTCGCGGATGATGTGGCGGGCGACGAACTCCGGCGTGTCCTCGAACATGTGGATGAAGCCGTGCAGCTCGCGCAGGATGTCGTTCGGGATGTGCTGGCTGGTGCGCGTCTCGCCGTACAGGTAGATCGGGATGTCGGCATTCTTGAAGCGGATCTCCTCGATGAACTTGCGCAGGTTCAGCACCGCCGGGTCGAGCTCCGGGCCGGGGGTGAACTCCTCGTCGTCGATCGACAGGATGAAGGCGCTGGCCCGGCTTTGCTGCTGCGCGAACTGGCTGAGGTCGACATAGCTGGTGTTGCCCAGCACCTCGAAGCCCTCCTTCTCGATCGCCTGGGCCAGCGCCCGGATGCCCAGGCCCGAGGTGTTCTCGGAGCGGAAGTCCTCGTCGATGATGACGATCGGAAAGCGGAAATGTTGCATCGAGGCTCCTCGGCGGCGAGGCGGGGCGGGCCGGGTCAGCCCCGGCGAAGGCGCGAAGTGTAGGGGCAGCACGTGACGCCCCGGCGAACGCGCGATCGCCGGCCTACACTGCCGTCGGCCCCGCCCGCCGCGGGACGCGGAGACGATGCGATGGACTGGAGCGCGACCACGCTGTGGTGGTTGGCCGCCGGGGTGCTGGTGGTGGCCGAACTCGCCACCGGCACCTTCTACCTGCTGATGCTGGCGCTGGGCGCCGCCGGCGGCGCGCTGGCGGCGCTGGCGGGCTGGTCCGGCACCGGCCAGATGGCCGCCGCGGCGCTGGTCGGCGGCAGCGCGGTGGTCGCCTGGCACCTGCGGCGCAGCCGACATCCGGTGGCGGCGCCGGCGTCCTCGAACCCCGACGTCAACCTGGACATCGGCGCCGCCGTGCACGTCGAGCAATGGCTGCCCGACGGCACCGCGCGCGTGCATTACCGCGGTGCCGGGTGGAACGTGCGCTACATCGGTGGCGGAACACCGTCGCCCGGCGCCCACGTGGTACGGGCGGTCGAGGGCAACTGCCTGCTGCTGGACCACGCGGTCCGCTGATCTGGAGAAGGACCATGGAAATCGTCGCCGTGCTGCTGGTCATCGCCGTCATCTTCGTCGCCCGCTCGATCAAGGTCGTGCCGCAGCAGAACGCCTGGGTGGTCGAACGCCTGGGCAAGTACCACGCCACGCTGACGCCGGGGCTGAACCTGCTGGTGCCGTTCATCGACCGCGTGGCCTACAAGCATTCGCTGAAGGAGATCCCGCTGGACGTGCCCAGCCAGGTCTGCATCACCAAGGACAACACCCAGCTCACCGTCGACGGCATCCTGTACTTCCAGGTGATGGACGCGATGCGCGCGAGCTACGGCTCGTCGAACTACATCGTCGCGATCACCCAGCTGGCGCAGACCACGCTGCGCAGCGTGATCGGCCGCATGGAACTGGACCGCACCTTCGAGGAACGCGACCTGATCAACGGCAGCGTCGTCGCCGCGCTCGACGAGGCGGCGCTGAACTGGGGTGTCAAGGTGCTGCGCTACGAGATCAAGGACCTGACGCCGCCCGACGCGATCCTGCACGCGATGCAGGCGCAGATCACCGCCGAGCGCGAGAAGCGCGCGCTGATCGCCGCCAGCGAGGGCCGGCGCCAGGAGCAGATCAACATCGCCACCGGCGAACGCGAGGCCAGCATCGCCCGCAGCGAGGGCGAGAAGCAGGCCGAGATCAACAAGGCGCAGGGCGAGGCGGCAGCGATCACCGCGGTGGCCGGCGCCACCGCCGACGCGATCCGCCAGATCGCCGCGGCGATCGGTTCGCCCGGCGGCGCCGACGCGGTGCAGCTGAAGGTGGCCGAGCGGGCGATCGACGCCTACGGCGCGCTGGCGCGGGCCAACAACACGATGATCGTGCCCGGCAACATGACCGAGGTGTCGGGGCTGATCGCCACCGCGATGGCGCTGATCCGGCGCGCGCCGGCCGAAGCCGTTGCCGGGGGCCGGCCATGAGCCGAGAAGGCGCGCTGAACCTGCTGGGCGGGCCGCTGCAGGCCTGCTCGTTCGACCCGCTGACCGGCTGGTACCGCGACGGCTGCTGCCACACCGATGCGCAGGACGCCGGCAGCCATGTCATCTGCGCGAAGATGACGCTGGCCTTCCTGAACTTCCAGTTCGAGCACGGCAACGACCTGATCACGCCGCGGCCCGAGATGCGCTTTCGCGGCCTGAAGCCCGGCGACCGCTGGTGCGTCTGCGCACTGCGCTGGCGCGAGGCCTACCTGGCCGGCTGCGCACCGCCGGTGGTGCTGGAATGCAGCCACGCCAGGGCCGCCGACTACGTGCCGCTGGACTGGCTGCGCGAGAACGCGCTGGATGCGGTCGGCTAGAATTCCCGGCTTCCCGGAGAGATGGATGAGCGGTTTAAGTCGCACGCCTGGAAAGCGTGTGGGGGTTAACAGCCCCCCGCGGGTTCGAATCCCGCTCTCTCCGCCAGGACCCGGCCCTGATCAATGACTCGCGACGGGTTCTCGAACCGACGCGTCGGGCATTCCGGCGACCCGGGTCCCTCGGCTCGCGCGGTGGACCGAATCGCCCTGACGGCGTAGACCGGACAGCGAACCACAGCGGCACAGCGCGCGTGAAAGTCGTCGACCAGCCGCCATGGCGGCCCGGCATCCTGTCGCACTCCTTTACAGCCGCCGTCCCCCGCGTCGAGCGGTGCGCGCCAAGTCATTGAATCCGTTGACGATGGTCAAGATGGCGCGGAACTTGCAAGCCACGCGACGAAGACACGACCCAGATCGTCGCGACGCTCGCGGACCCGGTCGCCGGGCTGACCCGTTCCGCCAGCGCGCGTGCCGGCCGGTTCGACAGCGCCAGGAGGCAGCCCATGATGTTTGCTCGATCTGCAGCACGAGTCCAGGCTCGGCCGCCGTCCGACAAGCCGCAGCGAGGACCGGGGCTGGGGCGGTACGCCGCGGTACTTGCCATGGGTCTGGGGTTGGCCGGTCTGGCCGCCGGTCCCTGCGCGGCGGGCGCGTTGTCGATCAGCATCGATACGTCCGCGCTCGCCGGAGCGAACGGGCGGCTGGACTTCACGCTGCTCGACGGCGACTTCACGGCCAACAACAGCGTGACGATCGCCAACCTGACCACCAACGGCGTGCCGTCGACGGCGGCGCCGACGACGACGATCGACGACTCGGCGGTGCTCGGCCAGTTCCTCTGGGACTTCACGGTCGGCACCCTCGTCACCTTCGACCTCTCGTTCACGACCGACTTCGCCGGCGGCGCCCCCGACCGGTTGACGCTCAACCTGCTCGACGCCGGAACGAACCTCACGCTCGTCGACACCGAGCTGGACTTCCTCTCTGACCCGGTGCCGGCGCAGGACGCCCTGCTGCTGGTCGACCTGGCGAACGGCGGCCAGGTCCAGGTCGCGAAGCGCACCGACCCGCCGACCCAGGTCACCGAAGTGCCGGAAGCAGGCACCGCCGCGCTGGCCGCGCTCGCGCTGCTGGCGCTGGTGATGACCTCGAAAAGTCGCCGCGCGCAGCCCCGCGCGGTGTAGCGTTGGCGCTTTGTTGGCACAGGAGGCGACGATGATCGATCACCCGCCGAAATCGCTGTCGACGAGGCTGTCGCGCACGCTGGCCGCGGTGGCGCTCGCGGCCCTGGTTCCGCTGGCCTGGGGCGCCAACCATCGCGAGGCGCCGCTCACCGCGATCGACACCAAGGCCGACATCACCGACTGGTTCGCGTTCGTCAGCTACGACAACCCGACCAAGGTGACGATGATCCTCAACGTCGATCCCCTGCTGCAGCCGTCGAACGGGCCCAACTACTTCCCGTTCGACCCCGAGGTCCTCTACGAGATGAAGGTCGACAACACGTTCGACGGCGACGAGGACGTCAGGATCCAGTTCCGATTCGCCCGGCCCGAGATCCGGCTGCCCGGCGTGTTCACCGGCTTCGTCGGCGTCGGCGCGGGTGTTTCGACGCCGGCCAATTCGCCGCCGCCGGTCGCTCCGGGAACGCCGCTCATTCCGGCGGCGATCACCGCGCTCGACGGGCCGGGGTCCGAGGGCCTGAGCCTGCGCCAGACCTATACGGTGACGATCCTGAAGAAGGTCGGCACCACCTGGACCACGGTGTTCACGAGCGGGCCGACCAGGCTGTTCGCAGTGCCCGCCAACGTCGGGCCGCGGACGATGCCTTCGTACGACGCATTCGCCCGGCAGGGCATCTACAGCCTGGCCGGCGGGATCCGGGTTTTCGCAGGCACCGTCGACGACCCGTTCTACATCGATCTCGGCGCCGCGTTCGACACGCTCGCCTTCCGCTCCGGCGCCTCCGGTGTCGGGGTTCCGGGCGTGCTCAGCGACGCGCAGGACGCCGACGACACGCGCAACTTCGCATCCGATTCGGTCGCCGGCTTCAACGTCAACACGATCGCGATCGAGCTGCCGATCACGATGCTTTCGCGCGACGGCGCGATCCACCCGGCCAGCGACCCGCTGGCGACCATCGGCACCTACGCGACCACGTCGCGGCCGCGCATCAAGACGCAGCCGACCACGCCGGGCGGCCTGCCCGGGCTGTCGACCAACTTCGTGCAGATCCAGCGCATGGGCAACCCGCTGATCAACGAGCTGCTGATCGGCACCGGCGACAAGGACAAGTTCAGCATGAGCGAGCCGAAGAACGACGCCACGTTCGCGTCGTACCTGCTCGACCCGCTGCTCGCCCGCGTGATCAACGCCGCCTACGGGGGTGCGGTGGCGATCCCGACGCCGCCACGCCTGGACCTGCTGCCGCTGGTCACCTATGCGCCGCCAATTGCTGCCACAGGCACGCCGGCCGGGCCGGTGGCCGATCTGCTGCGGCTGAACACCGGCGTCCCGGCCACTGCAAAGGCCCTGCGCAAGCGCATGGGCCTGCTGGCCGGCGATCCGGCAGGTTTCCCGAACGGCCGCCGCCTGTCCGACGACGTCACCGACATCTCGGCGCGCGCCGTCGTCGGTGTGCTCAACCCGGCGTTCAACGTCTTCCCGAACAAGCGCATCGGCGATGGTGTCAACACCAACGACAAGCCGACCCAGGAGACCTTCCCCTACGTGTCGTTCTCGCACAGCGGGCGCGACAGCCGCAAGGTCGATCCCGGCGAGGCCGGCTGTTTCGCGGTGCTGCCGCCGTTCGCACCGGTGTCCTGCCCGATCAATTGAGGCCGCTCTTCCGGCAACGCGGCCCGGCGTCGTCGAGGCGGGGGCCGCACCGCGGCGGCGTCGTGGTGGGGCTGCTGGCGGCGCTGCCGGTCGCCGCCACGCCGTTCGTTCCCGCGTCCGACGATCAGGTCCTCGAACGCCTGCCCTACGCGAGGGCCGACCCGGTGCAGCGCGAGCTGCGCGCGATGCGCATCGCACTGGCGCGCGATCCGGGCCAGCTGGCGCTGGCGGTGCAACTGGCCCGCCGCTTCACCGAGCTGGGCCGGATCTCCGGCGACCCGCGCTACGCCGGCTACGCGCAGTCCGCGCTGGCCCCGTGGTGGGATCTGGCCGAACCGCCGCGCCAGGTGCGCATGCTGCGCGCGACGCTGCGCCAGCGCATGCACGAATTCGACGCTGCGCTGGCCGACCTGGCGGCGCTGATCGCGGCCGACCCGCGCGATGGCCAGGCGCGGCTGACCCGCGCCACGGTGCTGCAGGTGCGCGGTGACTTCGAGGCGGCCAGCCACGACTGCGCGGCCTTGCGCAGCCTGGCCAGCGAGCTGGTCTGGGCCGCCTGCGCGCAGTCGGTCACCGCCGCCACCGGGCAGCTGCGCACCGCCTACGCCACGCTGGCCGAGGCGCTGGCGCGCCAGCCGCGCGCATCGCCCGAGCTTCGCGCCTGGGTGCTCGCCATGCTCGCCGAGATGGCCGGTCGCGCCGGCGAGCCGCGCGAGGCCGAAGCGCATTTCCGCGCCGCGCTGGCGCTCGATCCGACCGACCACTACACGCTCGGCGCCTATGCCGACTTCCTGCTCGACGCCGGCCGGCCGGTCGACGCGCGCACCCTGCTCGATGGCCGGCTGCGCACCGATGCGCTGCTGCTGCGCCACGCGCTGGCGCTCGCCGCGGTGCAGGCGCCCGAGCTGGCCGCCGAAACCGAGCAGCTGCGGGCACGGTTTGCCGCCAGCCGGATGCGCGGCGACCGTGTCCACCAGCGCGAGGAGGCGCGCTTCGCGCTGCACCTGCTGAAGGATCCGGCAGCGGCGCTGCGCCTGGCGCAGCAGAACTGGGCGGTGCAGAGGGAGCCGGCGGACCTGCGCATCCTGCTCGAAGCCGCGCTCGCCGCCGGCGACGCCACCACCGTGCGCGGGGCGCGCGACTGGCTCGCGCGCACGCGGCTGGAAGACGTCCAGCTGGCCCGTCTCGCGCGCTAGTCCGCCCTGGGCGACCCCGGTGCGGCGATGGCCCGACCTGCTGCCGCGGGCGTCCGGGCGCCGCTGGCGGTCGTCGCCGCCTTCCTGCCGCTGGCCTGGGGACCGCGGCGCACCCGGCGGTACCGCGCCGGTGTGCCGGGCGCCGGCGTGCCGGCCGTGATCGCGCTGGCCACCGCCCGCTTCGTCGAGCGAGCCTTCGGCCGAGGGTTGCCGCCGCGAGCACCAGGCTGGAGCGCGCGCCGCGTGGCAATGCGCGCAAGCGGGCTGCGACGGCGCATCAGCACCGGCTGTGGCGGCGCGGGCACAGGCTGCACCGGGCCGGGACCGTGAGCCCGTTGCGCGGCTCAGGGCGGCGTCAGCGCCACGCTGTCGGCCGCCGGCATCCAGCCGACGCTGGTCGCCTTGGCGCCGCGATACGCCACCTGCAGCCAGTCGCCGCGCCGGGCCAGCACGGCCACCACGTCGCCCTGCACGACGAACGCGCGCTGCCGCTTGTCCGGCAGCGGCGCGGCATGGAAGTAGGCACGCGCCGCGACGATGCGCCGCAGCGAGGTCCAGCGCGTGGCTTCCAGCTGGGTCAGGCTCAGCCCGGTGGCGATCTGCGGCAGCAGAACCGCGCCACAGCCGGGGTGGTCGCGGCCCTGCTCGATCGTCAGCCGCACCGCCTTGGCCTCGGCCTGCAGCGTGCCGGGGAAGACCTCGGCGCGCCAGGTCTTGACCGGCACCTCGCCGGCGCCGGCCTGCCCGGCCAGGAAGAAGCTGCAGCGCTTGGTCACGCCCTCGCCCTGCTCCTCGCTGTAGTAGCCGGTGATGGCGCCCTGGTCGTCGACGGCCAGCAGCAGGCCCTCGTAGATGCCCGAGGCCAGCCGGGGCGCCGCCGCGTCGCCGGCGTGCGCCGCGCCGGACCAGGCCAGCAGGGCAGCCAGCAGACCGGCGGCGAGCCGCGCAGGCGGCCCGCCGCAGCGCGCCGGCCGCTCAGCTGCCGCCATACTTCTTGTAGGCCCGCTCGATGCGCTTGTCGTAATCGCCATAGTCGGCCCCGTTGTAGATCGTGGCCATCATCTTGAAGTCCTTGCCGACCATGGCCTCGACCATGCCGCGCTGCGCCTTGCAGAAGCCGACGAAGGCCTGCAGCTGCCCGGCCTCGCCAGCCCTCATCGCCGCGACGAAGGCGTCCACCGTGGCGTAGCCGCAGGTCCGGTAGTTGAATCCCATGACCTGGAACATGCCCCAGGAGCAGGCCTGCTGCGCCGCGCCGGCGTCCAGTGCCATCGCCTTGGCCAGCGTGGCCCAGGCCGTGTCCTGGGTCTTGTTGTTCTGCTGCCATTCCGGCCCGGCCTTGACCTTGTACGGGTAGGACAACAGCGGGAAGCTGGCGTCGTACTTCGCGCCGGTGAGCTTGCGGAAGGTGTGGCCCTCGTAGGCGATGACCGGCCGGCCGTCGGCGCCGAAGCCGCTCTTGCCGCCCGACTCGACCTCGGCGAAGGCGCGCACGATGGCCGCCGACACGCCCGGGCCCAGCGCCCGCGCCGCGGTGTCGATGTCGGCCTGCGTCAGCTTGGCGACCGAGCCCGCTGCGGCAGGCGCCGGGGCCGCGCCGGCGGGCTGCGGCGACCAGGTCACGGTCCAGGTGCCGTCGCTCTGGCGGGCGATCGCCGCGTTGCTGCCCGGCTGGTTCTGGGCGTTGTAGACGATCCGGGCCTGCGCCTCGCTGAGACCGGAACGGGTTTCCTGCGCCATGGTGAGCTCCTTTGGGTCGCGGGTCGAAGGCCCGACAAGCGGGCGATGTTGGCGGCTGGTGCAGGCCGGCGCAAGCCCCCAGTTCCGTCGCCCGACGGACAGGCGTCCGGGCCCGGCCATTGTCGGCCCCCCCTGGGCGCGGCCAGAATCGGCCATCGATGGCGAAGATCTACATCTCGTCCACCAAGGTGGACCTGGACGAAGAGCGCGAGCTGCTGCGCGACAAGCTGTTCGGCGACGGCCACCAGCCGATGCACAGCTACGGCCGCAGCCTCGACCCGGTGGTCGAGCTGTGCCTGAAGGACGTGCGCGAGTGCGACATCTACGTGCTGCTGCTCGGCCGCCGCTACGGACACCGGCCGCCGCTGGACAACCCGCGCAAGCTGTCGATCACCCAGCTCGAATTCCTCGAAGCGGTCGAGCACTGCAAGCCGCTGATCGTGCTCGAGCAGGGCCGCCCGCCGATGGAGCTGTCCGACGCCGACCAGGGCCGCGACGATGACGAGCGCGACCGCAAGGCGTTCTGGCGCGAAGTCGATGCCAAGGCCACGCGGGTGCCGTGGAAGGACAACGCCGACCTGCTCGAGCTGCTGCGGCGCAACATCACCGAGGCCGAGAAGCGCCTGCTCGCGCGCGAATCGGCCGGCGCGCCGGGCCTGATGCCGGGCATCGGGCTGCCCCATGCGCGGCTGCTGTCCGACGCGATGCTGCTGGTCCACCTGGCCGACGCGGTCGACGACCCACTGGCCGCCCGGCTGGTGACGGCGCTGGGCCAGCGCGCGGTCGGCTGGCCGCTGCGGCTCTGGCGCTGGAACGTCGAGGACGGCATCGACTGGCGCGCGCTCGACCAGGAGCTCGTCAGCTGCCGCGCCGCCGGCGTGCTGCTGACGAGTTCGGCCTCGCGCTTCGGCCCGCAGGCGGCCGCGCTGCGGCGGGTGGTCGACTTCATGCGCCGCCAGTGCGGCTTCGTCGCCGGCTTCGTGGTCGGCGACGAGGCCGCGGCGATGCCCTGGCTGGCGTCGCTGGGGCTCGATCAGCGGCACCGGCTCGACGACTGGGCCGCCGGCAGCAGCGGCGCGCTGACCCCCGACCTGGCCCAGGCGATCCGCGACATCCGCCTGCGCCACCGCGACATCGAGGACCCGAAGCTGGTCGGCCTGCAGTGCGTGGTGGTGGCGATGACGCGCAGCGAGGCCGAACAGCTGCGCGACGACCCGCAGATCCGCGCCAGCCTGAACGACGAGCAGGAGCGCTTCCTCGCCGGGGCCCTGGCCCATCTTCAGGCCGCCGGCGTCGACTGGGTCGCCCGCTACGGCGAGCGGCGCGAGGACTGGCAGCCCTTCGGCCCGCGCGACGAGCTGCCCTTCCCGGCGCTGGCCGTGCTGCGCGAGGTGGTCGACGACATCAACACCCAGGAGGTCGCGCCGCGGCGCGACCAGGAGGCGCTGAGGGGCCACCGCATCCGGCTGCGGCCCTATGCCTTCGACCCGATCGTCGCCGAGGACGCCCGGGTGCTCAAGCTGATGCCGCAGGTGATGGCGCGGCGCGTGCTGGTGCTGGTCGACGAGCTGTCGCTGTGCCACCCGCGGGTGCGCGCCGCGGCCGCCGACACGCTGGCCGACCCGCTGCTGTCGGTGGCCACGGTGGCGCCGTTCGATCCGCCGGCGCAGCCGGTCGAGGCGGCGCTGCGCGGCAACAGCGTGCTGCAGCTCGGCAACCTGAAGACGCGCTTCCTGCAGGCGATGGACCCGACCTGCGAGCTGAACCTGGCCTCCAGCGCGCGGCTGATGCGCTGGCTGCGGCTGTCGATCCCCGAGACGCTGACCGGCCAGGCCGGCAACGCGCTCGCCGACCGCCGCAGCAGCTTCCAGCGCGAGGTGGGGGGCGGTCGGTGATCTTCACCTTCTACTCGTTCAAGGGCGGGGTCGGCCGATCGATGGCCTTGGCCGACGTCGCCTGGGAACTGGCCAGCCGCGGCCTGCGCGTGCTGGCGATCGACTTCGACCTCGAGGCCCCCGGCCTGGAGCGCTACTTCGACGTCGCGGTCGAGGCGGTGCACGCCCGGCGCGGCGTGATCGACCAGATCGAAGCCTTCAAGTCCGCGCTGGCCGGCAGCGGCAGCATGGGCGAGGACGCCGGGTTCCGCCAGCTCGCGGACTTCATCCACCCGAAGGTCGCCGATTTCCAGCCCGGGCGGCTCGACCTGATGCCCGCCGGCCTGCGCGACAGCGCCGACCACAAGCGCGCCTACGCGCTGGCGGTGCGCACCTTCGACTGGCAGGACTTCTACTTCAACTGGGAGGGCCAGGCCTACTTCGAATGGCTGCGGCGCTCGCTGGTCGGCGACGGCGAGCTGCAGTACGACGTCGTGCTCGCCGACAGCCGCACCGGCGTCACCGAGATGGGCGGGGTCTGCGCCTGCCAGCTGGCCGACGTGGTGGTGATGCTCAGCGCGCCGAACCACCAGAACGTCGAAGGCACCCGCGAGCTGGCCGCCGACCTGCTGAGCGAGCCGGTGCAGCGGCTGCGGCGCGGCCGGCCGCCGCTGCAGATCGTCGTCGTGCCGGCGCGCGTGGAGCAGCGCGTGCCGGCACTGCTGCAGGACTTCGAGCGGCGCTTCGACGAGGTCTTCCGCGGCTACCGGCCCGATGCCCATGTCGCACTGGGCCTGCGCACGCACGACATCGCCCTGCCCTACGTGCCCGAGTTCGCCTTCGATGAGCAGGTCACGCGCAGTCGCGGCGCCGGCGCCGGGCCGCTGCACGCGCAGTACCAGCGGCTGGCCGATGCGCTGCTGGTGCTGTGCGGCGACGGCGCGACACCAGCGCTGCGCGAGGCGGCCGCCGCCGCGCGCGCCCGGCTGGGGGCACAGGACCCGGGTGCGGTCAGCCAGCTGCTGCACGGTGTGCGCGCCTTCGACCCGACGCGCCGCTCGGCCGGCGTCGACGCCTACCTGTCCTGCGCCCGCGACGCGCGCGGCCGGGTGCAGGAGCTGCTGGCGGCGCTGGAGCACGGCGGCCGCCGCCTGCACAGCGAGTTCACCGAGGCCGAGGCCTTCGGCGCCGAGACCGACCTGCCGCTGACCGCCACCGAGCAGCTGCGCCACGCCGAGGCGCTGGTGCTGTTCGCCGATGCGATGGGGCTGCGGCCCTGGCAGCGCGGCGAGCTGAAGGCCGCGCGCAGCCTGCCGCGCCCGCCGGCGATCGTCCAGGTGCTGCTGCCGGGCGCCGCCGCCGACGCCTTCACGCTGGCCTTCGGCGAGTCGCTGCGCGAATGCCCGCTGATCGACCTGCGCCGCTGGCCCGACGACCGCGCCGGGCTATGGCTGCTGGCCGAGGCGGTGAGGCCGGCGGGCGCTGCCGAGACCCAGGCCGCGGCAGCGGCCGGCGCGGCCGACATCGAGCCGTTCCCGGGGCTGGCGCCCTATGCCGAGCAGCATGCCGCGTTCTTCCTCGGCCGCCAGGGCGAGCTCGACGCCCTTCGCACGCTGGTCACCGGCCAGCGCCGTGTCGTGCTGGCAGGGCCCTCGGGCGCCGGCAAGACCTCGCTGGTGCGCGCCGGGCTGTTCCCGGCGCTGCGCGGCAGCAGCACGGTGCGCGAGCTGCGCCACGTCGACCTGGGCCGCCCGCCCGCCGAGCCAGGTGCGGCGACGACCTGGCTGGACGGCCTGCCGGCGCTGCGCGCGCTGCCGGCGGCCACCCTGGTCGTGCTGGATCACGCCGACGAGGCCGGCGCCGAGCTGATGCAGGCGATCGCGGACTGGTGGGCCGCCACCGACGGCCCGCGCCTGCTGCTGGTCTGGCGCGAGGCGCCGCTGGCGCTGGCCGAGGCCGAGGTCCGCCGGCGCTGGGAGGCCGAGGCCGCCGGCACCGATGCGCGCGCCGACCACCCGCTGCACCATCGCTGCAGCTGGGGCGCAGCCGCCGAGGCGCTGATCGCGCAGACGGCGAAGTCGCCGCGGGTCGAGCTGGCGCCGCTGGAGGCGCAGGCGCTGCGCGCTGCGGTCGAGTCGGCGCTGGCCCAGTCGGGCCGCCGCGCCGAAGCCGGGCTGATCGAGCGCCTGTTCACCGACGCCGGCACGCCGGTGGCCGCGGCCACCGTGCAGCGCATGCTGGCGACGCTGTGGCAGCAGCAGAGCCGCGGCTGGCTGACCAACGAGGCCTACGACCGCAGCGGCGGCATCGACCGCCAGTTCGTCACCACGCTCGACGACGAACTGGGCAGCGTGCCGGGCGCCGACCATGAGGCGCTCAACGCATGGCTGTTGCGGCTGATGCGGCGCGCCGACGACGGCACGATCCTGCTGAGGCCGTTCAGCTGGGCTCGCTCGGTCACCCAGCCGGTGTTCGGCGGGCGCGCCGCCGCGCTGGTACAGCGGCTGGCAGCTGCCGGCCTGGTGGTGATCAGGCGTCAACGCGACGACGCGCTGGTCGAGCTGGCGCACCGCCCGCGCGACTGGGTCGGGCTGGACCCGCTGCGCCAGTCCACCGCCGCCTGGCGGCCGAAGGCGCACACGATCGCCGCCGCCTACGCCGCCTGGGCCGATGGCGGCCTGGCCACCGGCGCCGACGCGGTGCTCGGCGACGCCGACCTCGCCGCGCTGGCGCCGCACCTGTCGCAGGGTGAGCTGGCATTCGCGCTGCGGCGCCAGGTCAGCTACCGCCGGGAGCGGCGCATCAAGGCTGTCGTGCAGGGCGCCTTCTTTCTGGTCGTGGCCGGCGCGATCGGGCTCGGCATCCTGCAGTCGAGAGTGCGCGATCAGGCCGAACGCGACGCGGCATCGCTGGCGATCACCGCCGCGCGGTCGCAGACCGACCAGGCGGCGCAGCAGGCGGCGCTGGGCCGAGGGCCGGACAAGGCATCGCCGGCCGACCGGTCACCCGCCGCGGTCGCAGCGCTGCGGGTCGTTGCGCACCGCAGCGGCGTCGACGAGACCGATGCACGGCTGGCCGACGCGCTGCTGGCTCGGCTGCCGGTCGACCGTTTCCGGCGCGTCGGGACCATCGAGCGCGTGCAACAGCCGATCTGCGGCGACGTGCGCGTCCACCATGAGCGCGACCTGGCCGCGGCGCGCCAGGTCGCGGACACGCTCAACGCCGCGCTGGCGCAGGCCGGCGACCTGCGCCGGCTGCAGCTCAACGACCGCCGCGACGCCGCGGCCGCCGCCGAGGTCGAACCCGGCACGATCGAGGTCTGGCTGCCGCCGCTGACCGACGCCCCGCCCCAGCGCGAACACCGCTGGGGCGAATCGCGGCTGGTCAGCGCCGGCTGCGCGCTGGTCGGCTCGGACGCCAAGGCGCGCGACACGCTGCGGCGCGGGCTGAACGCGCCGGCCGTGGCGTGGTACGACAGCGAACTGGCGCCGCGCCGCGAATGGCTGGCCGCGTTCTACATCGGCCGCACCGAGGTCACCGCCGCCGCCTTCGCCGAGTACCAGCGCCAATGCGAACAGCAGCGCGGCAGCGCCTGCCCGCCCTGGAAGCCGCTCTACCTCGACCCGCAACGCGAAGGCCGGCGCCCGGCCACCTTCGTCAGCTGGACCCAGGCCGGCGACTACTGCCGCTGGGCCGGCGGCCGCTTGCCGACCGACCTGGAATGGGAGAAGGCCGCGCGCGGCCCCGACGGCCGCTTCTGGCCCTGGGGCGACCTGCCGGACGACCGCCGCTTCCAGGGCAAGACGCGGTCGCCCGACCGCCCGGTCGACGTCGGCAGCTTCCCGGCCGGCGACAGCCCCTACGGCGTGGCCGACATGGCCGGCAACGTCTGGGAATTCACCGCCGACCTCTGGGACGGCAGCAGCCACAGCATGCGCGGCGGCTCGTACCTGAACACGCTGATGGAATCGCGCGCCAGCGTGCGCTGGGCCTCGGGCCGCGAGGCCGCGGGCACCGAATCGCTGGGCTTTCGCTGCGTCGCCGCGGTCGGCGGCTGACGCGCCGGGTCAGCCCTCAACCCTCGATCCCGCGCGGCGCGGCCGCGCGCGCCGCCACGGCACGGCGGTAGAGCGCCAGGTAGTCGCGCGCCGCGCCGGCCCACGACAGGTCCTGCGACATGCCGCGCCGCATCACCGCCTCCCAGGCGTCGGCATCGCGCCTGAGCGCCGCGGCCCGCCGCACCGCGGCCTCGAAGGCGGCGGGTGTCGCGATGTCGAAGACGAAGCCGGTCTGCCGGCCGGCGCTGCCGTGGCCATCGGCGTCGACCACCGTGTCGGCCAGCCCGCCGACCCGCCGCACCACCGGCAGCGTGCCGTAGCGCAGCCCGTACATCTGCGTCAGCCCGCAGGGCTCGAAGCGCGAGGGCACGGCGATCACGTCGGCGCCGGCGACCAGCCGGTGGGCGCGGTTCTCGTCGTAGCCGATGTGCACCGCGACCCGCCCCGGATGCGCCAGCTCGGCCATCCGGAAGGCGGTCTCGAGGACCGTCTCGCCGGTGCCCTGGATCGCGAACTGCACGCCTTCGCGAACCAGTGCCGGCAGCGCGGCGAGCACCAGGTCCAGACCCTTCTGCGACGTCAGGCGGCTGACCACCGTCAGGATCAGCGCCTGGTCGTCCGGCGCCAGGCCGAGCGCCGACTGCAAGGCCAGGCGGCAGGCCCGCTTGCCGGCCAGGCGGTCGGCGTCGTAGCGCATCGCGATCGCGGCGTCGTCAGCCGGGCTCCAGACCGCGTCGTCGATGCCGTTGAGGATGCCGGTCACGTCGGCGCCGCGACCGCGGATCACGCCGTCGAGGCCGCAGCCGAACTCATGGCCGGCGATCTCGCGGGCATAGGTCGGGCTGACGGTGGTGACCTTGTCGGCGAAGATCAGCCCGGCCTTCATGAACGACAGCTGGCCGTGGAACTCCAGCGCCGCCGGCGACATGAAGCGCGAGCTCAGGCCCAGCAGCGACCAGTCGTGGTGCGGGAACAGGCCCTGGAACGCCAGGTTGTGCACCGTGAACACCGAGGCCGCCGGCGTCGGCAGGTGGTCGGCCATGTAGGCGCAGGCCAGCGCGGCATGCCAGTCGTGGGCGTGCACGACCTCGGGCACCCAGGCCGGGTCGGCGTCGTCGGCGGCGAGGTGGGCCGCCACCCAGCCCAGCAGCGCGAAGCGCTGCAGGTTGTCGGGCCACTCGGTGCCGTCGCTGGCCTGGTAGGGGCTGCCGCCACGGCGGTACAGGTGCGGTGCGTCGACCAGGTACACCGGCAGCTGGCTGCCCGGCATGCGGCCGAGCAGCAGGCGCACCCGCAAGGCGCCGAAACAGGCACCGATATCGATCACCGTGCGCGCCGACTGCACCGCATCGAGGATCGCCGGCAGCCCCGGCAGCAGCAGCCGGACATCGGCGCCGGCCTCGGCCAGAGCCGGTGGCAGCGCCGCCACCACGTCGGCCAGGCCGCCGGTCTTGACCAGCGGGTAGACCTCGGCGGCGACCTGCAGGACCTTCATCGCGATGCGCGGTCCGCGAGCCCCGGCATCAGCTTTCGAGCGCGCGCAGCATCGCGGCAGTGACCAGCGTCACACCCTGCTCGCTGCGCACGAAGCGGCGCGCATCCTCGGCCGGATCCTCGCCGATGACCATGCCGTCGGGAATCCGGCAGCCGCGGTCGACCACCACCTTGTTCAGCCGCGCACCGCGGCCGACCTGCACCTCGGGCAGCAGCACGCTCCAGTTCACGCTGCTGTGCGAATGCACCCGCACGCTGGAAAACAGCACCGAGCGGAACACGTTGCCCGACACGATGCAGCCGCCCGAGACCATCGACTCGACCGCCAGTCCGCGCCGGTCGGGCTGGTTGTGGACGAACTTCGCCGGCGGCAGCTGCGGCTGGTAGGTCCAGATCGGCCAGCGCGTGTCGTAGAGGTTCAGTTCGGGGTCGGTGGCGGTGAGGTCGATGTTGGCGTCCCAGTAGGCGTCGATCGTGCCGACGTCGCGCCAGTAGGGCTGCAACCCCACCTTGGTGCCGACGCAGCTCATCCCGAACGGGTGCGCCACTGCCTTGCCGTTGCGCACCGCCGCCGGGATGATGTCCTTGCCGAAATCGTGGCTGGAGTTCGGATCGCCCATGTCGCGCTCGAGCTCGCGGTACAGGTAGCGGGCGTTGAAGATGTAGATGCCCATGCTGGCCAGCGCGCGCTCGGGCTTGCCGGGGATGGCCGGCGGGTCGGCCGGTTTCTCGACGAAGTCGACGATGCGGCGCTGCTCGTCGATGGCCATCACGCCGAAGGCGCTGGCCTCCTGGCGCGGCACCTCGATGCAGCCCACCGTGCAGTCGCGCCCTTGCGACACGTGGTCGGCCAGCATCAGCGCGTAGTTCATCTTGTAGATGTGGTCGCCGGCCAGCACGACGATGTAGTCGGCGCCGTAGGAGGCCAGGATGTCCTGGTTCTGGTACACGGCGTCGGCGGTGCCGCGGTACCAGCTCTCCTCGTCGACGCGCTGCTGCGCCGGCAGCAGGTCGACGAACTCGTTCATCTCGGTCTTCAGGAAGGCCCAGCCGCGCTGCAGGTGGCGCAGCAGGCTGTGGCTCTTGTACTGGGTGATCACGCCGATGCGCCGGATGCCCGAGTTCAGGCAGTTGCTGAGCGCGAAGTCGACGATGCGGAACTTGCCGCCGAAATAGACCGCCGGCTTGGCTCGGCTGTCGGTCAGCTGCTTGAGTCGGCTGCCCCGGCCGCCGGCCAGCACCAGCGCGACGGTGCGCTTGGGCAGGTCGAGATTGGAGGCGAGTTCGTTGTTCGGCATGTGGCTTGTCCCTGGGCACCACGGCCGGCCCGCCGGCAACGACTGCCGGCCCCCCCGGCCACAACGTGGTTACATCATCGATGGTGCCATGCCTCGGGGGCGTTTTCGGGCCCTCGAGGCATGAATAATGCTGCGACGCCGTGGCGGGGGGGGGGGGGGGGGGGGGCGCGACCCCCCCCCCGGGGGGCCCCCACGCCCACCGCCCACAAACACACACACCCACACCCCCCCCCCCCCCCCCCCCCCACCCCCCCCCCCCCCCCCACACCAAACCCAACAAACACCACAAAAAAAAAAAAAATAAAAAAAAAAAAAATATAAAAAAAAAAATAATAAAA
>JAEUOY010000022.1 GCA_016790515.1 Burkholderiaceae bacterium | reverse complement strand
ACGAAGCCGATGCGGGTCAGCCCGGCACGGCCGGCGTCGGCCAGCGTCTCGGCCACCGCGCGGTAGGCCACCGCCTGGTCGGCACGCAGGTGCAGCTCGGGCTGCGGCCTGCCGCCGGTGGCCGCGACCACCGCCTGGGCGAAGCGCCGGGCGGCCTCGGCGCGGTCGACCGGCTCGCCGTTGAAGAAACGCTGGCCGGCGGCGTCGATCGCGAACTCGATCTTGTCGGGCTTCAGCTCGTTCGCCGACGAGCTGGCGCGCGGCAGCTCGAGCTTGACCGCATGGGTCAGCAGCGGCGCGGTGACGATGAAGATCACCAGCAGCACCAGCATCACGTCGATCAGCGGCACCATGTTGATCTCGGCCATCGGCGCCGCGCCGCGCTGACCGTTGAAGGAGGCGAAGGCCATCGTCGCCCTCCCGCTCAGGCGACGACCGGGCGCACCGCGCGCACGCGCTCGGCGCCGGCGGCGGACGGGTGAACCGGGTGGTGGGCCTGGTGGTGGGCCTGGTAGTGGGTGGCGCCCGGCGCCTCGCCCAGCGTCAGGAAGCTGTGCAGCTCGAACGCGAAGGCGTCGAGCCGCGCCGCCAGCACCCGGTTGGCGCGCACGAAGGCGTTGTAGGCCACCACCGCGGGAATCGCCACCGCCAGGCCCAGGCCGGTCATGATCAGCGCCTCGCCGACCGGGCCGGCCACCTTGTCGAGCGTGCCGGCGCCGCTGATGCCGATCGCCACCAGCGCGTGGTAGACACCCCACACGGTGCCGAACAGGCCGACGAAGGGCGCGGTGGCGCCCACCGTGGCCAGCGTCGTCAGGCCGCTTTCCATCCGGGTGGTCTCCTCGTCGAGCACCTTGCGGATCGTGCGGGTGATGAAGTCGGCGGTGCTGCCGGCGTCGGCCAGCCGGGTCGCGCCGTGGCGCGCATGGTGCTGCTGGGCGTGCAGCGCATGGGCGGTCAGGTGGGCGAACGGATCGTGGGCACCATGGGTGCTCAGCTGGTGCTGCACCTCGTCCAGCGTCGGTGCGTTCCAGAAACTGGCCAGGAAGGCCGCTGCGCGGCGCTGGCGCCGCCACTGCGCGAAGCCCTTGAGCGCCACCAGCGCCCAGGACGCCAGCGACATCAGCAGCAGCAGGACCAGCAAGGTCCGGCCCAGCGCATCGGTCTGGGCGATGAAATGGCCGAAGCCGAGCGAGGAGGAGGTGTCCATGACAGTGCGGTCGTTGTGAGACAGGGAAGGGGCGGCGGGATCGCGGTCAGTCCAGCTCGTAGGCCAGCGGCGCGAGCGCGCTGACCTCGATGGCCTGGCCGTTCTCCAGGAACGGCTGGATGCGGGCCTGGCGCATCGCCGCCAGCGCCTGTTCGTCGAGGCGGGCGAAGCCCGAGCTGCGCTGCACGCTGGCCTGCTTGACGTGGCCCTGGGCGTCGAACACCACGCGCAGCAGCACGGTGCCCGATTCGCCGAGCCGGCGCGAGGCCAGCGGCAGCTCGACCGGCGGCAGCACCGCGTAGCGCAGCGCCGAGGCGGCCACCGGCTTCGGCACCGGCGCTTGCACCGGCGCCGGTGCCGTGACCGGGGCCGGTGGCGCCGGCGCCGCCTGCACCGGCTGCGGCAGCGGCTCGGGCACCACGAAGCTGGTCGGCGCCGGCGGCGCCTGCGGCGTGGGCGCCGCCACCACCACCGGCAGCGGCGCCGGCCGCAGTGGTCGCACCCGCTCGGGCTGCGGCGGTGGCGGCGGCGGTGCCGGCTTGGGCGGCGCCTCGACGCTGATGAAATCGACCATCAGCGGCGCGATCGGGTGCAGCACCTGGCGCACTGCGCCGACCTGCAGCAGGCCCCACAGCAGCAGCAGGTGCAGGCCGCCGACACCGGCGATCAGCCCGCGGCGCTCGGCCGGCGACAACTCGCTGCTGAGGGCGGCCGCCCGCAGCGCGCCGGGCGCTGCGGGCCGCGCCGGTTCTGCGGCAGCCGGCCCGGTGCCGCCGCGTTGCAGGGCGGGCGGCGGCGTCGCCGGTGCCGGGCGCTGCGCCGGTGGCGCGGTGCCGAGGGGCAATGGCAGGGCGGAAGGGGTCATGGCGGCCGGGCTGGGGCAGGATCGACCGATATTAATGCAAATGCGAACGATTCGTAAATAAACTTCCGCTTCCGCGTTCCGGTCGTCGCAGAGTAGAGTGGCCTGGCGCCCTGCCGGCGCCGTTCCAACCCGCAAAGGACACCGACATGGACAAACCCGCCGTCCTGAACACGCTCAACCGCATCATGGAGTTCGAGTTGGCAGGCGTCGTGCGCTACACGCACTACGCGCTGATGGTCTACGGCTACAACCGGATCCCGATCGTCGGCTGGCTGCAGGCCCAGGCCACCGAAAGCCTGGACCATGCCCGCCAGGCCGGCGAGATGGTCACCTCGCTCGGCGGCCATCCATCGCTGGGCATCGGGCCGCTGCTGGAGTCGCACCAGCACGACATCGGCGACATCCTGCGGGAGTCGCTGCAGCACGAGGCCGAGGCGCTGAAGGCCTATGAGGACCTGCTGGTCCTGACCCGCGACCAGAACGTGCGGCTGGAGGAATACGCCCGCGCCATGATCGCCGCCGAGATGGCGCATCAGGACGAGGTCGACAAGATGATGCGCAAGCCCGGGCAGACCGAGGCCTTCGCGCCGGGATGAGCGGCCTGCGCCGCGACGGCGACGGCGCTGTGGTCGCTGCCGCCGCGGCCGCCGCTCGGCCGCCGGCCCGATGGCCGGGCCGGCGGTCCGTGGCCCTGAGGCTGCGCTCAGTCCTCGTCGTGCGCCTGCCAGGCGGTCGTCAGCTGCGACTGCACCTGCGCAGGCACCGCCTCGTAGTGCGACAGCGCCAGCGTGTAGCGGCCTTCGCCGCTGGTCAGCGCGTTCAGGCGCGACTGGTAGCCCGTCAGTTCCGACAGTGGCGCCTGCGCCTTGACCACCATGAGGCCGGCCAGCCCGCCCTGGGTGCCCGCCACCTGGGCGCGGCGCGAGGCCAGGTCGCCGGTGATGTCGCCCATCGCGCGATCGGGCGCGGTGATCTCGAGGTCGACGATCGGCTCGAGCACGATCGGCCGCGCCTCGCGCATCGCCGCCAGCATCGCCTTGCGGCCGGCGGTGACGAAGGCGATCTCCTTGCTGTCGACGCTGTGGTGCTTGCCGTCGAGCACGGTGACCTTGACGTCGACCACCGGGTGGCCCGAGATCGCGCCCGAGGCCAGCACCTCGCGCACGCCCTTCTCGACCGCCGGAATGTAGACGCCCGGGATCACGCCGCCCTTGACCGCGTCGACGAACTCGAAGCCGCCGCCGCGCGGCAGCGGGTCGACGCGCAGCTTGACCTCGCCGAACTGGCCGGCACCACCGCTCTGCTTCTTGTGGCGGTGGTGGCCCTCGGCCGGCGCGGTCGCGGTCTCGCGGTAGGCGATGCGCGGCGGCTGGGTCTCGACCTCGAAGCGGTGCACCTCGCGCAGCCGCTCGAGCAGCACCCGCAGGTGCAGGTCGCCCAGCCCGTAGACGACCGTCTCGTTGGTGCCGGCGACATGGGTGACCTTCAGGCAGACGTCCTCGTCGACCAGCTTGGCCAGGATCTCCCACAGCCGCTGCTCGTCGCCACGCCTTTTCGGGCTGATCGCCAGCCCGTGCACCGGCACCGGGAAGGGCAGCGGCGCGAGGTGGATGTGGTCGTCCTCGGCGGCGTCGTGCAGCACCGCGTCGAAATGCAATTCGTCGACCTTGGCGATTGCGCAGATGTCGCCGGGCAGCGCGCGCGGCACCTCGACGGTGTTCTTGCCCTGCAGCAGGTACAGGTGCGCCACCTTGAACGGCTTGCGGCCGTCGCCGACATACAGCTGCATGCCCTGCGTCAGCGTGCCCTGGTGCACCCGCAGGATGCCCATCTTGCCGACATAGGGGTCGACGGTGACCTTGAACACATGCGCCAGCACATGCGCCGCCGGGTCGGGCTGCGCCTGCAGCGGCACCGCGGCCTCGCCCTCGCCGTTGAGGAAGGCCGGCGGGTTGCCCTCGCCGGGGTGCGGCAGCAGCTTGTGGATCACGTCGAGCAGCTCGTTCACGCCGGCGCCGGTGCGCGCCGAGACGAAGCACACCGGGATCAGGTGGCCTTCTCGCAGCGCCTGCTCCAGCGGCGCGTGCAGCTCGCTGGCGTCGATGTCGCCGTCCTCGAGGTAGCGCTCGACGAAGGCCGAATCGACCTCGACCACCTGCTCGACCAGCGCGCGGTGCGCGGCCTCCACCGGACCGAAGTCGCTGTCGCCGCTGCGCTGGTAGAAGCAGTCGACGACCTTCACCGTGCCGTCGCCGGCGCCCACCGGCAGGTTGACCGGCAGGCATTCCTTGCCGAAGCTGGCCTGGATCTGCGCCAGCAGCGCGGCCAGGTCGACGCCCTGGGCGTCGATCTTGTTGACGATGATCATGCGGTCGAGCCCGCGCTCGGCTGCCTGCTGCATCATCCGCACCGCGGCCGGCTCGATGCCGTTGACCGCGCTGACCACCACCGCGGCGGTCTCCACCGCCTCCAGCGCCGGCAGGCTGTGGCCGACGAAGTCGGCGGCGCCCGGGGTGTCGATGAAGTGGACGCGGCTGCCCTGCCAGTGGCAGTGCATCACCGCGGCGTGCAGCGAATGCTGCATGCGCCGCTCGAGCGGATCGAAGTCGCTGACCATGCTGCCGCGCTCGAGGCTGCCGGCAGTGGTGATCGCGCCGCTGGCCAGCAGCAACGCTTCGGCCAGGCAGGTCTTGCCGGCGGCAGCGGGACCGACGATCGCCAGGGTGCGGATGTCGGCCACCTGCAGCGCGCCGGCGGGTTGTGGGCTTGGCATGGACGCTTCTCCTCGGGTTGGGCGCCCGTCGGACCCGCCCGGGTCGGCGATCGGACGCAGGATGCAATGAATTCAGCCTATGCCCGTTGCCGGGGCGGCGCAAGAGGGTTGACGCAAGGCCGGGGCGGATCGGCAGCGATCAGGCGGTGTCGTCATCGCCCAGCGCCAGCCGCGCGGCGGTCGCGAAATCGAGCCCGCCGCCCATCTCGCGCAGCGCGGCGAACTCGGCGTCGCCCAGCGCGGCGCGCGCGGCCGCCTCGGCCTGGGCGCGGATGCGGGCCTCGTTGCGCTCGCGCACCTCGGCGCGGCCGGCGTAGGCCGCGTCGGCGTGGCCGCACAGGTGGGCGGCGGTGCGCGGCCGGCCTTCCTGGGCGGCCAGGCCGGCCAGCACGTCGGCCCAGTCGTGTTCCAGCGCAAACAGCGCCGCCGCGGGCGCTCCCAGCGCGGCCTGCTCGCGGGCGCCGGCGGCGTCGCCCTGCATCAGCAGCGCATTGGCCAGGTTCAGCCGGGCATAGGCCAGCCCCGCGCGGTCGCGGCTGGCGACCAGGCTGGCCACCCGTTCGCGGCCTCGCCGCACCGCCTCATCCACCCGGCCGGCGGCCAGCGCGCTGTCGGCCAGGTTGTTCAGCACCGTGACCTTGGCCGAGCTGTTGCCGATGGCCTCGGCCAGCCCCAGCATGCGCTGGTTGGCGGCCTCGGCGGCGGCCAGTTCGCCGCGTGCCGCGCGGTAGAAGGCCTCGGCCTGCTGGCCGAAGAACTGCTGGCGCGCCGACAGCGTGCCGCGCGCGCGGGCGGCCTGTTCCAGCGCCAGCAGCTCGGCGTGCAATGCTTCGCGCTCGGCCTCTTCCAGGTGGGCGGCCATGCTCAGCAGGTCGGCGATCGCCCGGTGCACCATGAGCGGGTCGCCGAGTTCGCGGTAAAGCGCCAGCGCGGTGCGCAGCCAGCCCAGCCGGGTCGTCGCGGCGATCGTCTGCGGCCGGCCGGCGCCCAGGTGCCAGCGGGCGCGCTGGGCCAGCGGCAGCGCAGTGTCGACCGCCGCCGCGGTCTGGTCCCACACCGCCAGGCGCTCGGGCGAACGCGAGCCGCCCAGCGCCAGCGTCAGCGCCGGGGCCAGCGCCACCGCCCAGGCGGGCCGGTTCGGCAGCGACCAGGCCAGCGCTGCGCGGGCGTTGTCGAGTTCGGGTTCGAGCAGTCGCACGAACGGGTCGTGGCCGAGCCGGCCGGCCTGCAGGTCGGCGTCGCGGTCGGCGAACAGCGTGCTGATCGCTCTCGCATGGCGTTCGCGCACCGCTTCGAGCTCGCCGCTGCCGTCCAGCCGCTCGAGCGCGAGCAGCCGCGGCGAGGCCAGCAGCGCATAGCGCGGCGTCGCCTCGCCGTCGACGCCGACCAGCGAGCGGTCGACCAGCGCGCCGAGCGCCTCCAGCACCCCCCACTCGTCGATCGGCCCGCTGCCCGGCGGGTCGGCGGCCACCTGCCGGGCCAGCTCCAGCGTGAAGCCGCCGGCAAACACGCCCAGGCGGCAGAACACCCGCTGCTCGACCGGGCTGAGCAGGCCGACGCTCCACGCCAGCGCGGCGCGCAGCGTCTGCTGCCGCGGCGGCGCCCCGCGGTGGCCGCCGGTCAGCACCCGCAGCCGGTCGGCCAGCGCCGAGCGCAGCCCGGCCACGCCCAGCAGCGGCACGCGCGCCGCGGCCAGTTCCAGCGCCAGGGCCATGCCGTCGAGCTGGCGGCAGATGTCGACGACTATTGCGACGTTGCCTTCGTCGAGGCGGAAGCGGCGATCGGCGGCCTGGGCACGCTCGACGAACAGCGCCACCGCGCCGTGGCGCAGCGCCTCGGCCGCGGACAGCGGCGTGTCGGCGGCCGCGGGCAATCCCAGCCCACCGAGCCGGTAGATGCGCTCGGCCTCGAGCTTCAGCGGCGTCTGGCTGGTCACCAGCAGGCGCAGCTGCGGGCAGCCGTCGAGCAGCGCCTGGGCCACCGTGCTGACCGCGTCGACCAGGTGCTCGGCGTTGTCGAGCGCGACCAGCACCGCCAGCGGCCGCAGCGAGCGCACCAGCGCGGCCAGCGGCTCGCCGTCGCCGGTGCGCAGGCCCAGCGCGGCCGCCAGGTTGCCCACCAGCTGACCGACATCGGTCACCGGCGCCAGCTCGACCCAGGCCACGCCGTGCTCCAGCGCCTCGCGCTGCGACCACAACAGGTGCTGGGCCAGGCGCGTCTTGCCCATCCCGGTCGCGCCGACCAGCGTGACCAGCCGGTGCGCGGCGAGCAGGTCGGCCAGCGCCGCCCGGTCGTCGTCGCGGCCGATCAGCGGCGGCAGCTGGGCGGGCGGCTGTGTGGCCGGTTGTGAGGACGGTCGTGCGGACGGCAGTGCGGACGGCAGTGCGGACGGTGGCGCGTGCAGGTGGGTGCCCGCCGGGGTCGGCAGTTCGGCGCCGGACAGCTGCGGCGACGCGGCCATCGTGAACCGGTAGCCGCGGCCCGGCACCGTGGCGATCGCCGCGCTGCCGAGCAGCCTGCGCAGCGTGCTGATCTGCACCTGCAGGTTGTTCTCCTCGACCACCAGCCCGGCCCAGACCTGGTCGAGCAGCTCGTGCTTGCTCACCGTGCGGTCGCGGCGCTCGACCAGGGCCAGCAGCAGGTCGAAGGCGCGCGCGCCCAGCGCAACCGGCGCCCCGTCCAGGCGCAGCGCGCGCTCGGACGGGTGGATCTCCAAACGGCCGAACCGGTAGCCCTCGGGCATCGCCTTCGCCTCCTGCTTCACTTTCACTGTAACCGGAGGTCACCGGCGCGCCCGGTCGGCCGGCACGGCGTGGCTTCAGAACGTTTCAGGTCGGCTTCAGGCCCGTGAAGGACTGAAGGCGGGCTTCAGCCGGACAGTTCGACCCATCGCAACGCATCACCCGATGCAACCCGACGAAAACTCTGGAGCCGACCATGCACACCTCGTTCACCGTTCGCCTGACCGCCGCCGCCGCCTCCGTCGTCACCACCTTGGCGATGCTGGCCGCGGTGGTGTCGCTGGGCGAACCGACCGCCGAGGGCGCCAGCCAGCAGCTGGCCGCCGTCGCCGCCCCGGCCGCGCGCTGACCGGCCGCGCGTCGGGCTGTGCTCACAATCCGCCGCGGGCTGCCGGCGACCCCGGGCAAGCCCTCATGGCGCGGCCGGTCGCCGCCGCCGGCCGGACGGCGGTCAGCGGCCTGTGACAACATGCCGCCTCGGCCATCTGGCCGTGCCTGCCGGGGCCTGGGCCCCGGATCGACCGATGCCGAGCCGACCCGAACTGAAAACGACCACCTCCCGTGCCCTGGTCCCCGCCGTCGTCGGGGGCCTGTTGATGCTGCTGACGGCCTGCGGCCAGCAGGACGGCGGCGCCAAGGGCGGACCGCCCGGCGGCGGCATGCCGCCGGCCACCGTCGGCGTGGTGACGGTGCAGCCCGGCAACGTGGCGCTGATCGCCGAACTGCCGGGCCGGCTGGAGGCCTGGCGCGTGGCCCAGGTGCGCGCGCGGGTGCCGGGCATCGTCGCCAAGCGGCTGTTTACCGAGGGTTCGGCGGTGAGCGCCGGCCAGCCGCTGTTCCAGCTCGACGACGCGGCATTCCGCGCCACGCTGGCCAGCGCCGAGGCGGCGGTGGCCCGCGCCGAGGCGGCGCTGGCCCAGGCCCAGGCGCAGCTCAGGCGCAACCAGCCGCTGGCCGAGGCCAAGGCGATCAGCGCTCAGGAATGGCTGCTGACCCAGACCACCGCGCAGCAGGCGCAGGCTGACCTGGCCACCGCGAAGGCGGTGGCGCTGAGTGCCCGCATCAACCTCGACTACGCGGCGATCAAGGCGCCGATCGCCGGCCGCATCGGCCGCGCGCTGGTCACCGAAGGGGCGCTGGTCGGCCAGGGCGACGCGACGCAGCTGGCGGTGATCCAGCAGACCCATCCGCTGTACGTCAACTTCACCCAGTCGGCGTCCGACGCGCTGCGGCTGCGCAAGGCCTTCGACGCCGGGCAGCTGAAGCGGGCCGCCGGCGCCACCGAGCTGAGGGTGCTGCTCGACGACGGCACCGAGTACCCGCTGCCGGCCAGGCTGCTGTTCAGCGATCCGACGGTCGACGCCGCCACCGGCCAGGTCACGCTGCGCGCCGAGCTGCCCAACCCGAACGGGCTGCTGCTGCCCGGCCTGTTCGTCAAGGTGCGGCTGGTGCAGGCCAGCACCGACCACGCGATCCGGCTGCCGCAGCAGGCGGTGACCCGCGGCAGCGACGGCGACACCGTGCTGGTGGTCGGCGAAGGCAACAAGCCCGCGCCGCGCCAGATCACGATCGGCGCCAGCCAGGGCCCCTACTGGGTCGTCACCGGCGGGCTGGCGGCCGGCGAGAAGGTGATCGTCGACGGCGTCATGAAGATGATGCCCGGTGCCCCGGTGAACCCGGTGCCGTGGAGCCCGCCGGGCACGGCAGCCGCGGCGCCTGCAGGCGCCGCTTCGTCTGGCTCGCCCGGCGGCGCCGCCCCGGCCGCGTCCGCGGCCGCCAGCCGCTGAACCGGGAGCGCAAGCGCATGCTCTCCGGGTTCTTCATCGACCGGCCGATCTTCGCCTGGGTGATCGCGCTGTTCATCGCCGTGCTGGGCGGCGCGGCGATCACCAAGCTGCCGGTGGCGCAATACCCGACGGTGGCGCCGCCGGCCATCGTCATCAACACCGCCTACCCCGGCGCCTCGGCCAAGGTGCTCGAGGACAGCGTGCTGTCGGTCATCGAGCAGGAGCTCAACGGCGCGCCGGGCATGATCTACATGGAGTCGATCGCCCAGGCCAACGGCTCGGGCTCGATCACCGCCACCTTCGAGCCCGGCAGCAACATCGACCTGGCGCAGATCGAGGTCCAGAACCGGCTGTCGCGGGCGACGCCGCGGCTGCCCAGCGCGGTGGTGCAGCAGGGCGTGCGCATCGACAAGTCACGCTCGAACTTCCTGCTGTTCGTCTCGATGACCTCGAGCAACCCGGCCGACAACTCGGTGTCGCTGGGCGACTATGCGGCGCGCTACATCCAGCCCGAGCTGCAGCGCCTGCCCGGCGTCGGCCAGGCGCTGCTGTTCGGCACCGAGCGGGCGATGCGCGTCTGGCTCGACCCGGCCAAGCTGGTGGGCTTCGGCCTCAGCCCGGCCGACGTCAATGCGGCGATCCGCGCCCAGAACGCCCAGGTCTCGGCCGGCACGCTGGGCGAGCAGCCCGGCGTTCCGGGCCAGCCGATGAGTGCCACCGTGGTGGTGCAGGGCCAGCTGTCCAGCGCCGAGCAGTTCGGCGCGATCGTGCTGCGCGCCAACAACGACGGCAGCACCGTGCGGCTGCGCGACGTCGCCCGCGTCGAACTGGGCGCGCAGGGCTACGGCAGCTTCTCGCGGCTGAACGGCCAGCCCGCCGCCGGCATCGGCGTGCAGCTCTCGCCCACCGGCAACGCGCTGGCCACCGCCGACGCGATCAAGGCCCGGATGGCCGAGCTGAAGGCCTTCTTCCCGCCCGGCGTCGACTACAAGATCCCCTACGACAGCTCGAAGTTCGTCCGCATCTCGATCAAGCAGGTGGTCGAGACCCTGGCCGAGGCGGTGGCGCTGGTCTTCGTCGTGATGCTGATCTTCCTGCAGAGCCTGCGCTACACGCTGATCCCGACCATCGTCGTGCCGGTGGCGCTGCTCGGCACCTTCGGCATGCTGCTGACGCTGGGCTACTCGATCAACGTGCTGACGCTGTTCGGCATGGTGCTGGCGATCGGCATCCTGGTCGACGACGCGATCGTCGTCGTCGAGAACGTCGAACGCCTGATGGCCGAGGAGGGGCTGGGGCCGCGCGAGGCCACCCGCAAGGCGATGGGCCAGATCACCGGCGCGGTGATCGGCATCACCGTGGTGCTGGTCAGCGTGTTCGTGCCGATGGCCTTCTTCGGCGGCGCGGTCGGCAGCATCTACCGCCAGTTCTCGCTGAGCATGGTCTCGGCGATCCTGTTCTCGGCCTTCCTGGCGCTGACGCTGACGCCGGCGCTTTGCGCCACCTTCCTCAGGCCGGTGGCCGCGCACCACGAGCGCAAGGGCTTCTACGGCCTGTTCAACCGCGTCTTCAAGCGCACCACCCACGCCTACGAGGGCACGGTGGCGCGGGTGCTGCCGCGCGCCGGGCGCTGGATGCTGGCCTTCGGCGTCGTCGTCGCGGCGGTGGCCTGGATGTACAACCGGCTGCCCTCGTCGTTCCTGCCCAACGAGGACCAGGGCTACCTGATCGTCAACGTGCAGCTGCCGCCGGGCGCCACGGTCGAGCGCACCACCGCGGTGATGCAGCAGGTCGAGGGCTTCTTCGCGAAGCAGAGCGAGGTCGACCAGGTGGTCTCGGTGATCGGCTTCAGCTTCTCGGGCCAGGGCCAGAACTCGGGCCTGGTGTTCGTGCCGCTGAAGGACTGGTCCGAGCGCAAGGGCGAGCAGCACAGCGCGCAGGCGCTGGCCGGCCGGGCCTTCGGCGCCTTCATGGCCATCCGCGACGCCTTCGTCTACCCGCTGTCGCCGCCGCCGATCCCCGAGCTGGGCACCGCCACCGGCTTCAACTTCCGGCTGCAGGACCGCGGCGGCAACGGCCACGAGGCGCTGCTGGCCGCGCGCAACCAGCTGCTGGGCCTGGCGCGCCAGAGCCCGCTGCTGGCCGGCGTGCGCCCCGACGGGCTGGAGGACGCGCCGCAGCTGCAGCTGGACATCGACCGCGAGCGCGCCTACGCGCAGGGCGTGAGCTTCGACGCGGTCAACGCGCTGCTGTCGACCGCGCTGGGCTCGGCCTACATCAACGACTTCGCCAGCAAGGGCCGGCTGCAGCGCGTCGTGGTGCAGGCCGACGCGCCGGCGCGCATGCTGCCCGAGGACCTGCTGACGCTGCAGGTGCCCAACGCCCGCGGCCAGCTGGTGCCGCTGTCGGCCTTCGCCAGCACGCGCTGGATCACCGGCCCGATGCAGACCACCCGCTACAACGGCTACCCGGCGATGCGCCTGGCCGGCGACGCCGCGCCCGGCCGCTCCACCGGCGAGGCGATGGCCGAGATGGAGCGCCTGGCCGGCCAGCTGCCGCCGGGCTTCGGCTTCGAGTGGACCGGCCAGTCGCGCGAGGAGAAGCTCTCCGGTGCGCAGGCGACGATCCTGCTGGCGTTCTCGATGCTGGCGGTGTTCCTGTGCCTGGCGGCGCTGTACGAGAGCTGGGCGATCCCGTTCTCGGTGATGCTGGTGGTGCCGCTGGGCGTGCTGGGGGCGCTGACCGGCGTCTGGCTGCGCGGCATGCCCAACGACGTGTACTTCAAGGTCGGGCTGATCACGGTGATCGGGCTGTCGGCGAAGAACGCGATCCTGATCATCGAGTTCGCGAAGGACCTGCAGGCCGAGGGCATGGAGCTGATCCAGGCCACGCTGACCGCCTGCCACCTGCGCTTCCGGCCGATCCTGATGACCTCGATGGCCTTTGTCCTCGGCGTGCTGCCGCTGGCGCTGTCCACCGGCGCCGGCGCCAACAGCCAGCGCGCGATCGGCACCGGCGTGATGGGCGGCATGATCACCGCCACGGTGCTGGCGGTGTTCTTCGTGCCGGTGTTCTTCGTCGTCGTGCGGCGGCTGTTCCCGCGCGGCCATGTGGCGCCGCACAGCACGACGCTGTCGGCGCCCTTGCCGGCGGTGCAGGTGCCTTCGCACCTGCCATCACACGTGCCGAAGGCGCCGCCGGCCGAGGGAGGTGCCGCATGACCGGCCGCCTCCCGCCGTGGCGGCTGGTGGCCGGCGCCGCCGCGCTGGCGCTGGCCGGCTGCGCCAGCGCGCCGCCGACCCCGTCGGCCGAGCCCGACAAGGTGCTGCAGCAGGCCGCGGTGGCGGCGCAGCTGCCGGTGGCCGCCGGTGCGCCGGCCGTCACCGTGCCCTACGGCTGGCGCGACGTGGTGCGCCAGCCCCGGCTGGCGCAGCTGGTCGAGCTGGCGCTGCAGGGCAACCGCGACTTCCGCACGGTGGTGCTCAACGTGCAGCGGGCGCAGGCCCAGCTGAACCTGGCCGACGCCAACCGGCTGCCCTCGCTGGGCGTGGTGCTGAACGCCAGCCGCCTGCCCAACAGCAAGGGCGAGGAGGTCAACCAGCTGCTCGGCGGCGTGCAGCTGGCGGCCTGGGAGGTCGACCTGTTCGGCCGCCTGGCCAGCCTCAGCGAGGCCGCACGCGCCCAGTTGCTGGCCAGCGAGGCCGGCCAGCGCGCCGCCGAGCTGGCGCTGGCCGCCACCGTGGTGCAGGCGGCGCTGGCGCTGCAGGCCGACGACGAACTGCTGGTGCTGGCGCGGCAGAGCCTGGACAGCCGCGAGCAGAGCCTGAAGCTGGCGCAGTTGCGCGAAGCGGTCGGTGCGGCGTCGCTGCTGGAGCTGCAGGCCCAGCAGTCGCTGGCCTTCCAGGCGCGGGCCACGCTGGCCCAGCTGACGCGCCAGCGTGCACAGGACGCCAACACGCTGGCGCTGCTGCTGGGCCAGCCGGTGCCGCCGGCGCTGTTGTCGTCGGCCGGCGGCCCGCCGCTGGAAAGCGAGGACTGGCTGACCGAGGTGCCGGCCGGCCTGTCGTCGACGGTGCTGCTGCGCCGGCCCGACGTGATCGCCGCCGAGCAGCAGATGCGCTCCGCCCAGGCCAACATCGCCGCCGCGCGTGCGGCGTTCTGGCCGGTGATCACGCTGACCGCCAGCGCCGGTCAGGCCTCGGCGCAGCTGTCGGGCCTGTTCCAGGGCGGCAACTTCGCCTACACGCTGGCGGCCAACGCGCTGCTGACGGTGTTCGACGGCGGTCGCCGCGACGCCAACCTGGCCGCCGCCGAGACCGCGCAGCAGGTCGCCCAGGCGCAGTACGAGCGGGCGATCCAGGCCGCCTTCCGGGACGCCGCCGACGGCCTGGCCGGGCTGGCGACCTGGCGCGAGCAGCTGCTCGCGCAGCAGGCGGCGCGCGAGGCGGCGCGCAGCACGGCGCGGCTGATCGCGCTGAAGGCCGACCAGGGTGCGGCCAGCGTGCTCGAACAGCTGGAAGCCGAGCGTGCACTGTGGCTCAACGAGCAGGCGGTGGTGCAGGTGCGGCTGGCCGAGCTGAACAACCGGGTGCTGTTGTTCAAGGCCTTGGGCGGGTAGGGGCAGGCGGCCTGCCCCGCCGGCCTCAATGGGTGGGATCCGGCACGCGCGGCGGAGCCGGGCGGCGCTCGGCGACCGGCACCGCCGCCGTCGTCAGCATCCGGCCCCGGCCGGCGTCCTTGGCCGCGTACAGCGCGGCGTCGGCGCGGTGCAGCAGCGATGCCAGCTGGCTGTCGTCGCGCTGCAGCGTGGCCAGGCCGGTCGAGAAATCCAGGCCGAAGCCCAGCTCGGCCAGCGAATGCCGGGCCAGCCGCTCGCGCAGGCGCTGGTCGAAGGCGATCGCGGCATCGGCGTCGGCGCGCGCCAGCAGCACGCAGAACTCCTCGCCGCCCCAGCGGCCGGCCAGGTCGCCGCGGCGCAGCGCCGACTGCAGCAGGCGCGACATCAGCTGCAGCGCGCGGTCGCCGCGCTCATGGCCGTGGCGGTCGTTGATCTGCTTGAAGTGATCGAGGTCGATCAGCAGCAGCGCCATCGGGTCCCGATGGCGGCGCGCCTGTGCCAGCAGGTCGGCGGCGCTCAGCTGCAGCGCACGGCGATTGAGCAGGCCGGTCAGGCTGTCGGTGCGGGCCTGCAGCTGCAGGGCCCGCTCGGCCTCCTCGCGCCAGGCCACCAGCATGCCGACGGCGGTCAGCAGCAGGCTCAGGTTGCCGATCAGCATCGCAGCCACGTTCACCGGGTGCGGCGCGCGGAAGGTCGGGTAGCTGTCGGTGAAGAACGCGCCGAGCACGCCGCGCCAGGCGGTGGCCACCGCCATCGCCGCCAGGCACAGCCCGATCAGCAGGCGCCAGCGTCGGCTGGCCTGCGGTGCCGGCCAGGCCAGCGCGACGCAGACCCAGGCCATCTGCAGCGCCAGCCCGGCGTTGGCCCAGCCGACGCGGAACGGGTAGTTCGGGAAGCCCAGGCCGTAGCCCAGCGGCATCAGCAGTGCCACGCCCCAGACCAGCGCGCGCCCCGGCCGCGGCCCGAGCCAGCCGCGCATCGATTCCCACAGCAGGGCCTGGCCGGCGGCCAGCCCGGCCATCGCCAGGATCGACAGCGGGCGGTCGAAGAACTGGCCCGACAACACCAGCGCCGACCAGCCCAGCGTCTGCAGCACCACCGAACCCTGCGCGCAGCGCGCGGCGCGGCTGACGCGCCAGCCCATGATCGCCGGCATCGCCACCGACAGTGCGATCATGTTGATCATCATCACGATCAACAGCGTCTGGACGTCGAGGTTCATGGCGGCTCGGGCGCAGGCGCAACGGCCCGGCGGCCGGGCGTCCACCGGCGCCGCTGGCACGGGAGAAGATGCCGGCAGGGTCGCCGGGAACCATGAAATCGTCGCGCCACGGGCTGTCTTCGGCCTTGCGGCGCCGCGATCGAGCCGGCCGGGCGGCTACTGGAACGCCACCTCGGCAAAACTGCGCAGTTTGCGGCTGTGCAACTGGTCCAGGCGCTGCCGGCGCAGCAGCTCGATCGCCCGCATGCCGATGCGCAGGTGCTGGTCGACGCGCTCGCGGTAGAAGGCGTTGGCCATCCCGGGCAGCTTGATCTCGCCGTGCAAGGGCTTGTCGCTGACGCACAGCAGCGTGCCGTAGGGCACGCGGAAGCGGAATCCGTTGGCGGCGATCGTCGCGCTCTCCATGTCCAGCGCCACCGCGCGGCTCTGGCTGAAGCGGCGCTCGGGGCCCGGGTGCGGCAGCAGTTCCCAATTGCGGTTGTCGGTCGAGGCGACCGTGCCGGTGCGCAGGATGCGCTTGAGCTCGTAACCCTGCAGCTGGGTGACGTCGGCGACGGCGCGCTCCAGCGCCAGCTGCACCTCGGCCAGCGGCGGGATCGGCACCCACAGCGGCAGCTCCTCGTCGAGCACATGGTCCTCGCGCACGTAGCCGTGGGCCAGCACGTAGTCGCCCAGCTGCTGGGTGTTGCGCAGGCCCGCGCAGTGGCCCAGCATCAGCCAGGCATGCGGGCGCAGCACGGCGATGTGGTCGCTGATGTTCTTCGCATTGGCCGGGCCGACGCCGATGTTGACCATCGTGATGCCGGCGCGGTCGGGCCGCACCAGGTGGTAGGCCGGCATCTGCGGCAGCCGCGGCAGCGGCGCGCCGAACGCGTCGTCGGGCTCGGCCGCCAGGCCGGCGCGTCGCGTGACGACGTTGCCCGGCTCGACGAAGGCGACGTACTCGTCGCTCTCGGCGGCATGCTTGGGCCAGTCGCCGAGCAGCCCGCCCTGGCCCAGCGGCTTGGCCATCATCTCGTGGCCCAGGCGGACGAACTCGTCGATGTAGAACTGGTAGTTCGTGAACAGCACGAAGTTCTGGAAATGCTCGGGCGAGGTGCCGGTGTAGTGGCGCATGCGCTGCAGCGAGTAGTCGACCCGCGGCGCGGTGAACAGTGCCAGCGGGTGCGGCTCGCGCGCGCCGACCTCGTGCGTGCCGTTGGCGATGCCGTCGTCCATCGCCGCGAGATCCGGCAGGTCGAACACGTCGCGCATCAGTTGTCGCCGCTCGGCGCTCATCGTGCCCTCGACATGGTCGTGCTCGCTGAACGAGAAGTGGATCGGGATCGGCTGCCTGCTCATGCCGACCTCGATCGGCCCGCCGTGGTTGCGCAGCAGCAGCTCGAACTGCTCCCTGTAGTAGTCGGCGAACAGCTCCGGCCGGGTCAGCGTGGTCTCGTAGGTGCCGGGGCCGGCGACGAAGCCGTAGGAGAGGCGCGAATCGGCGCGCGCCACGGTGTCGGTGCGCACCCGCACGAACGGGTAGCAGGCGCGGATGCGTCCGGCGGGCGTGGCGCCGGCAACGAAGTCCTGCAGGCTCTGGCGCAGGTGCTGGACGCCGGTGCTGTAGATCGTTGCCGCATGGGCCAGCGCAGCCGCGGCGTCGGTGAAGCTCTGGGTGACGATCAGGGTCGTGGGGGTCATGGCCGATTGTCGCCGGGCGGGGTGACAAGGCGGGGTCAGGCAGGTTCCGGGCGGGCGTGCCGCAGCGGCTCGGCGTGATGAACTGGACCGTTCGATTCGTTCGAATCTGCTCTTGCCGGATGTCAATTCGAGTCCTGGCCTGCCGAAGACAGGGTGCCGGGTATGTGCTGTTCGCCCGCAAGCCCGTGGCCGGCCCGCGCTGGTGCGGCACGGATCCGAACCGCCTTTCCGGAACCCCCGATGATCCAACTCCTCACCCGCCTGAAGATCGGCCCCCGTCTGCTGCTGGGATTCGCCGGCGTGCTGGCGCTGACCCTGATCGTCGGCCTGGTCGCCATCCAGCGCCTCGGGCAAGTCAACGAGTCGACCCGCGACCTCGCCGGCAACTGGCTGGTCGCGATGCGCGCGCTCGGCGAGTACCGCGACGCCCTGTCCACCATCCACCGCGGTGAGGCCCTGCACGTGATGTCGGCCTCGGTGGTCGAATGGGATGCGCAGGAGAAGCGCATCGCCGACAGCCAGGCCAGGGCGGCAAGGCAATGGGCCCGGTACACCGCGACCGTGACCGAAGACGCCGAGCGCCTGCTGGTCAAGGAGATCGAGCAGGGCCAGGCGGCCTACTACCGGGTGGTCGCCCAGCTGGTCGGCAGCTCGCGCGGCGGCGCCGCGAAGGCCGAGGAAGCCCGTTCGCTGTACCGGCAGGACTCGCGCAAGGCCTTCGACGACCTGATGGCCTCACTGGACAAGGACATCGACTACCAGACCCTTGGCGGCGACCGGGCCTTTGCCGGCTCGCAGCAGACCTATGCGCAGACCCGCTGGGCCGTGGCCGGCCTGCTGGCCGCGGCGGTGGCGGTCGGCGCCGCACTGGCGCTGCTGATCACCCGCTCGATCACCGGCCCGATCGCCCGCGCCGTGGCGGTGGCCGAGACGGTGGCCGCCGGCGACCTGAGCTCGGACGTGCGCAGCGACGCGCGGGACGAGACCGGCCAGCTGCTGGCGGCGCTGAGGACGATGAACCACAGGCTGGCGTCGGTGGTCAGCCAGGTCCGCAACAGCTCGGACTCGATCGCCACCGGCTCGGCGCAGATCGCCACCGGCAATGCCGACCTGAGCCAGCGCACCGAGGAACAGGCCAGCAACCTGCAGCAGACCGCCGCCTCGATGGAGCAGCTGACCGCCACCGTCAAGCAGAACGCCGACACCGCGCAGCAGGCCAACCAGCTCGCCGCCAGCGCGTCGGGCGCGGCGGCAGAAGGCGGCCGGGTCGTCGAGCAGGTGGTGGCGACGATGGACCAGATCAGCGAGTCGAGCCGCAGGATCGGCGACATCATCGGCGTGATCGACGGCATCGCGTTCCAGACCAACATCCTGGCGCTGAACGCCGCCGTCGAGGCCGCCCGGGCCGGCGAGCAGGGCCGCGGCTTCGCGGTGGTGGCCGCCGAGGTGCGCAGCCTGGCCCAGCGCTCGGCCACGGCCGCCAAGGAGATCAAGACGCTGATCGGCCAGAGTGTCGAGAAGGTCGAGTCCGGCTCCAGGCTGGTGCACTCGGCGGTTCAGTCGATGGGCGAGATCGTCGCGCGGGTCAAGCAGGTCAACGACCTGATCGGCGAGATCAGCGAGGCCAGCGCCGAGCAGAGCAGCGGCATCGGCCAGATCGGCGATGCGGTCAACCAGCTCGACCAGGTGACGCAGCAGAATGCCGCGCTGGTCGAGCAGAGCGCCGCGGCCGCCGAGAGCCTGAAGCACCAGGCCGCCGCGCTGGCGCAGACGGTGGCGCTGTTCAAGGTCGGCGCCGTGCCGGCTCAGGACCAGATCACCGCCGCCGAGAACATGTAGCCCGCGCCGTAGACGGTCTTGATGATCTTCGGGTTCTGCGGGTCGCTCTCGATCTTGCGGCGCAGCCGCGAGATGCGCACGTCGATGCTGCGGTCCAGCGGCGACAGGTCGCGCTGGCCCATCAGCTGCTCGCGCGTCAGGATCTGGTGCGGCCGTTCGACGAAGCTGCGCAGCACCTGGGTCTCGGCAGTGCCCAGCAGGTGCTCGGTGCCGTCGGCGGCGCGCAGGATGTTGGCCGCGCAGTCCAGTGTCCAGCCGCCGAAGCTGGCGTGGCGCCGGGTGCGCCCGGCGGCGGCCGCGCCGCCGCTGCCGCGGCGACGCAGGATGCTGCGCACCCGCGCCACCAGCTCGCGCGGCTCGAAGGGCTTGACCATGTAGTCGTCGGCGCCCAGCTCGAGCCCCATCACCCGGTCGACGGTGTGGCCGCGGCCGGTCAGGATCAGCACCCCGCTGCTCGACGCGGCGGCGATCTGGCGCACCAGGTCGATGCCGTCCATGTCGGGCAGGCCCAGGTCGACGATGCACAGGTCGGGCCGCTGCGTCGGCAGCCGCCGCAGCGCGGCCGCGCCGCTGCGGAAGGCCTCGGTCGCGAAGCCGAACTCCTGCAGCGCGGTCGTCACCAGGCGCGAGATCGCGTCGTCGTCCTCGACGACGAAGACCTGTGCCGGCGCCGCGCTGCCGCTCATGGCGCCGAGGCCGCCAGCCAAGCCGCCAGCTGCGACGCGGTGAAGGGCTTGGCCAGCACCGGCTCGTCGCCGGCCGCGCCGGGCCCGGGCGTGTAGCCGCTCATCAGCACCACCTGCGGCACCCGGCAGACGCTGCGCGCGTGGCGGGCCAGCTGCCGGCCGTCGACGCCGCCGGGCATCACGACATCGCTCAGCAGCAGCGTGATGCCCGGCGTCTGCTCGAGGATCTGCAGCGCCTCGCCGCCGTTCTCGGCCTCCAGCACCGAATAGCCCAGGTCGAGCAGGTTGCGGCGCACCACCTTGCGCACCTCGGGCTCGTCCTCGACCAGCAGCGCCAGGCCCTGGTCGCCCGGGCCGGGCTCGGCGACGAACTCGGCTTCGGGCTGCTGGTCGGCGGCCAGCTCGCAGGCCGGCAGCCACAGCCGCACCGTCGTGCCCTTTCCGGGCTGGCTGGCGATGCGCACCGCGCCGCCCGACTGGCGGGCAAAGCCGTAGACCATCGCCATGCCCAGCCCGGTGCCCAGGCCGGGACGCTTGGTGCTGAAGAAGGGCTCGAACACGCGCGCCAGCGTCGCCGCGTCCATGCCGCAGCCGTCGTCGCGCACCTCGATGCAGACGCCCCTGCCGGGCTCGACCTGCAGCGCCTCGGCCTGCCCGGCGTCCAGCGGCCGGGCCTCGGCGCACAGCGTGATGCAGCCCTGCGCCCGGGTCGCGTCGCGGGCGTTGAGGATCAGGTTCAGCAGGCTGTTCTGCAGCTGGTTCGGGTCGACCCAGGCCCACAGCGGCGCATCGCCGGTGTCGATGCGCAGCTGCAGGCTGTCGGGCAGCGATCGGCGCACCAGCCGGCCGACCGCGGCGATCAGCGGCACCACGTCGGTGGCCTGGGCCTCCAGCGGCTGCCGGCGGGCGAACGACAGCAGGCCCTTGATCAGGTCGGCGCCGCGCCGCGCGGCGTCCATCGCCGGTTCGACGAACTCGGCCACCGCCGGGTCGCCGGGCCGGGCCCGGCACAGCGCTCCGAGGTTGCCGATGATCACCGTCAGCAGGTTGTTGAAGTCGTGCGCCAGGCCGCCGGTCAGCTGGCCCAGCGCCTCCATCTTCTGCGCCTGCACCAGCATCGCCTGGGCCCGCTTCTGCTCGGTGATGTCGAAGGTCAGCTCGAAGCAGCCGGCGACCTGGCCATCGGCCGCCCGCTCGGGGATCAGCGTGGTGCGGGCCACCACCCGGGCGCCGGCGACGGTGTCGGTCTCGTACTCGAAGTGCACCGGCTCGCCGGCCAGCGCGCGCGCCACCATCGGCCGGATCGCGGCGTAGGTGGCCTCGCCCAGCACCTGCCGCGCGCTGGCCGCCTCGGGCCGCGCCGGGTCGAGGCCGAACCACGACTGGTAGCCGCGGTTGATGTAGCGGTAGCGGCGCTGGCGGTCGAAGTAGCCGACCAGCGCCGGGATCGAATCGGTGATCAGCCGCATCTGCGCCTCGCTGCGCAGCAGCTCGGCGGTGCGCTCGGCCACCCGCTGCTCCAGCTGCGCGGCATGCTGCTGGATCTGCTGCTCGGCGCGCCGCTGCGCGGTGACGTCGGAGTACAGCGTGACGAAGCCATGGCCGGGCACCGGCACGCCCTTGATGCGCAGCACCGTGCCGTCGGGGCGGGTGCGCTCGAACTCGTGCGGCTCGAAGTTGCGCGCCGCCCGCATGCGCGAGGCGATGTACTGCTCGGGGTCGCCGCTGCCGTATTCGCCGCGTTCGGCGTTGTAGCGCATGAAGCTCTCGAACGGCGCGCCGACATGGCCCATCGCGGGCGGGAAATCGAGCAGGCGCAGGAAGCTGCGGTTCCACGCCACCATGCGCAGGTCGCTGTCGATCAGCGTGAAGCCCTGGTCGATCAGGTCCAGCGCCGCCTGCAGCGCTTCATGGCGCCGGATCGGGTCGGTCAGCGAGGTGTCGGAGGCGGCCATCGGTGGCGCAAATTCTAGGAGTCGCCCCGGCCGCGGCGCAGCGACGCAAACATTCGTCACATTGCATCGCAGCTGATGAAAAGGTCGTCGGCCATCCTTCGTGCCATCACGCCGACCGGGTCTGCCCGGCACCGCGACGGCGCAGAAGGAGACCTGCATGACCCGCACCAACCCCTACACGCTCGGCCTGGACAAGAACGACGCCAACTTCGTCGCGCTGTCGCCGCTGAGCTTCATCGAGCGCTCGGCCGCCGTCTACCCCGAACGCACCGCGATCGTCTACGGCGCGCGGCGCCAGAGCTGGCGCGAGACGGCCCGGCGCTGCCGCCGCCTGGCCAGCGCGCTGGCTGCGCGCGGCGTCGGCGTCGGCGACACGGTGGCGGCGATGCTGCCCAACGTGCCGGCGATGTTCGAGGCGCACTTCGGCGTGCCGATGACCGGCGCGGTGCTCAACACGCTGAACACCCGGCTCGACGCCGAGGCCATCGCCTTCATGCTGCAGCACGGCGAGGCCCGGGTGCTGCTGACCGACCGCGAGTTCGCGCCGGTGGTCGGCAAGGCGCTGGCGCTGCTGGGCGACCGCCGGCCGCTGGTGGTCGAGGTCGAGGACGACGAGGCGCCGGCCGGCGCGGCGCTGGGCGAGATCGGCTACGAGGCGCTGCTGGCCAGCGGCGACCCTGACTTCGACTGGCGCCTGCCGGCCGATGAATGGGACGCGATCGCGCTGAACTACACCTCGGGCACCACCGGCAACCCCAAGGGGGTGGTCACCCACCACCGCGGCGCGTACCTCAATGCCGCCAGCAACGTGATCAGCTGGAACCTGCCGCAGCACGCCACCTACCTGTGGACGCTGCCGATGTTCCACTGCAACGGCTGGTGCTTCCCGTGGACCCTGGCGCTGATCGCCGGCACCAGCGTGTGCCTGCGGCGGGTCGACCCGGCGCTGATCTTCGCGCTGATCCGCGAGCACCGCGTCACCCACCTGTGCGGCGCGCCGATCGTCTACAGCCTGCTGATCAACGCCCCGGCGGCGCTGCGCGAAGGCCTGGGCCACACGCTGCACGGGCTGATCGCCGGGGCGCCGCCGCCGCCGGCGGTGATCGAGGGCTGCGAGGCCGCCGGCATCTCGCTGACCCATGTCTACGGGCTGACCGAGGTCTACGGCCCGGCCGCGGTGTGCGCCAAGCAGGAAGCCTGGGCCGGGTTGCCGGCCGCCGAGCGCGCCCGCCTGAACGGCCGCCAGGGCGTGACCTACCCGCTGCAGCAGGCGGTCGCGGTGCTCGACCCGCAGACGCTCGAGCCGGTGCCGGCCGACGGCGAGACGATGGGCGAGATCTTCTTCCGCGGCAACCTGGTGATGAAGGGCTACCTGAAGAACCCCGGCGCCACCGACGAGGCCTTTGCCGGCGGCTGGTTCCACACCGGCGACCTGGCGGTGATGCAGCCCGACGGCTACGTCAAGATCAAGGACCGCAGCAAGGACATCATCATCTCCGGCGGCGAGAACATCTCGTCGGTCGAGGTCGAGGACGCGCTGCACCGCCACCCGGCGGTGATGGGCGCCGCGGTCGTCGCCCAGCCCGACGCCAGGTGGGGCGAGGTGCCCTGCGCCTTCGTCGAGATCAAGCCCGGCGCCAGCGTCGGCGAGGCCGAGCTGATCGAGCTGTGCCGCACGCTGCTGGCGCGCTTCAAGGTGCCCAAGCGCATCGTCTTCGGCGAGCTGCCCAAGACCAGCACCGGCAAGGTGCAGAAGTTCATGCTGCGCGCCCAGGTCAGGTCGACCAGCGCGATCGAGTGACGGGAGCCGGCATGGACCCAGACATCATCCTCGAGACCCGCGGCCTGGCCAAGGAGTTCAAGGGCTTCGCCGCGGTGCAGGACGTGAACCTGAAGATCCGGCGCGGCACGATCCACGCGATGATCGGACCCAACGGCGCGGGCAAGACCACGGTGTTCAACCTGCTGACCAAGTTCCTGCAGCCCACCCGCGGCAGCATCCTGTTCAACGGCATCGACATCAGCCGCGAGGAGCCGGCGCAGATCGCCCGCCGCGGCGTGATCCGCTCGTTCCAGATCTCGGCCACCTTCGGCCACATGACGGCGCTGGAGAACGTGCGCATCGGCCTGCAGCGCAAGCTGGGCAGCTCGTTCCGGTTCTGGCGCCGCCAGGCCAGCCTGGACGTGCTGAACGACGAGGCGATGGCGCTGCTGGAGATGGTCGAGCTGGGCCGCTACGCCCGCACGCTGGCGGTCGAGATGCCCTACGGCCGCAAGCGGGCGCTGGAGATCGCCACCACGCTGGCGCTCGACCCCGAGCTGATGCTGCTCGACGAGCCGACCCAGGGCATGGGCCACGAGGACGTCGACCGCGTCGCCGAGCTGATCCGCAAGGTGGCCGCCGATCGCACGGTGGCGATGGTCGAGCACAACCTGTCGGTGGTCGAGAAGCTCAGCGACCACATCACCGTGCTGCAGCGCGGCCAGATCCTGGCCGAGGGGCCCTACGCGCAGGTCTCCAAGGACCCGCGCGTGCTCGAAGCCTACGTCGGAGTGGAAGCATGAGCGCCGCGATCGATACCGGCAACGAACTGCTGCGCATCACCGACCTGCACGCGTTCTACGGCGAATCGCACGTGCTGCACGGCATCGACCTGCGCGTCGACGAAGGCGAGCTGGTCACGCTGCTGGGCCGCAACGGCGCCGGCCGCTCGACCACGCTGAAGTCGGTGATGGGGCTGGTCGGCCGGCGCAGCGGCTCGGTGATGTTCAACGGCACCGAGGTGACCGGCCTGGCCCCGCACCGCATCAGCCGGCTCGGCGTCGGCTTCTGCCCCGAGGAGCGCGGCATCTTCGCCGGCCTGACGACCGAGGAGAACCTGCTGCTGCCGCCGCTGGTGCGCAGCGGCGGCATGAGCGTCGACGAGATCTACACGCTGTTCCCGAACCTCTACGAGCGCCGCGCCAGCCCCGGCACGCGGCTGTCGGGCGGCGAACAGCAGATGCTGGCGATGGCCCGCATCCTGCGCACCGGCGCGCGGCTGCTGCTGCTCGACGAGATCACCGAAGGCCTGGCCCCGGTGATCGTCAAGAAGCTCGGCGAGGTGATCCGCCTGCTCAAGGGCCGCGGCTACACGATCGTGCTGGTCGAGCAGAACTTCCGCTTCGCCGCGCCGCTGGCCGACCGCCACTACGTGCTCGAGCACGGCCGCATCGTCGCCACCGTCCGCAAGGACGAGCTGGCCGCCAAGACCGGGATGCTGCACGAGCTGCTGGGCGTCTGAACCCTGCCACCCCTTCGACCCCTTCGACCCTTTCGACCCCAATGTTCACCAGGAGACGAGCATGACCTTCGAGAAACTGACGCTGGCCGCCGTGCTGGCCGCCGCCTTCGCGCCCGCCCAGGCGCAGATCTCCGACAACGCCGTGCGCATCGGCGTGCTGACCGACCTGTCGGGGGTCTACTCCGACGTCTCGGGCAAGGGCGCGGTGCTCGCCACCAGGATGGCGATCGACGACTTCGTGGCCAGGGAGAAGCCGGCGTTCAAGGTCGAGATGCTCTCGGCCGACCACCAGAACAAGGGTGACATCGCCGCCAACAAGGCGCGCGAGTGGTTCGAGCGCGAGAAGGTCGACGTCGCCAGCGAACTGGTGACCACCTCGGTGGCGCTGGCGGTGCAGAAGATCGCCAAGGAGAAGAACCGCATCGCGCTGATCTCGGGCGCCGCGTCGACCCGCGTGACCAACGAGGACTGCAACGACGTCAGCGTGCACTGGACCTACGACACCTACGCGGTGGCCAACGGCACCGCCAAGGCCGTCACCAAGGCCGGCGGCAGGAAGTGGTTCTTCCTGACCGCCGACTACGCCTTCGGCCATTCGCTGGAGAAGGATGCCGGCGACGTCGTCAAGGCCAACGGCGGCGAGGTGCTGGGCGCCGTGCGCCACCCGTTCCCGGGCTCGGACTTCTCGTCGTTCCTGCTCAAGGCCCAGGGCTCGGGAGCGCAGATCATCGGCCTGGCCAACGCCGGCGGCGACACGATCAACGCGATCAAGCAGGCCGCCGAGTTCGGCGTCACGCCCAAGCAGTCGCTGGCCGGGCTGCTGATGTTCATCACCGACGTGCATTCGCTGGGCCTGAAGGTGACGCAGAACATGTACCTGACCGAAGGCTTCTACTGGAACCTCAACGACGAGACCCGTGCCTGGTCCAGGCGCTTCTTCGACCAGCACAAGCGCATGCCGACGATGGTGCAGGCCGGCCAGTACTCGTCGGTGATGCACTACCTGAAGGCGGTCAAGGCGATCGGCAGCGACGACACCCAGAAGGTGATGTCGCAGATGAAGAAGACGCCGGTCAACGACTTCTTCGCGAAGAACGGCAGCATCCGCGACGACGGCCGCATGGTGCACGACATGTACCTGCTGCAGGTGAAGAAGCCGGCCGAGTCGACCACGCCCTGGGACTACTACCACGTGCGCGCGACGATTCCCGCTGCCGAGGCCTTCCAGCCGCTGGCGGCCAGCAAGTGCCCGCTGGTGGCCGGCAAGTAGGCCGCCCCGTGAGCGGCCACGCCCGCGCAGCGCGTGCGGGCGCGGCCGACCGATGCCCGCCGCGCCGCTGCAGGCGCCGCGCGGGCGCAGCCCCACCGGGAGCCCCCGCATGACCCTCTTCGGCCTCTCCTCGCAAGCCCTGTTCGGCCAGCTGCTGCTGGGCCTGATCAACGGCTCGTTCTACGCCGTGCTCAGCCTCGGCCTGGCGGTGATCTTCGGCCTGCTGAACATCATCAACTTCGCGCACGGCGCGCTCTACATGATCGGCGCCTTCGTCGCCCTGCTCGGGCTCGAATTCCTGGGCATGAGCTACTGGGTCGCGCTGGCGGTGGCGCCGCTCGCGGTCGGGCTGCTGGGCGTGCTGATCGAGCGCACGATGCTGCGCCACCTGTACGAGCTGGACCACCTGTACGGGCTGCTGCTGACCTTCGGCCTGGCGCTGATCGCCGAGGGCGTGTTCCGCTACTACTTCGGCGTCTCGGGCCAGTCGTACGCGCCGCCCGAGGCGCTGCAGGGCGGCGTCGACCTGGGCTTCATGTTCATGCCGCTGTACCGCGGCTGGGTGGTGCTGGCCTCGCTGGCGGTGTGCGCGGGTACCTGGTACCTGATCGAGCGCACGCCGCTGGGCGCGACGCTGCGCGCGGCGACCGAGAAGCCTCGGCTGGTGCAGGCACTGGGCATCAACGTGCCGGTGCTGGTGACCGCCACCTACGGCGCCGGCGTCGCGCTGGCCGCCTTCGCCGGCGTGCTGGCCGCGCCGGTCATGCAGGTCAACCCGGTGATGGGGTCGAACCTGATCATCGTGGTGTTCGCGGTGGTGGTGATCGGCGGCATGGGCTCGATCGCCGGCTCGATCGTCACCGGTCTCGGCCTCGGCCTGGTCGAGGGCCTGTGCAAGCTCCTGTACCCCGAAGCCTCGGCGGTGGTGATCTTCGTGATCATGATCGTCGTGCTGCTGTTCCGCCCCGCCGGCCTGTTCGGCAAGCAGGCCTGATGCCCTGAAGGAGCATGCCGATGAACTCCCCCGTCTCTTCCGTGGTGCCGCTGGTGGCGGCACCGTCGCGCACGCGGCAGCTGGGCTGGCTGGCGCTGATCGCGCTGGGCCTGCTGGCACCGCTGGTCGTCTACCCGACCTTCCTGATGAAGGTGCTGTGCTTCGCGCTGTTCGCCTCGGCCTTCAACCTGCTGCTGGGCTTCGCCGGGCTGCTGTCGTTCGGTCATGCCGCGTTCTTCGGCGGCTCGGCGTACGTCTGTGCGGCGCTGGCCAAGCAGTACGGCGTGACGCCCGAGCTGGCGATCATGGCCGGCGCGGCCTTCGCCGCGACGCTGGGCGCGCTGTTCGGCTGGCTGTCGATCCGCCGCTCGGGCATCTACCTGACGATGATCACGCTGGCGCTGGCGCAGCTGGTGTTCTTCCTCGCGCTGCAGCTGCCCTTCACCGGCGGCGAGGACGGGCTGCAGGGCGTGCCGCGCGGTGCGCTGCTGGGCTTCATCCCGCTGGCCGACAACCAGGCGATGTACTACTTCGTGTTCGCGGTGTTCTGCGCCGGCTTCTGGCTGATCCACCGCACGATCCACTCGCCCTACGGCCAGGTGCTGAAAGCGATCCGCGAGAACGAGCCGCGGGCGATCTCGCTGGGCTACGACGTCGCGCAGTACAAGCTGCTGGCCTTCGTGCTGTCGGCGGCGATGGCCGGCGTGGCCGGGGCGATGAAGGCGCTGGTGTTCCAGCTCGCGTCGCTGACCGACGTGCACTGGCACATGAGCGGCGAGGTGGTGCTGATGACGCTGCTCGGCGGGCTGGGCACGATCCTCGGCCCGGCGGTCGGCGCGCTGACCATCGTCACGCTCGAGAACGAGCTGGCCGACAAGGTGGGGCCCTGGGTCACCGTGATCATGGGCGGCATCTTCGTGGTCTGCGTGCTGGCCTTCCGGCGCGGCCTGGTCGGCGAGTTGCTGGCGCTGCGCGGCCCGAGGCCGCCGGCCGGGCATTGACACCTCGTCCACGGCCGGCCGCCAGGGCGACCTGCAGCACAGGGCCCGCCGATATACTGAACCGCCTCGGCGGCGGCCGGGCGCCGGCAACCGCCCGCGAGGGTCGATGATGCCGAGCCGGGCCCCGAACGGGAGGACGCAGGCCTCGCCGACGTGCAGCGCGCCGCGCGCCTCACCGCCCGCTCCGGCCTTGTCGAAGGAGAAGCAGCGACATGAGCGGTCTTCCGATGTTGGCGGTGTTCGGCGGTGCCGGCTGCGGCGCCCTGCTGCGCTGGTGGCTGGGCGGGCAGCTGAACGCGATCTTTCCCAGCCTCCCCCTGGGAACGCTGGCCGCCAACTTGATCGGCGGGCTTCTCGTCGGCGTTGCCAGCGCCTTCTTCAGCCACAACAGCAGCCTGCCGCTGGAGCTGCGCCTGTTGATCATCACCGGCTTCCTCGGCGGGCTGACCACCTTCTCGACCTTCTCGGCCGAAGTCGTCGCCCTGATCGGGCGCCAGGCGTATGGGTGGGCGATGCTTGCGGCGAGCGCACACCTGGTCGGCTCGCTGGTGCTGACCGCCGTCGGCATCGTGGTTGCCAATGCGCTGCTTGCCAGGGCCTGACCGATACACGGCCCGATCGCATCGACCCCGAGCCGACCGTCACGCAGGGGGTCTGCGGTGGGTCGCGTTTCGCGCCATCGCCGGCTTCGGCACGCCGCAAGGTGTCGCGGAGGCTAGCGCAACGATGTCGCGGCGAGTCGATCGGCGCGTTCGATCGCGGCCGTGAGTTCGGCCTGCTGGCGCGAGCCTTGGTGCATCTGCGGCAGCAGCTGGCGCCAGTAGCGGGCGGCCGCCGCGAAGTCACGCCGCTCGTAGGCAGCGCTGCCGGCCATCTCCAGCGCCTTCGGGTGATCGCCGCGCAGTGACAGCGCGTGGTGGATCAGTTCGGTGGGCTTGCCCTCCAGCCTGCCGCCTCGGGCCATGCCCAGCGCATCGGCGTACTCGCACCAGACTGCCGGGTCGGCCGCGACCCGCCGCGACACGGTGACGGCGCGCTCGAACGCGGCCGCGGCGGCATCGAAGCGGTCGGCCTCGAATTCCCTCATCGCGAACAGCACCCAGCCGCGGCCGTCGCGGGGCTGGCGCTCGAGGTGGCGCTTCAGCATGTCGTACTGCTGCTGCGGCGACAAGGCCGCGGCGCTCTCTCTGCGGCCAGCGTCGCCGGCCGATGGCCACTGCATCGCCAGCACCGCTGCGGCGCACAGTGCCAGCAGGATCAGCGACGCGCCCAGCAGCGCGGCTGCACGCGGAGCGTCGCCAGGCGCGGCCATCCGGGCCGTCAGCGCGACGCGGGCGCCGGGGTCGCGGCGGCGGTGCGCGTGGCGCCGCGCCTGGCGGCCATCGCGTCGTCGAGCAGCTTGATGCCCTCCTGCGAGATCAGCATCGACTTGTTCAGCGAGTCCACCGCTTCGTCCAGGTTGTGGAAATGCGCACCGTTCGACGCGGTCCACCATTCCCAGTTGATGTGCGCCTCGTAGTGCTTCTCGCGCACCTGGGCCAGCACGGATTCTTCGACGCCGAGGCCTCGCGCCTCGTCGAACTTGTCGATCATGCGCGTGAGCCAGAACTCGGCCTTGCGCACCTTGCCCTGGAAGCGGTTCTTCATCGAGTCGATGGCGTAGACCGCCTGCCTGGCCGACCAGCTGCCATGGCAGTTCAGGCAGGTCTCCTCGACGTAATGCTTCGGGCTGGTCTGCCAGTGCGAGGTGTACATCTTGCCCGTCTTGGCGTCCTTCATCTTGGGCATGTGGCAGTCGGCGCAGTCGGCCCCGGCCTTCTGGTGCACCGACCCGTAGAAGTTCTCCGCATCGGGGTGCTGGCCCTTCCAGAGCATCGCGCCGGTGATGCCATGCTTGAAGTCGCGGAACTTCAGGTCGCTGTAGTGCTTGCCGATGTCGACCACCTTCTTGAACGGGAAGTGGTTGGTGCGCGAATCGGCCATCGTCACCGGCTGGCCGGTGGTCGGATCGGTGCCGGGGTTGCAGTTGTATTCCACGTGGCACTGAGCGCACATCAGCTTGGAATCCGAGCGCGACAGCAGACCGATCTTGCGCGTGTAGCCGCGCGTGCCCAGCTCGCGGATGTCGATCTTCGCGCCGTCCTTGTCGGCATGCCAGACCGTGTCCTTCTCGGGCCTTGACACGGCCTGCAGCAGCCCGTCGCGCACCACGCGCGGGCCGGCCGTGTGCGGGTCGTGGCAGAAGAAGCAGTTCAGCGAGTGGTTGACGTCCTTGACGAAGTCCACCACCTTGGAGGTGCGGCTCCACTTGGCACCCGGCACCGGGTCGCCCATGAAGGCCCAGTCGAGGATGTGGTCGGCGCTCTTGCACGACATGCACACCGGGTTGGCGGCAGCGGCCGTGCCGGGTTTGAACGCCTTGTGGTCCTGGCCCGGGTACTGGTCGACCAGGTGCTGCCAGATCTTGAGGTTGCCGCCATCCTGGGTCAGGAACTCCCAGCCGGCCTTGTTCTTGAACCGGCCGCCGAAGGCGCGGTCGACCACCACCTGGTCGTACAGCGCAAACGCGTGCGAGCGTGGCTCGGCGTGCTCGCGGGTGAAGCCGTGCGGCATCATCAGCTTGTCGAACGCCGGGTTGGGCGACGGGCCGGTGGCCTGGCTCTTCTCCTTGCGCGCTGTCTTCTCCCAGTTCATCTTGTACAGCGTCTCGAACTGCGGCTGGTGGCAGCCGCCGCAGACGGCGGGGTCGGTCTTGGTGACCGGTCGCACCTTCTCGTTCGCGTTGTGCTCGGCCAGCTTGTCGTGGCACGACGAGCAGGCCAGGGTCTTGTGCTTGCCGTCGTCGTGGAAGGCCTTGATCGGTGCATGGCACTTCTCGGTGCAGCCGGCCTTTTCCTGCGCGGCGGCCTTCAGCGCCTGCGCGGTGGGTTGCGGTGCCGTGGTGGTGAGCATGTCCGGCGCTGCACCGGCCGGCGTCACGAACAGCCATGCGGCCAGCAGCGCCAGGGTTGCCGCCACCGAGCGACCGAACGTTGGGTTCTGGATTCTTGTCACGCTGCGCTTCCTCGTTGGACCCATTGGCCAGGCGCGAGGCTAACAGCGGCGATCGGCGACCGCACCGGGTTGGTGCGCCATCGGGCGACAATCTGCAAGTTCGTTGATGGAGATCAAATGCGCCGCGAAGTCGTGGACCAGCCGGCTCGCGGCCCGGATGCCGCAATCGTGCAGGCGGCTGGCCCTGCCGCTCAGGCTGTCATCGACAGCGCCGCTCGGGCGGCGCAGCTCGCCACTCAGCCGCACTGCCCCACATAGCCGCACGCGGTGCAGAACTCGCAGCCGTCCTTGTGGATCAGCGTGTGGTTGCCGCATTCGGGGCAGGCCTTGCCGGCCATCGTGCCGGGGCCGGCCGACAGTTCTGCCGGTGAGCCGATGCCGTTGGGCTTGCCCAGCGGCGCCGCCAGGATGCCCATCGCCTGCACCGGGCAGCCCTGTTCATCCAGCACGCCCAGCATCGCGTAGCGGTGGATCACCAGCCGGGCGATGTAGGCCACGGTGCTGGGCCAGGTCTGCTGGCGGCGTTCACCGGGCACCGGCGCCATGAAATGGCCCAGCGGCTCGCCGACGTTCAGCAGCTTGCGCAGCTTCATGCCGATCCAGGCCGGGTCCATCACCCGCATGTCCAGCGACAACAGCCGCGCCAGGCCGTCGAGCGCGCGCGGGTAGTTGCCCGAGAATCCGATCGCGCAGGGCCGGGTGACGCTGCCACCGTCGGGCCCGGGCAGCGACACCTCCTTCAGCGTGACGGTGAACGACTCGCCGGTGGCATGGTTGTCGACGTCCACCGCCCAGGCCAGCGTGCCGGCGGTGCCGGTGCGTGGCTCGTCGCGGCTGAACATCGCGTCGAGCACCGGTGTCGGGCCGCCTTCCTGCAGCGCGCCGAGCTGCTCGCAGCGCCAGCGGATCACCGCCGCGGTGGCCGCGACGACGCCGGGGAACAGCCGCTTCTCGCCGTGCGGCGGGAACGGCATCTCGAAGGCCCGCTCCTCGGCGACGGTGGCCAGCGCGTCGAGCTTCAGCCGCAGCCAGGCCGCGTCATTGGTGCGCAGGTCCATCGACAGCGTCTTGGCCATCGCGCCGATCGCGCGCGGCTGCTCGGCGCCGTTGACCCAGACCTCGAACGGCAGGTTCTTCTCGAACAGGCCCAGGCCCGGGCCGGCCTCGGCCGGCAGCTCGCCGACGAACAGCGAGAAGTCGCCATGCGGGTGCTGGATCAGGTAGCTCCAGGCCCGGTTGCCGCCGGGCAGCTCGGGCCGGCTGGGCCAGCGCAGCGACGCCAGCACCGGTGCCGGCAGGCGGTCGAGCCGCAGGCGCTGGTTGGCGCCGTCGGTCGGCTGCAGCGGCGCCGGCTGGGCCGCCGGCGGGGAAGACGCGGGCGCCGGCTCGACGCTGAGCACCGCGCCCAGCACCGCATTCGGCCGGTAGGTGGCCAGGCCCTTCAGCCCCGACTTCCAGGCCTGCAGGTACAGGCCCTGGAAGTCCTCGTAGGGGTAGTCGGCCGGCACGTTGACGGTCTTGCTGATCGAGGTGTCGATGTACGGCGCCACCGCCGCGACCATCGCCGCATGCGCTTCGGCGCTCATCTCGAGCGCGGTGACGAAGGCCTCGGTCAGCGGCGCGTCCTCGCCCTTCAGGTGGCGGTACAGCCGCCAGGCGTGGTCCTCGACGGCGTACTGCTTGAAGCTGTTGTCGCTCTCGCGCTTCTTGCGGGTGTAGCTCCAGCTGAACGCGGGCTCGATGCCGTTGCTGGCGTTGTCGGCGAAGGCCAGGCTGATCGTGCCGGTCGGCGCGATCGACAGCAGGTGCGAATTGCGCAGGCCCTGGGCGCGGATCTTGTCCTTCAGCGGCTGCGGCAGGCGCGAGGCGAACGAGCCGCGCGACAGGTACAGGTCGGCGTTGAACAGCGGGAACGCGCCACGCTCGGCGGCCAGATCGGCGCTGGCGCCGTAGGCCGCGTCGCGCATCACCGCCGAGATGCGGCGTGCCATCTCGCGCGCCGGTTCGCTGTCGTAGCGCAGGCCCAGCATCACCAGCGCGTCGCCCAGCCCGGTGAAGCCCAGCCCGACGCGGCGCTTGGCCCGCGCCTCAGCCTGCTGCTGCGGCAGCGGCCAGACGGTGACGTCGAGCACGTCGTCGAGCATGCGGGTGGCCACCGCGCAGACCTCGGCGAAACCGGCGTCGTCGAAACCGGCGTCGGGCTCGAACGGGCGCTGCACGAAGTGCGTCAGGTCGACGCTGCCGAGGCAGCAGCAGCCGTAGGGCGGAAGAGGCTGTTCGGCACACGGGTTGGTGGCGGCTATCGTCTCGCAATACCCCAGGTTGTTGTCCTGGTTGATGCGGTCGAGGAACAGCACGCCCGGCTCGGCATGGTCGTAGGTGCTGCGCATGATCTGGTCCCACAGCGTGCGCGCGCGCAGGCTGCGGTAGACCCACAGCCCGTCGGCGCGGCGGCGGGCGCCGGCGGCCTTCAGCGTCGGGCCGGGCTCGGCCTTGTGGACCAGGTCGACCTCGCCGTCGACGACCACCGCCTGCATGAATTCGTCGGTGATGCCCACCGAGATGTTGAAGTTGCGCAGGTCGCCCTGGTCCTTGGCGCGGATGAAGGCCTCGACGTCGGGGTGGTCGCAGCGCAGCACCGCCATCTGCGCACCGCGCCGGCTGCCGGCCGATTCGACCGTCTCGCAGCTGCGGTCGAACACCCGCATGTAGCTGACCGGGCCCGACGCGCTGCTCTGCGTCGGCGCCACCCAGGCGCCCTGCGGCCGGATGCGCGAGAAGTCGTAGCCGACGCCGCCGCCGCGGCGCATCGTCTCGGCCGCTTCGGTCAGCGCGGTGTAGATGCCGGCAAAGCCCTCCTCGGGCTGAGAGATCGAGTCGCCCACCGGCTGCACGAAGCAGTTGATCAGCGTGGCCGCCAGCGTGGTGCCGGCGGCCGAGTTGATGCGCCCGGCCGGCACGAAGCCGCGGCGCTGCGCGTCGAGGAACTTCGCCTCCCAGGTCTCGCGCTGCGCCGGCGGCTCGGCCTGGGCCAGCGCGCGGGCGACGCGGCGGCGCACGTCGTCGAGCGTGGCCTCGTCGCCCTTGGTGTACTTCTCGGCCAGCACCTCGGCGCTGATCGGCTGCGGCGGCAGCGTGGCACGGCTGGGGCCGGCCGACTCGGGCGCCTGGGCCGGGGTGAGGCGCGTGCGGGTGGGGGCGGTGTGGCTCATGGGCGGGCTTTCGTGGGCAGGCCCCGGATGCTGCCCGCAACGGGCTGCCGGAACCTTGATGCGCCGCAGGGGCGCGCAGGCTGAGGGTTTATACAGTATTCTCGGCGGCGCCGGAATGCCCCGGCCGCGTGTGATGCCACCCCCAATCTCCTGACCATGGCCCAGCTTGCCGCACCGGCCCCGCCCCGGCCATCGCGCGCCGCGCCGGTGGACGACCCATTCGCGGCGCTGAACCCGCAGCAGCGCGCCGCGGTGATGCACGGCGATGAGCCGCTGCTGGTGCTGGCCGGCGCCGGGTCGGGCAAGACGCTGACGCTGGCCGCGCGGGTGGCGCGGCTGGTGCTCGACGGTGCCGACCCGAACCGGCTGCTGCTGCTGACCTTCTCGCGCCGCGCCGCGCAGGAGATGGCCCGCCGCGCCGGCCGGATGCTGCACCGGGCGCTGGGGCTGCGTGCCACCCAGCCGCCGCCGCAGCTGCCCTGGGCCGGCACCTTCCACGCCATCGGTGCGCGGCTGCTGCGCGAATACGCCGGCCGCATCGGCCTGGCCGAGGACTTCACCATCCTCGACCGCGGCGACGCCGAGGACCTGATGGCGCTGGTGCGCCAGGCCCAGGGCTGGGCCGCGGCGCGCACGCGATTTCCGCTGAAGGCCACTTGTCTTGCGATCTACAGCCGCACGCTCAACCGGCAGCTGCCGCTGGCGCAGGTGCTGCAGGAAGACTTCCCCTGGTGCGCCGCCTGGCACGACGAGCTGAAGGCGATGTTCCGCGCCTACGCCGCCGAGAAGCAGGCCCAGCATCTGCTGGACTACGACGACCTGCTGCTGGGCTGGCACCAGATGCTGGCCGACGATGGCCTGGCCATGCAACTCGGCGATCGCTTCGGCCCGGTGCTGGTCGACGAATACCAGGACACCAACCGGCTGCAGGCGGCGATCCTGCGGCGGCTGAAGCCCGACGGCCGCGGCCTGACGGTGGTCGGCGACGATGCGCAGTCGATCTATGCCTTCCGCGCTGCCGAGGTCTGCAACATCCTCGGCTTCGGCCAGCAGTTCGGCGACGCGGCCCGCACTGTGCTGCTGGAGCGCAATTACCGCAGCACCCAGCCGATCCTCGACGCCAGCAACGCGGTGATCGCGCTGGCCGAACAGCGCCACGCCAAGACCCTGTGGACCGACCGCCGCGGCGGCTCCCGCCCTCGGCTGGTGACGGTGGCCGACGAGCTGGACCAGGCGCGCTGGGTGGCCGACAGCGTGCTCGAGCAGCGCGAGCAAGGCCTGGCGCTGACCCAGCAGGCGGTGCTGTTCCGCACCGGCCACCACAGCGCCGCGCTCGAACTCGAGCTGGCGCGCCGCGACATCCCGTTCGTCAAGTTCGGCGGGCTGAAGTTCCTGGAAGCCGCTCATGTCAAGGACCTGCTCGCGGTGCTGCGCTGGGCGCAGAACCCGCGCGGCGCGCTGGCGGGCTATCGCGTCGCGCTGCTGGTGCCGGGCATCGGCCCGGCGGCGGCGCGGCGCCTGATCGATGCGATGGCCGCGGCGCCCGACCCCGCGGCCGCGCTGCGCGCCTGGGTGCCGCCGCCGGCGGCCGCGTCCGACTGGGCGGCGCTGGTCGGGTTGCTCGATGTGCTGCAGTCCGACGCCTCACCCTGGCCGGCCGAGCTGGAGGCGGTGCGCGCCTGGTACCAGCCGCATCTGCAGCGCCTGCACGCCGACGATGCGGCGGTGCGCTCGCTCGACCTCGAGCAGCTGCAGCGCCTGGCCGCGGCCCAAGGCAGCCGCGAGCGCTTCCTGACCGAGCTGACGCTCGATCCGCCCGAGGCCACCAGCGACGAGGCCGGGCCGCCGCACCCCGACGAGGACTACCTGACCCTGTCGACGATCCACGCCGCCAAGGGCCAGGAATGGAACGCGGTGACGATCCTCAACGTGATCGACGGCTGCCTGCCGGCCGACCTGGCCACCGGCTCGGCCGCCGCCGTGGCCGAGGAGCGCCGCCTGCTCTACGTCGCGATGACCCGCGCGAAGCAGCAACTGCAGCTGATGGTGCCGCTGCGCTTCCATGTCGGCCAGCAGCACCGGCTGGGCGACCGGCATCTGTACGGCGGCATGAGCCGCTTCGTCACGCCCGAGGTGGCGGCGCTGTTCGATCGCGTGGCGCCCGCGGCGCCGGCGGCCGACCGGCACGACCCGCCGCTGCCGCCGCGTGCGGCGCAGCCGCTGCAGCTGGGCGCCCTCTGGGATTGAGTCGGGCGCCGCCCGGCTGTCCGCACCCGGTCACCCGAAGGACAGCCCGGCCCGGGCGGGCCCGCGACACTGCCGGACATGACGACCCACCCCTTCGACGCGGCCATGGTCCTGGCCCCGCAGCCCGACGGCACGGCGATCGGCCACAGCTCGGCGGCCTACTGGAACATGATCGGCCCGTACGGCGGCATCACCGCCGCCGCGGCGCTGACCGCGGTGATGCAGCATCCGCAGCGGCTGGGCGAGCCGGTCTCGCTGACCGTCAACTACGCCGGGCCGATGGCCGAGGGCGCCTATCGCGCATCGGCCCGGCCGGCGCGCACCAACCGCAGCACCCAGCACTGGATCATCGAGCTGTCGCAGCCCGACGCCGCCGGCCAGCCCCAGGTGGTGACCACCGCGACCGCGGTGACCGCCGCGCGCCGCCCGACCTGGAGCGCCAGCGACACGCCGATGCCGGCCGCACCCGCACCGGCCGACGTGCCCCGGGTGCACCCGCCCGCCAACCTGGCGGCCTGGCTGCAGCGCTACGAGATGCGGCCGATCATCGGCCCGGTGCCCGAGCGCTGGGAAGGCCAGGCCCATCATGGCGAAAACGGCGAGCATGGCAGCCTGTCGCGGCTGTGGCTGCGCGACGATCCGCCGCGCGCGCTGGACTTCTGCGCGCTGGCCGCGCTGGCCGACGTGTTCTTCCCGCGGCTGTGGTTGCGCCGCGCGACCCGGGTGCCGGTCGGCACGGTGTCGATGACGGTGTACTTCCACGCCGACGGCCGGCTGCTGAAGGACACCGGCGAGGGTTTCCTGCTCGCCGAGGCCCATGCCCACGCCTTCCGCAACGGCTTCTTCGACCAGACCGGGCTGCTGTGGAACGAGGCGGGCATGCTGCTGTGCAGCACGCACCAGGTCGTCTACTACAAGGAGTAGACAGGACCCCCGGTCGCGGGATACCGCGGCCGACCCCCCGAGGGGGTCGCGGGGCCGCTTGGTGAGCCGAGGCCGGACTTAGCCAGTCCCTGCGGACTGGCTGTGCCTGCAGAGGGCCATCGGCCTCTGGCCGATGGCGGCCCGGCGCTGGCCCCGCCTGCTGTGCCGATCAATCCCTGCCGAGATCCGCCAGCAGCCGCGTCGTCAGGTACAGGCGCGGCACGATCGAGTCGATCTCGATGTACTCGTCCTTGGCGTGGTAGCCCCAGCCGGCCAGGCCCAGGCTCTCGAGCACCACGGCCTTGCCCGAGCGGTTGGCGAAGCCGGCGTCGGTGCCGCCGCCGGTGCCGGGCACCAGCTGCAGCGGCCGGTTGTCGAGTTCGGCATAGATCGCCTGCGCCCGTTTGGCCAGCGCCAGCGTGCGCTCGCCGCCGACGAAGGGCGGCCGGCCGGCGCCCATCGAGAGGCTGACCTCGGTGTCGGGCACCCGCTTGCTCTCGGCCACCTTGGCGCGCATCGCGGCCAGCAGCCGATCGCCGGCACCGGCGCTGGTCAGGCGAACGTCGGCGCCGGCGCTGGCGGTGTCGGGGATCTGGTTGCGGCTCTTGCCGGCGGTCATCGTGGTCCAGTTCAGCTGCGCACCGGGCACGCCCTTGGCGACGTCCTGGGTCTGCAGCACCTACCAGGCCAGCTCGACCAGCGCATTGCGGCCCAGCTGCGGCGCGGCACCCGCATGCGAGGCGCGGCCCTTGACGTCCATCGTCAGCAGCGTGGCGCCGGCGGCGGCGAGCAGCACGCCCTCGGTCTTGGCGAATTCCTTGGCCGCGGTCGGCTCGTAGGACAGCACCACGTCGTGCTCGTCGGCCAGCGTGGCGATCGCCTCGCCCGAACCGCCCGAGCCCGATTCCTCGTCGCCGTTGAACAGCACGGTGAGCTGGGCGTAGTCCTGCCAGCCGGCCTCGCGCAGGATCGCCAGCGCATGCAGGATCACCGCGACGCCGCCCTTGGCGTCGGCGATGCCGGGGCCGTAGAGGCGGTTGCCGTCCTGCTTGATCGGCTGGCTGCTGAGCGTGCCGGGCCAGTAGATCGTGTCGAGGTGGGCGATCAGCATCAGCTTGCGTTTGCCGCTGCCGCTGAGCCGGCCGACCAGCACGTCGCCATTGTTGGCGCTGGCCTTGCGCCGCTCGACCTGCAGGCCCAGGGCCTTCAGCCGGCCCTCGGCGTAGTCGGCCATCCTTGCCAGGCCGGGTGCGTCCATCGTGCCCGATTCGATTGCCACCATCTCCTTCAGCGACTGGATCAGCGCCGGCTCGGCGGCGCGGGCGGCGGAAAGCAGGCGGGCGTCGGGCGCCGCCCATGCGGAGGCAGTGGCGGTGGCGGCCAGCGTGGCCAGCAGGCTTGATCTGAGGTCGAAGGGCATGGCGGTCTCGAGGGTCGATGGAGGCCACCAGTCTGCCCGACCCGGCAGCGCGGCCGGCAGCGGGCAAGCCCGGGCGTGGCCGGGCCGATGTCGATACCGGTGTCAGTGCCGGCGGGTGCCCAGCCAGGTGCCGCCCAGCACCGCGGCCAGCCCGATGCCGTGCCAGACAGTCAGCGGCTCGCCCAGCAGCAGCACCGCGAACAGCACGCCGAAGATCGGCACCCAGTAGGCATACAGCGCGGTGCGGGCCACGCCGATGACCACCAGCGCGCGGTTCCACACCAGCGCGCCGGCGGCGGTGGCCAGCAGGCTCGAGACCACCAGCAGCGCCACCGTCAGCGGCGTGACGAGCGCCCAGTGAACCACCACCGGCGCCGGGCGCAGCCCCAGGTGCAGCGCCAGCAGCGCGCTGCCGATCACGCCCATCACCGCGCTGATCAGGCCGCTGTCGAGTTCGCGCGCCAGGCGCTGCACCAGCACGCCGCCGAACACCCAGGTCAGCACCGAGCCGAACATCAGCAGGTCGCCCAGGCCGCCGCTGCCCAGCACCGCGCCGGGCCGGTGCAGCACGACCGCGGCCACGCCGCCGAAGCCCAGCACCACGCCGCCGATGCGCGAGGGCGTCAGCCGGTCGCCGAGCAGCAGCGCCGCGGTCAGCGCCGAGACCAGCGGGTTCAGCGCGATGATCAGCGCCGCGTTGGCCGCCGCGGTGCGGGCCACGCCCTCGGTGAAGAAGATCTGGTTCAGGTAGATCATCAGCACCGCGCAGGCCGCCAGCGTCAGCCATTGCGAGCGCCGCAGCCGCGGCCAGGGCAGGCGACGCCAGACCAGCACCGCCGACAGCGCGAGCGCCGACACCGCCATGCGCAGCACCGCCACCAGCATCGGCTCCAGGCTCTCGAACAGCAGCTTGACGACCGACAGGTTGGCGCCCCATACCGCCATCGTGCCCAGCAGCAGCCAGCGCATCGGGCGCTGGGTGGCGGGTGCAGATCGGCGGGCGGTTGCGGTCGGGGCTGCGGTCAAGCGCCGATTGTCGCTGCCGGCAGCGAGCGCCAGGCCGCGGCAAAGCGCCGCGCCTGGACGGCGACCTGGGCCGCCGACATGCCCGGCTTGTACAGCGCCGAGCCGATGCCGAAGCCGGCCGCGCCGGCCGCGCGATAGGCGGCCATCGTGTCGGGCCCGATGCCGCCCACCGGCAGCAGCGCCGTGCCCGGCGGCAGCACCGCGCGCATCGCCTTCACCGCGGCCGGAGGAATCATCTCGGCCGGGAACAGCTTCAATCCGTGCGCGCCGGCGGCCAGCGCGGCGAAGGCCTCGGTCGGCGTGGCGACGCCGGGCAGGCAGGCCAGGCCGCGGTGCAGCGATTCGAGGATCAGGTCGCGATGGCAGTTCGGCGCCACCACCAGGCCGCCGCCGGCGTCGGCCACCGCGCCCACCTGGCCGGCGTCGAGCACGGTGCCCGCGCCGACCAGCACCTGCGGCAGCGCGCGGGCCAGCGCGGCGATGCTGGCCAGCGGCTGCGGCGAATTCAGCGGCACCTCGACGATCGTCCAGCCGGCGTCGGCCAGCGCTTCGCCGACCGGCAGCGCCTCGGCCGGCGTGATGCCGCGCAGGATCGCCACCAGCGGCAGCTGCCGCATCGCGTCGGCCAGCCGGCGGGCGGCGGCGGTGTCGTGCGGGTCGGTCATGCGGCCCTTCGGCCTGGGTCGGCACGGTGCTGCAGCCGGCGCGCCAGCGCGGCCAGGCCGAGCCAGCTGGCCTCGGCGCCGACGATCTGCGCCGCGACGCCGCGGCCCGCCAGCGCGCGCTGGTAGCGCATCGCGAGCGCCGCGCCGCCGACCACCACGACCGCTGATCCCGCCGCCGGCGCGGCGGCGCGCAGTTCCTCGCCGATCAGCAGGCCCGACAGCTGGCAGGCGGCTTCGGCCGGGCCCTGGCGTTCGAACAGTGCCAGCGTGCGCACCGAGAACAGGTGGTGCAGCAGTCCGCCCGGCTGCTGCGCCTGGGCCACGCCACGGTCGAAGGCCTCGGGCACCCAGGTGTCGTCGTCGGGGGGCAGCGTGCGGGCCAGGATCGACTGCCGGCGCAGCAGCGCGTAGCACTCGCCGGTCATGTGCGTGGCCAGCGCGACGATGCGGCCATCGGCGACCCGGACCCACTTGCTGTGGGTGCCTGGCAGCACCAGGATGGCACTGCCCAGCCCCAGGTGTTCGAGCGCACCGAACACCTGGGTCTCCTCGCCGCGCATCACGTCGGGTCGGCCGTCGTTCTCGACCCTGGCGCCTGGCACGATCGCCAGCCGGCCCGGTTGCAGCCACAGCAGGCCATCCGCCAGGTCGTCCAGGCCGGCCGGACAGGGGCAGTAGGACGCCTCGGCCCAGCCCTGGCGGCTGCCGACCATGCCGGCGAGCAGGCTGACGATGGTGGGATGGGCCCGGCGCCAGGCGCCGAACTCGGCCTCGAAGGCCGCCGCCCAGCCGCCCGGTTCGATGCTCAGCAGGCCCCTTGGTGCGGCATGCTCCGCCAGCACCGAGCCGTCGGCCGCCAGCAGCGCGCCACGCAGCGCGGTGGTGCCCCAGTCGACGGCCAGCAGCGCGGGATCCACGGCCGCCTTGGCTCGTCAGTGGTTGTCCTTGGGCACCGCGGCACCGCGCTGCCCGACCAGGAAGTCGAGGTCGGCGCCCTGGTCGGCCTGCAGCACATGGTCGATGTAGAGCTTCCAGTAGCCGCTGGCCATCGCCGGTGCCGGCGGCTGCCAGGCGGCGCGGCGGCGTTCGAGTTCGGCGTCGGCGACATGCAGGTGCAGGCGGCGCGCCGGCACGTCCAGCGTGATCCGATCGCCGTCCTGCACCAGCGCCAGCGGCCCGCCGGCGGCAGCCTCGGGCGCGGTGTGCAGCACCACGGTGCCGTAGGCGGTGCCGCTCATGCGCGCGTCGCTGATGCGGACCATGTCGGTGATGCCCTTGCGCAGCACCTTGGGCGGCAGCGGCATGTTGCCGACCTCGGCCATGCCCGGGTAGCCCTTGGGGCCGCAGTTCTTCAGCACCATGATGCAGGTCTCGTCGATGTCCAGCGCCTCGTCGTCGATGCGGGCGTGGAAATCGTTCGAGTCGGTGAACACCACCGCACGGCCGGTGTGCTGCATCAGCGCCGGGGTGGCCGCGCTGGGCTTGATCACCGCGCCGCGCGGCGCCAGGTTGCCGCGCAGCACAGCGATGCCGGCCTTGTCCTTGAACGGTTCGGCCAGCGTCTTGATCACCCGCGGGTCGAAGTTCTGCGCATCGGCGATGTTCTCGCGCACGGTCTGGCCGCTGGCGGTGACGATGTCCAGGTGCAGGTGCGGCGCGATCTCCTTCATCACCGCCGGCAGCCCGCCGGCGTAGCAGAAGTCCTCCATCAGGTGCTGGCCGCTGGGCTGCAGGTTGACCAGGCAGGGCAGCTCGCTGGCCAGGCGGTCGAAGTCGTCGATCGACAGCGGCACGCCGAGCCGGCCGGCGATCGCGATCAGGTGGATCACGGCATTGGTCGAGCCGCCGATCGCCGCCAGCGTCCGAACGGCATTCTCGAAGGCCTCGCGCGTCAGCACCTGCGAGATCGTCTGGTCGTCGTGCACCATCTGCACGATGCGCCGGCCGGCCTGGCGCGCCAGCACGTTGCGCCGGCCGTCGACCGCCGGGTAGGCGGCGTTACCGGGCAGGCCGATGCCCAGCGCCTCGACCATCGAGGCCATGGTGCTGGCGGTGCCCATCGTCATGCAGTGGCCGTGGCTGCGGTGCATGCAGCTCTCGGCCTCGAAGAAGTCCTGCAGCTTCAGCGTGCCGGCGCGCACCTGTTCGCTCATCTGCCAGACGCCGGTGCCCGAGCCCAGTTCCTGGCCGCGCCACTTGCCGTTGAGCATCGGCCCGCCGCTGACGCCGATCGTCGGCAGCCCGGCGCTGCTGGCGCCCATCAGCAGGCTGGGCGTGGTCTTGTCGCAGCCCATCAGCAGCACCACGCCGTCGATCGGGTTGCCGCGGATCGACTCCTCGACATCCATGCTGGCCAGGTTGCGGTAGAGCATCGCGGTCGGCCGCAGCAGGGTCTCGCCCAGGCTCATCACCGGGAACTCGAGCGGGAAGCCGCCGGCCTCGTAGACGCCGATCTTGACCTGCTCGGCCAGCGTGCGGAAGTGCGAGTTGCAGGGCGTCAGCTCGCTGAAGGTGTTGCAGATGCCGATCACCGGCCGGCCGTCGAACTGGTCGTGCGGCACGCCCTTGCCCTTGACCCAGCTGCGGTAGGCAAAGCCGTCGCGGTCCTGGCGGCCGAACCATTGCTGGCTGCGCAGGTCCTGGGGCTTCTTCTTCGGCGGTGCGCTCATGGTGTGATGGCTTTCCCGGGTGGGCTGAGTGGGGGTCCGAGGCATATTATGGTATGACGATTGACCGGTCGGCGGGCTTCCCGGCCCCCGGCAAAAACCCTCACGCACCCCACCTCGAGGAACCCGCCATGCCCGCTGCCGCCGCCAACCCGGACGCCCGCCCCGACATCCTGGCCGTGGCCAAGCCGATGGCGCTGATCGCGCCGCGGCTGGACGAGCATTTCACCGTCCACCCCGACGACCCGGGCCGGGCGCCGGCGGCGGCGGCCACGATCCGCGGCATCTGGGCCAGCGGCGAATCCAGGGTCGGCGCCGACCTGATCGCCCGGCTGCCGGCGCTGCAGGTCATCTCGGTGATGGGCGTCGGCTACGACGGCATCGACGTCGCGGCGGCCAGGTCGCGCGGCGTGATGGTGACGCACACCCCCGACGTGCTCAACGACGATGTCGCCGACCTGGCGATCGGCCTGATGCTCTGCGCCGCCCGCCAGCTGCCCGCGGCCGACCGCTTCGTGCGCGAGGGCCGCTGGCCGCAGGGGCCGATGCCGCTGGCGCGCAAGTTGTCGGGCGCGCGGCTGGGCATCGTCGGCATGGGCCGCATCGGCCAGGCGATCGCCAGGCGCGCGGCGGCCTTCGGGATGGCCATCGCCTACACCGCGCGCAGTGCGAAGCCGGCATTGCCGTTCGCCTACTGGCCCACGGTCGAGGCGCTGGCCGAGGTCAGCGACTTCCTGGTCGTCATCACGCCCGGCGGTGCCGGCACCCGCAAGCTGATCGACGCCAAGGTGCTCGCTGCGCTGGGCCGCAGCTCGGCGCAGAAGGGCATCCTGGTCAACGTGGCGCGCGGCTCGGTGGTCGACGAAGCCGCGCTGATCGACGCGCTGGAGCAGGGCGTCATCGCCGGCGCCGGGCTCGACGTGTTCGAGAACGAGCCGGGCGTGCCCGAGCGCCTGCGCGCGTTGCCGCACGTCGTGCTGAGCCCGCACATCGGCAGCGCGACCCGCCAGACGCGGCAGGCGATGGCCGACCTGGCGTTCGACAACCTGCAGCGCTGCCTGCAAGGGCTGGCGGCGCGCACGCCGGTGCCGGAGTGCCGCTGAGGCCGGCCGCTGTCGACATTTCTGACAGCAGGATGCCGCCCCCTAGTTCATAGGGCGAGACATATTGCGCACTGGCCAGAAAAGCGTTAAGGAAATCACGTCGACGGTTTTGACAGTTCTCGATCGACGATCGCTTAGGCTTCGCAAGTCTTTGATTTGCAAGCGAAATTCGGCAGTTCGGACGGTGGTACGGAAATCGCTTTGCGTTTCGGCAAGCGTGGCAGTGGCTGTCTGCCATCCCTGAAAACCACTCGGAAAGTCGAACGTCGTGAAGAAGATCCTTGCCCTCGTGGCCGCCTCGGCGCTGTCAGCCGGCGGCGCGCATGCCGCGCTTGCCACCTACAGCGACAGCTACGGTCCCGAACTGACCGATTGGGTCCCGGGCAGGACGCTGTCGCTGCAGAAGTTCGATCCTTCGCTGGGCACGCTCAACTCGGTGAGTTTCGTGTACTTCGGTGCGATGCAAGCGGCGTTCGACGCCGAGAACACCGGGCGAACCGCCCAGCTGATCACCAACCAGCTGACCGGCAGCCTGCGCTTCACGCTGCCGACCCTGGCGTTCTACGAACTCGACCTGGCGGCCAGCGAGACGGTCTCGATCCCGGGGTTCGGCACCTATGCCAAGACCCTGTCCGACAGCAGGAGTCTCGCCGACACGACCGTCTCGAACCTGGCGGCGTTCACCGGAATCGGCAGCTTCGGGGTCGACGTCATTGCCTTTGCCGTTGCGACGACGTCGGGCGCCGGCAACGTCAGCGGCGGCGCCGATACGACGGCCACCGCGAATGTCAGGGTGACCTACGACTACACCGCGAACCGCCAGGCCGTTCCGGAACCGGCATCGCTCGCGCTGGTGAGTCTGGCCCTGGCTGCCGCCGGCCTGAGCCGCCGACGTGGCTGAATGCCCGGACTTCACCGGCCGCACGCCTTCCAACCAGGTCCCTTCCGGAACACCGAACATGAAACTCCACCAGATCACCATCGCCGCGCTGCTGGCCAGCGGCCTGGCTGCCGCCCACGCCGACACGCTGTCCTACAGCTCGTCGACGCTGCCGGTCGACTACACCGACTGGATCAGCGCTGCCCAACTGCAGAAGTTCGATCCGGCCCTGGGTACGCTGCAGCATGTGACGCTCGAACTGTTTGCCGACCTGTCCGGCCGGGCCAAGACCGAGAACCGGGGCACGCCGACGACGATCACGCTGAACCTGCAGGCCACGCTGGCGCTGGCCGACCCCAACAACCTGAGCAACATCCTGGTGCAGACCACGCCTCTGGTGACCAGGACCTTCCAGGCACCGGTCACCGACGCCGTCCTCGACTATGGCGGCACGTCGGGCGTGAGCTATTCCAACCTCGGCACCTCGACCAGCCGCCAGGCGAGCTTCACCGACGCTGCCACGCTCGGTCTGTTCACCGGCACCGGCGTCGTGGCGCTGCCCTTCTCGGCGGTCGGCGAATCCAACGCCACCGGGTCGGGCAACTACCGCTGGGGTTTCATCACGATGGCCGGCGGCCATGCCACGGTGACCTACGACTACCTGCCCAGTGCCGTGCCCGAACCCGAGACCTGGGCGCTGATGCTGGCCGGCCTGGGCGCCGTCGGCATCCTGGCCAGTCGCCGTCGGCGCGGCTGCTGATCGGGCGCTCGAGGCCCGACGGCCCGCTTGAGGGCTTCCCGGGGCACCCCGGCCAGCCGCCTTCGGGCGGCTTTTTCGCGTCCGCCGGCGCGGCCCGATCCGGGTAAGCCCGGTCATCGCCGGCGGATCAATCATCATACGATAACACCAGGATGCGCGCCCCCGCGTTGCTGCGCCCGGACCCCCACCCACAGGAGACAGAGACGATGCTACGCAAGACTTGGATCACCGCCGCCCTGGTGGGCGCGGGATTGGTCGCAGGCGGCCCCGCGGCGGCCCAGGCCCAGGAGAAGCTCACCGTCTGGTGGGTCAAGGGCTTCTACAAGGCCGAGGACGAGGCGCTGTTCGAGGCGATCAAGAAGTTCGAGGCCAAGTACAAGAACATCAAGGTCGAGCTCTCGCAGTACCCGATCCAGGACACGATCCCGAAGACCGTCTCGGCGCTCGATTCGGGCTCGCCGCCCGATGTCGCCTACAGCGACGTCTACGACTTCCAGGTCACTGCCAAGTGGGCCTACGACGGCAAGCTCGAAGACCTGTCGAAGGTGATCGACCCGATCCGCGCCAAGTTCGAGCCGGCGGCGCTGTCGACCACCTTCCTGTTCAACAACACCGCTCAGACCCGGGCCTACTATGCCTTCCCGGTCAAGCAGCAGACCATGCACATCCAGTACTGGAAGGACATGCTGGCCGAGGCGGGCTACAAGGACGCCGACATCCCGAAGGACTGGAAGGGTTACTGGGACTTCTGGTGCGACAAGGTGCAGACCGGCTACCGCAAGAACAGCGGCAAGCGCGCATTCGGCACCGGCTTCCCGATGGGCGTCGATTCGAGCGACACCTTCTACTCGTTCCTGACCTTCGCCGACGCCTACAACGTCAGGCTGGTCAACGACTCGGGCAAGCTGCTGGTCGACGACCCGGCGGTGCGCGATGGCCTGATCAAGGCGATGACCGACTACACCTCGGTCTACTCGAAGGGCTGCACGCCGCCGTCGGCCACCAGCTGGAAGGATCCGGACAACAACGTCGCATTCCACAACAAGACGATCGCGATGACCCACAACGCGACGATCTCGATCGCCGCCAAGTGGCTCGACGACATGAACAACGCCGCGCTCACCGCCGAGCAGCGCGCCGCGGCCAAGAAGAACTACACCGAGCTGATCGCCACCGCCGGCTTCCCGAACAAGCCCGACGGCAGCAAGATGGTCTACCGCGCCGCGGTCAAGACCGGCGTGATCTTCAAGGACGCCAAGAACAAGGAAGGCGCCAAGAAGTTCGTCGCCTTCATGCTCGACGAGGCCAACCTGACGCCGTATGTCGAGGGCTCGCTGGGCCGCTGGTTCCCGGTGACCAAGAACGCCCAGCAGAGCGCGTTCTGGAAGGGCGACCCGCACCGGCTGGCCGTCTACAACCAGTTCATGAACGGCACCACGCCGTTCGAGTTCACGAAGAACTTCAAGTTCACCGTGCTGAACAACGAGAACGTCTGGGGCAAGGCGATGAACCGCATCCTCAACGAGAAGGTGCCGGTCGACAAGGCCGTCGACGAGATGATCGCGCGCATCAAGGCCGTGGCCGGTTCCTGAGCCTCCGGCGCCGGCGCGCGCGCTGCAGCGCCGGCAGCGGCGCGTCCGGCGCGACCCGCAAGTCTGCCGTGCCCGACCGCCCGCCGACGGGTGGCTCGAGCACGGCGTCGCCAGAAGGTCCTTCATGAGCACAGCCGCCCTCAGCGCCGCGCCGACCGATCCGCCCGTCAAGTCGCTGTCGACCTGGCAGTTCTGGGGCCGCATGCTGGTGCTGCCCTACCTGCTGGTGTTCGCGGTCTTCGTGCTGTACCCGGTCGGCTACGGCCTGTGGCTGGCGCGCCATCCCGAGAGCTACGTCAAGCTCTTCGACGACCCGATCTTCTTCCGCACCGCGGTCAACACGATCGTGTTCCTGGTCGTGGCGATCAACCTCAAGATGGTCGTCGCGATGGTGCTGTCGGGCTTCTTCGTCCAGGCGCGCTGGTGGATCAAGGTGCTGTCGGTGATCTTCATCCTGCCCTGGGCGCTGCCGTCGATCCCGACCATTCTCTCGGTGCGCTTCATGCTGAACCCCGAATGGGGCGTGATCAACAGCCTGATCTTCCGCATGACCGCGCTGGACGGCCCGAACTGGCTGAACGACCCGACGCTGGCGCTCGGCTTCTCGATGCTGATGCATGTCTGGAAGAGCCTGCCGTTCTGGACGCTGATCCTGATCGCCGGCCGGCTGGCGATTCCCACCGAGCAGTACGAGGCCGCCGCGGTCGACGGCGCGAGCAACTGGCAGAAGTTCAGGTTCATCACCTGGCCCAGCATGCGCCAGCTCTACCTGACCTCGACGATCCTGTCGATGATCTGGACGCTGGGCGACTTCAACAGCGTCTACCTGCTGACCGGGGGCGGCCCGGCCGACCTGACCCACGTGCTGGCCACGCTGGGCATCCGCTACCTGCGGCTCGACCAGGTCGACCTGGCGATGGCCTCGATCGTCGTCGCGCTGCCGCTGGTGCTGCCGCTGGTCTACTTCATGATGAAGAGATTGTCGAAATGAGTGGCCGCAGAAGAGGCATCACGCTCAAGCAGGTCAGCACCGAGGCCAAGCTGCTGCTGATCGGCATCCCGGTGTTCCTGTGGACCATGATTCCGGTCTACCACCTGGTGCTGTTCGCGATCAGCGCGCGCGACGAGGCCACCTCGGGCCATCTGTGGCCGAAGAACCCGACGCTGCAGAACTTCGACTTCGTCTTCAACCAGAAGCACTTCTACCTCGACCACTTCTGGGTGCAGATGGGCAATTCGGTGCTGATCGCCGGCGCGGTCGGCGCGATCACGCTGTTCGTCGCCACCTCGGCGGCGTTTGCGATCAGCCGGCTGAAGGTGGCCGGCGGCCGCTGGGTGATGAACCTGGCGCTGTTCACCTACTTCATCCCGGCCGCCTTCCTGGCGGTGCCGATGTACAAGACGATGGGCAACTACGGCCTGCTGAACAACCAGTGGTCGCTGATCCTGGCGATGGTGACGATCGCCTCGCCGTACTGCATCTGGGTGCTCAAGCAGGCCAGCGACAAGCTGCCGTTCGAGCTCGACGAGGCCGCGCGCATGGACGGCGCGACGCCGCTGCAGCTGTTCCGCCTGGTCTACCTGCCGCTGATGGTGCCCAGCCTGGTCGCGGTGGGCACCTACTCGCTGCTGCTGGCCTGGAACGAGTACCTCTACGCCTTCCTGCTGCTCTCGAACGACAACAAGGTGACGCTGGCGGTGGCGCTGGGCCATTTCCTCAGTGCCGACGATTCGCCGTGGGAACTGCTGATGGCCACCGGCTTGATCTACGCGCTGCCGCCGGCGGCGATCTACTACGCCTTCAAGCGCTACATGGTCGGCGGCCTGACGGCCGGCGCCGTGAAGTCCTGACCCGTTCCTGGAAGCACCCATGGCAACCGTATCGTTCCGCAAGATCGAGAAGGCCTACGGCCCGGTCAAGGTCATCCACGGCATCGGCTTCGACATCGCCGACGGCGAATTCGTCGTGCTGGTCGGCCCGTCGGGCTGCGGCAAGAGCACGCTGCTGCGCATGCTGGCCGGTCTGGAGGAGATCACCGGCGGCGAGATCCTGATCGACGGCAAGGTCGTCAACGACCTCGAATCGAAGGACCGCGACATCGCGATGGTGTTCCAGAGCTATGCGCTCTACCCGCACATGACGGTTCGCGACAACATGGCCTTCAGCCTGAGGCTTCGCAAGGCCGATGCGAAGCTGACCGCCGAGCGGGTCGAGAACGCCGCGCGCATCCTGAACCTGGGCGCGCTGCTCGAACGCTTCCCGAAGGAGCTGTCGGGCGGCCAACGCCAGCGCGTCGCGATGGGCCGGGCGATCGTGCGTGACCCCAAGGTGTTCCTGTTCGACGAGCCGCTGAGCAACCTGGACGCCAAGCTGCGGGTGGCGATGCGCGCCGAGATCAAGGCGCTGCACCAGCGGCTGAAGACCACCACCGTCTACGTCACCCACGACCAGATCGAGGCGATGACGATGGCCGACCGCATCGTCGTGATGCACGACGGCATCATCGAGCAGATCGGCACGCCGCTCGAGCTGTACGACCGGCCAGGCAACCTGTTCGTCGCCCAGTTCATCGGCTCGCCGGCGATGAACGTGTTCGACGGCGTGCTGCAGCGTGAAGGCGCTGGTGCCACGAGTTCGGCCGCGGTGTCGGCGCTGGGTGCGCTGTGGCCGGTGGCCGGCACGACCGGCGGCGCGCATGGCCAGAAGGTGCACTACGGCATCCGGCCCGGCGACCTGAGCCTGGCGGACCAGGGCATCGCGGCCGAGGTCGTGGTGGTCGAGCCCACCGGCGCCGAGACCGAGCTGCTGCTGCAGATCGGCAGCGGCGCATCGGCGCAGCAGCTGACCCTGGTGATGCACGGCCGCACCGACGCCCGGCCGGGCCAGACGGTGCGGCTGGCGATCGACGGCGCCAATGCCCATGTGTTCGATGGGCAGGACGGCCAGCGGCTGTGACCAGCGCCGCCGCCCCGGCCCGCGCCTGGCACCTGGTGGTGATGGGCGTCAGCGGCTGCGGCAAGACCTCGGTCGGCCGGCGCATCGCGCAGGCGCTGGGGCTGGCCTTCGTCGAGGGCGATGAGCTGCACCCGCCGCGCAACGTCGCGCTGATGGCCGCCGGCACGCCACTGACCGACGCCGACCGTGCCGACTGGCTGGCCGCGATCGCCGCCCTGCTGGGCCAGGCCCATGATGCCGGCCGCGGGCTGGTGGTGTCGTGCTCGGCGCTCAGGCGCCGCTACCGCGACCGGCTGCGCGCGGCCTGTCCCGGGCTGCGCTTCGTGTTCCTGCACGGCGACCCGGCGCTGCTGCGCGAGCGGATGACCTCGCGCCGCGGCCACTACATGCCGGCTTCGCTGCTCGACACCCAGCTCGCGACGCTGGAGCCGCCCGACGCCGACGAAGACGCGCTCGCCGTCGACGTCGGCCCTGCCGTCGAACAGGTCACCACCACGGTGCTGGCCGGCTTGAAACGCTGCGAGACCACCGCGCGATGATCACCGCCGACACCTTCCGCCTCGACGGCCGCCTGGCCCTGGTCACCGGCTCGTCGGCCGGCATCGGTCTCGCGCTGGCGCGCGGGCTGGGCCAGGCCGGCGCCGCGCTGGTGCTCAACGGCCGCGACGCCGGCAGGCTGGCGGCCACCGCGGCCATGCTGCGCGGCGAGGGGCTGACGGTGCACGAAGCGCCGTTCGACGTGACCGACGGCGCCGCCAGCGAGGCCGCGGTGGCCCGCATCGAGGCCGAGGTCGGCGCGATCGAGATTCTGGTCAACAACGCCGGGCTGCAGCGCCGCGGCGCCTTCCATGAATTCGCCGCGGCCGACTGGCAGGCGGTGATGCGCACCAACGTCGACAGCATGTTCTTCGTCGGCCAGGCGGTGGCCAGGCGCATGGTGCCGCGCGGTCGCGGGCGCATCATCAACATCTGCTCGGTGCAGAGCGAGCTGGGCCGGCCCGGCATCGCGCCCTATGCCGCCAGCAAGGGCGCGGTGAAGATGCTGACCAAGGGCATGGCGATCGACCTCGGGCCCCACGGCATCACGGTCAACGGCCTCGGGCCGGGCTATTTCAAGACCGAGCTGACGCAAAAGCTGGTCGACGACCCGGCGTTCTCGGCCTGGCTGATCAACCGCACGCCGAGCCGGCGCTGGGGCGAGGTCGAGGACCTGGCGCCGGCGGCGGTGTTCCTGGCCAGCGACGCGGCGCGCTTCGTCAACGGCCACGTCCTGTACGTCGACGGCGGCGTCACGGCCACCCTATGAACCCGCCCATGCCCGAAACCTTCATCCAGGTCGTCCTGTTCACCGACACCGACGGCCGCGCGCGCTTTCGCGAACAGCCGCTCGCGCTGACCGAAGGCAAGCCGGCGGCCCGGCTGTCGCCGCTGATGCCCAGCGGCGGGCTGCAGCTGCGCCGCAGCCCGGTGGGCTTTCGCAGCGAGTTCCACTGCACCGGCGATCCGCAGTGGGTGTTCATCCTCGAGGGCCGGATGGAGATCGGCCTGCAGGACGGCACGTCGCGGATCTTCGGCCCGGGCCAGCACTTCTTCTCCGCCGACACGCTGCCCGCCGGCGCCCGCTTCGACCCGGCGCTGCACGGCCACTGGAGCCGGCAGGTCGGCGACGAGCCGCTGGTCACCGCCTTCGTCAGGACCTGAGGCGCACGCTCCCGGCACAGCCTTGCCGAGACCCCGGCGATGACGATCAAGAACGTGCACGGCAACACCGTCGACCTGCTCGGCGAGGACATCGTCGGCGGCCGCTACCCGGTGGGCGCCGCGATCCCGCCCGAACCGCTGCTGTGCGAGCAGCTGGGGGTGTCGCGCACGGTGGTGCGCGAGGCCGTGAAATCGCTGGTGGCCAAGGGCCTGCTGGTCACCGGCCCGAAGCTGGGCACCCGGGTGCTGCCCGAGGAGCACTGGAACTGGTTCGATCCCGACGTGGTCGTGTGGCAGAGCAAGATCGGCTTCACCCGCGAGTTCCTGCGCGACCTGCAGGAGCTGCGCCGCGTCGTCGAGCCGGCCGCGGTGCGGCTGGCCGCCGAACGCGCGACGCCCGAGGACATCGCCGGCATCGAGACCGCCTACGCCGGCATGAAGGCGGCGATCGAGCTCGGCGGCGACTACGTCACCCACGACCTGCGTTTCCACCAGGGCCTGCTGCGCGCCTGCCACAACCGCATGGTGATCCAGATGAGCAAGGCGCTCGGCGCGCTGCTGCGCACCGCGTTCGAGCTGTCGACCTCGCGGCCCGACGGCCCGGCCAATTCACTGCCGCTGCACCGCGCGGTGCTCGACGCGGTGATCGCCCGCGCCCCGGCGCGCGCCGAGAAGGCGATCCTGGTGCTGATCGACGGCGCCGGCGAGGACATCGAGGCGGTGCTCGCCTCGCGCCGCAAGCTGCCGTCGCTGGCGCTGCCGGCGCCGCGGCTGAAGGCCCGCGGCGCCCGCGGCGCGGCCAGACCGACCGTTCCCACCACGCCATGGCCCAAAGCCCCATGAACCTCCTGATCACCGGCGGTGCCGGATTCGTCGGCGCCCGCTTGGCGCGCACGCTGCTGCAGCGCGGCACGCTCGATGGCCGCACCATCGGCCGCATCGTGCTGGCCGACCAGGCCGCCGCGCCGGCCGACCTGCTGGCCGATGCGCGCGTCGAGGGCCGCGTCGGCGCGCTGCTGCAGCAGGTGGCCGCGCTGCGCGACGAGGCCTTCGACGGCGTGTTCCACCTCGCCTCGGCGGTGTCGGGCGAATGCGAGGCCGACTTCGACCTCGGCCTGCGCAGCAACCTCGACAGCACGCGGGCCCTGCTCGACGCGCTGCGCGCCCGTGTCGGCGCCGGCGCCCCGGCCGCGAAGCTGGTGTTCAGCAGCTCGGTCGCGGTGTTCGGTCCCGACGACGCGGTGCCGCTGCCGGCCATCGTCACCGACACCACGCTGCCCGCGCCGCAGACGAGTTACGGCATCCAGAAGCTGATCTGCGAGCACCTGGTGGCCGACTACACCCGCAAGGGCTACCTCGACGGCCGCAGCGCCCGGCTGATGACGGTGACGGTGCGCCCCGGCCGGCCCAACGGCGCCGCGTCGTCGTTCTTCAGCGGCATCATCCGCGAGCCGCTGGCCGGCGTCGAATCGGTCTGCCCGGTGTCGCCCGAGGTCTCGCACCCGGTCAGCAGCCCGCAGCGCACGGTCGAAGGGCTGATCGCCGTCTACGAGGCCAGCCGCGACGCCTACCGCGGCCGGCTGGCGCTGAACCTGCCGGCGCTGAACGTCACCGTGGCGCAGATGCTGGCGGCGCTGGAAGAGGTGGCCGGCCCGGCGGTGCGCGCGCGGGTGCGCTTCGAGCGCGACGAGCGCATCGCCGGCATCGTCGCCAACTGGCCGACCGGCGCCCGCGCCGACCGTGCCGCCGCGCTGGGGCTCGAGCCCGAGGCGAACTTCGCCGACATCATCCGCCAGTACATCGCCGACTGCGCGGCCACCCCCGAGGCCCTGAGGGGCCTGGCGTGAACCGGCTCGACCTGGCCGGCCGCGTCGCGGTGATCACCGGCGGGGCGCAGGGCATCGGCCTGGCCACCGCGCAGCGCCTGCTGGCCAGCGGCGCGACCGTGGTGCTGTGGGACATCGACGCGCCGCGGCTGGCCGAGGCGGTGCAGTCGCTCGCCGCGCTGGGCCCGGTCAGCGGCGACCGGGTCGAACTGACCGACGAAGCCGGGGTGGCCGCCGCCACCGCCGCCGCGATCGCCCGCCACGGCCGCATCGACATCCTGGTCAACAACGCCGGCATCACCGGCGGCAACGCGCCGACCTGGGAGCTCGCCCCCGCGGCCTGGCGACAGGTCGTCGAAGTGAACCTGATCGCGCCCTACCTGACCTGCCGCGCGGTCGTGCCGCGGATGATCGCGCAGGGTTACGGCCGCATCGTCAACATCGCCTCGGTCGCCGGCAAGGAGGGCAACCCGAATGCCTCGCACTACAGCGCCAGCAAGGCCGGGCTGATCGCCTTGACCAAGTCGCTGGGCAAGGAACTGGCGACCACGGGCGTGCTGGTCAACGCGGTGGCGCCGGCGGCGGCGCGCACCGCGATCTTCGAGCAGATGAAGCCCGAGCACATCGCCTTCATGCTCGGCAAGATCCCGATGGGCCGCTTCGTCGAGGTGGCCGAGATCGCGGCGATGGTGGCCTGGCTGGCGTCGGAGGACTGCAGCTTCTCCACCGGCGCGGTGTTCGACATCTCGGGCGGGCGGGCCACGTACTGACGCCCTCGAACCACCAGCAGCCAACGTCCAGCGCCCTGTCCGTCGACAGGCCTGGCCCTGCCGCGCGTGCGGGCAAGGCCGCACGACTCACCGTCTGGTGCGGCCGCTCGCTCGAGTGGCCAGGCGGCGCCACTGGCTGACGGACGTCGGGCAGCGCGACGGCGCTGCTGCAGGGCTGGGAGGCTGCGCGGGTGGTGACCGCGTTGCAGCGGTTGCTGCCGGTGGGCTTATGCGGTCGTACTCACGCTGAGTGCCACTAAGCAGTCATTGGGCCCCGCTACAGGCGCTGGCTCGAACGACGGCAGCACCAGCTAGGCGGTCGAGGGCGAGCCTGCTGCGGTCCCTGAGGCAGCACTTGCTGCACGCTTGGTCTTGCGAGCCGCCTTCCTGGCGTCCTTGACTGCCTTCGGCGCGGCCTTGGTGCGAACCAAAGTGCCGTCAGCCTTGAGGGGCTCGGTCGCGTCAATGCCGATGACCCGAAGGCGCAGCTCCGGCCGCTCCGCTTGCAGCTGAAGTGCATCCGAGCGCAGAAGTTCGAGAAGTGCATCGAAGTCCGGCGAGGCTCCTTTGCTGGACGTCTGCTTCAAGACCACGAAGAAGCCCACCGTCGTGTTGCGCTCGCGCATGTAGAGGCCGACAAGCTGGTTGCGAAGCGAGTCCCGATACTCATCCACCGTCCAGCCGCCTCCGGAGACCTTGAGCTCGAGTGTGACCTTCCAGCCATGCGCCGCGTCGGCAACCGAGATGTCTCGGCGAGCGTCATCGGCACCTTGCGGCTCGCGGAAGACGGAGTACTGCTTGCGGCCGACAACCGCCAGCTGCCCGGCAAGGTACAGCTGAAACTCGTCTTCCATGGCCTTGACCGCGCCAGCCTCAACGTCCTGGAAGTTGGTCGACAGGAACCGGCGTGGGCTGAACTCACCGTGCTCCACGACCTCCTTCACGTCCAGGATGTCGTTCTCCACGCGCTGTGCAAATGCCTCCAGGCTGCCGGGCGCGGCTTGAAGAGTGCGCTCGAACTCGAGGTACTCGGCCTCAGTCATTGGGCGCGGCCTACGAGCCATGGACTCGGCGGTCTGCTGCATCAGATGGAAGTAGTAGTCTCGCTCCTGATTCGACTTGGCGGACGCTTGCAGTTCTTTAAGGGCGACATAGCCGGCAGTGCTCTGTGTGGCCGCAAGCAAGCCGGGGATGCGATCGCGGGTTCGCTGAGCCCGCTCACGTTCGTTCACGTCATAGGCCTTCAGCGGCTCATGTTCCCTGTCCCCCTCTCGAGGTACGACACGCACGAGCTCAATGTAGAGCTGTTTGAGCGCGTGCACGGCGGATGGACTCTTCTTCGAGAGCTCCAGCAACTTCGGGCCGCGGCCGTCCTCGAGTGCCGTGGCGACAGCGGCGATGAGTGCATCGGCCGCGTCGGCGTCGTTTGCGCGTGCGGCCTGAACCGCCGCCAGGAACTCCGTTGCGTCAACCGCCATCCAGTTGACTGACCAGATAGCAGCGAGCGAGTTGCGAGGGTCTGCCACGACGCGCTTGCGGGCTTCCTCGCCGAAGGTCGTTGGAGAGACCAGGCCCTGCTGAACAATCAAGGACAGAACGGCATCCATCTGGTACGGATCCAAGCTGCCACCAGATACAGCGGACCAAGCCAGGTCGGCCAGCCCCCTCTGCACGTCTGCAGGAGCCTCCTCCAGCAATGTCAGCACCTTCGCCGCTCGCTCCTGTGACACGGCCCCTTTGCCCGCCTGGCGAAGGGTCCGCCTGAAAAATTTGACGGACTCCGCATAGTCGGAGGCGACCAAGCGCCAATACCACTTCGGAACGCCGTTGAGTTCATACAGGCCGTAGTCCAAGGCCCGCTGTAGCTCGGCCTTGTTCGCGGGGAGGTGCTCCGTTGCCGCCGTGAACTCGAGGTGCAGGCCTTGGAGGCCGGCAATCGTCAACCAGTAGGTGCTTCGTGGGTTGCTCTCGTCTCGGCGGGGTTCCTCCTTCCGCCACAGTGCTTTCAGTCCCTGTTCGACCGCCGCGGTCAGCGCTTCGCCGTAGGCCCTGCGGACCTCGGTCATGTCAACGTCTCCGTAGCGCGACAGGCCGCTCGTCGACGAAAGCACTTGAGCGAACCAGGCAAGTGCGTTCGTGTCAGTTCCAGCCTTGATGCCGGCCCTGCGCCTCGTGAGGTCCTTTCGAGCCTTGTCGCTGACAGGTACCGTTCTCTTCGGCTTTGGTGCACTTGCCGTCTGCTTCGAACCCCGCTGAAGGGCCGCTTCATGCTCCTCGATTGCGCTGACGAAGTGCTTCGACCTGGCGGCGCGCGCTTCCTCTAGAGTCGGCGTGAAGACACCCCGTCCACCATACAGAATACGCCACGCGGCTGCTAGGTCCACAGGCTTGTCGACACGAAAGAACTCCCGAACCACTGCGGTCCGCATATCACTCGGCGCCTGAAGTGACTCTCGAAGCTCATCTAGGTCGATGAACGTCGAGTATTCCCTGTCCAGCACCCGAGTCCTGAACTTGACGATGAGCTCTGCCGTGGACCTTCTGCTCGCCGCGGAGTGCTTGCGCCCGGCCAGTTCGCCGAGCAGCTCTGCGACCACTTCGGCCAGCCACTTCACTTCATGAAGGGCTTCGTGGATGGAGTCATCCGGGTTCGACGGCAATGCAGCGAGGACTGCGTCCAGCAGCAGGGAGGTCAGCTCGCACAAGTCGTCGGTCTTGGCACCTGGAGCAACATCACTCTCGAGGCTGTAGCTCAGCCACTGTTGTCCGTTGCCGTTGGACATAGAGCCGCGAACAAGCTTGGCGATGTCCTTGGCGTCAAAGACGCTCCAAGCACTACTGCTGAGCAGCAGGCGCAAGCTCCTGCCGGAGAGGTCAGTGGCCTTGAGTGCGGCGCTCCGCAGCTTCCTCTTGTCAGCAGCCGTGCCGACCTCGAGAACGTACTCGAGCAAGTCCGCATCCTTGAGGACCTTGTGATAGTCCTGGCCAGCCGCTTTGAACGCGTCGGCAAGTAGCACTGACGAACGCGCGGTTCGCGCAATCTCGAGCAACAACTCGCGTACGTCTTCGTTCGCACTGTGCTCCGCGTACAGCTTCGGAAAGTTTGGCAGCAACGAAGGGGCGCCGGCTTGCCAGTAGTTCTCTGACGTCAGCGTGTAGGCGCCTCGACCGATTCGCTCGCCGCTGCCGATTCTTGAGAGGGCGGCCCTGAGCGCTCGCTCGGCATCTTGAGGCGGCGTCGACCGAAGGTCGCCGAAGAAGGCGATGCACTGCGGGTCCAGCTTCATGCACTCGTCGCGAAAGTACTCGTTGAGTGCTGACAGCCAGCCGGCAAGCGGCATGAAGGGCCCAAAGATGCCTCGTTCGCCAGTTGGAGCTATCCAGCCAAGCAACTGGGAAACCTTCAGGGCATCTTCGCGCCCAGCAATCAGCAACGAGAGACGTCGGGCCCCTAGATAGAAACGGATGTCGTCCGGCTGAATCTTGACTTGGTGATGGCCCGACTCTTCGAAGAAGTCGCTGCCCAGCAAGTAGGTCAGGTCCGATTCGCGCAACGCACGCACGATTGTCCGGGCGGACAGAGCCAACGGACTGGATTCATCCGACTCGGACGGTAGTTCGATATTCAAGCGCTCGCACAAGGTACTGGCGCAACCGAGCCGTATTGCCTCGGCTTCCAACTCCTCCCGGGAGGTCTTGGTTAAACGAACGCGGCCGCTGGTCGGCGCATCAAGATGGGCGACAACCGACCGTGCGTAGATTTCGTCCAAGCTCGAAGGCGGCTTCGAAAGCAGGTCCAGCTTGGTCAGAAGCTTGCACTTCCCCGGCGTAAGCAGGTGATACCCCATGCCGAGGCGGTCAGCCTCTTGAACAAGTGCGTCCACGCCCTGGAAGTTGTACGCGTCCTCAAGGAGCGTCTTTGCTTGCGTTCGTGACAGAGGGGCGAGGCGATAGACCTTCGCGACTTGCTGCGTTGGAACTGTCGCGGGCCGCGACACCGTGCTGCTACTTGCAGCTTGCGCAATCGATGAGGGCGCTGCAGCGGTTCTTGCGGTGAGGGGAATCGCCACCTCCAGGGCGTCTTCGATGACCTTGATGACCTCTTGATTCAAGATAGCCGGCCTCGTCGACAGCACCCAAGTGACACTGTCCAATGAGCCGCGGACACGGTTGACGAGCTTGCGAAGGCATGCCTTGAGATCCCTCGGGCCGCCCAGTGCACCTTCGTCGAAGGAGTCAACGAACAGGTAGAGCTTTTCGGTCGGTGTCTCGTCCCACGTTGCGAGGCCTGTGGCCTCTGGCCCCTCAAGCGCGTCATCGACGTTTCCGCTGTCCATGAGCTCTCGAACCGCGATGAAGCAGGCATGGGCACTGGCTTCGCGGAGCCTTTGCACCTGCAGGCGGAACTCCGAGGTCTTGCCCGAGTTTGCGCTTCCCACAAGTACGGAGCACTTGTTTTGGAGTAGCTGAGGCCAGGTCTGAAGCTTCTTGAGCACACGGGCCATTTCGGGGTCGGTGTCGGACCAGTCCTTGCCGCTCACCTCATAGAGCGCCCGGTTCAAGTTGAATAGCTTCTGGGTCACTTTGTGCATTTCCTCGTGGGAGCCTTCCTCCATGGCTGATGATGCCGCAGTTGGCACGGGACGCGTTCATGCTATTGGCACAATGAGCGCAGACAAGCCGCGCGCCGCCCATGTGGCGGACACCCTTCGGGTCGAAGAGGGGGCCAAGGGCGGCCGCACGCGTGTCGTGCCCGTCCGCACCGACGAGTAGCGTGACCTCCTCGAGCGGGCCAAGAAGATGGCCGACCAGACCGAACGCGGCAACCTAGTGCCGAGGCGCTTGACGCCGGCGCAGGCGCGCCGCGACACTCGGCTTTAGGCCCCCGGAGCCCTGCGACGTCTCCGTTCGATATCGGCTATACCCTCACACTAGCCCTGCAATTCGAGCAACGGCAGGCCAGCTGGGAACGGCTATGGCAGCCGCGGGATCGCGAACGTCGAGGCGTGGTTGAGCGCCCCCAGCGTCGCGAACATCTCATTGGCGAGGTCGTAGAGTTCGGCGGAGGTTATTGGTCTCGCGCTCCCTGTCGGACGGCCAGGACGCAGCTCATCCTTCTCACCCTGAAGGCTGCCATAGATTCGGCCGTGGATGACCTCGTTTCGTCGGTCGAGCAAGTGGCGGATGTAGTCGAGGTGACTTGGAAGGCCAGCAAGCTCTTCAGGCAGCGGCGCGAACTGCGCCAGTCGCTCTTGCACGTACTCGACGCGCTTACTGATCGGCCACTTCTCAACCCCATTCGGAGGCGCCGGATCACGTTTCGTCAGAGCGATGCGACACCCGTCGACAGCCTCCTCCATGTAGGCCGCGTAGAGCGTTGTATAGCCAAGCCCTCTAACGATATCTCCGTCGTTGGCTATCGGCATGCAGTTCCTCCAAATCTCTGGCGAGATGGCAAGCGTCCCCTAGCAGGCCTTACCACCACCGTAGTCGGCTTCGGACAAGATTCTGTAGCCAGCGACGAATCTCGGCGAAGTTGTCAGGAGTCGGCGTAATCCGGCCACCCGGAGTCGGCATATGCCCGCCACTTGGCGTGGCGCCGAAGGGCATCTCGAAGCACCCTGTGGACGACGCTATTTTGCCGCGCTGACGACGCCCTTTTGGGGCGCCTTCTTG
>JAEUOY010000007.1 GCA_016790515.1 Burkholderiaceae bacterium | reverse complement strand
CGGGGCGCCGCCAGGGTCTCGGCCGGCCCCCAGCGGGGCCCGGGCCGCCGCCTGGCCGACACCCAGCCCTGCCTGCTGGTGGCCGAGCACCAGAGCCGCGGCCGCGGCCGCCAGGGCAAGGAATGGCAATCGAGCCTGGGCGCCTCGCTGACCTTCTCGCTGGCGCTGGCGCTGGCCCCCGCCGACTGGTCGGGGCTGTCGCTGGCGGTGGGCCTGGCGGTGGCCGAGACCTTCGACCCGCTGGGGCCCGGCGTACGGCCCCGGCTGGGCATCAAGTGGCCCAACGACCTGCTGCTGGTCGACCCGGCGGCACCGCAGGGCGGGCGCAAGCTCGGCGGCATCCTGATCGAGACGGTGCAGGTCGGCGACCGCCGCATGGTGGTGATCGGCATCGGCCTGAACCTGCTGCCGCAGCCGGCCGAGACCGCCGAGGTGGCGCTGAGCTGGGGCTATGCCTGCCTGCAGGAGCTGGAGTACGGGCTGACCGCGCCCGCCGCGCTGGCCCGCCTGGCCGAGCCGCTGGTGCGCACGCTGCTGGCTTTCGAGCGCGAGGGCTTCGCGCCGCTGCGCGAGCGCTTCGCCGCGCGCGACCTGCTGGCCGGCCGCGCCGTCACGACCACCCTGCCCGACCTGCCGACCGGCGTCGCCGACGGCGTCGACGAGACCGGCACGCTGTGGCTGCGGGTGGACCACCGGCGCTGCCCGGTGGCCAGCGGCGAGGTGAGTCTGCGCGCCGCGGGGCCGCAGGCCGACGCATGCTGAGAATCCTGGCGATCGTGCTGCTGGTGGGCAACGCGCTGCTGCTGGCCGCGCAGTTCGGCGCCTTCGACCGCCTGGCCGCTGCCGGCGGCATACCGTCGCAGCAGCGCGAACCCGAGCGGCTGCTGCGCCAGGTCAATCCCCAGGGCATGCGCATCCTGCCGCCGCAAGCCGCCAGCGCGGCGCTGGCCAGCGCCGCGGCCTCGGCCGCGCAGGCGGCTGCAGCCGCGAGCAGCGCGAGCGCGCTGGCCTGCCTGGAAGCCGGGCCGTTCGCTGCCGGCGAGGCCGAAGCGGCCGAGCGCACGCTGCGCGACGCCGGACTCGCGGCCGGCAGCTGGCAGGCGCTGGTCGTCGAGGACCGTGGCGAGTTCATCGTCTACATGGGGCGGTTTGCCGAACGCGAGCTGCTGCAACGCAAGCTCGACGAGCTCAGGCGGCTGAAGATAGAGGTCGAGGAACTGCACGGCGCCGCGGCGCTGCAGCCCGGGCTCAGCCTGGGCCGCTACGACGAGCGTGGCGCTGCCGATGCCGCGTTGGCCAGGCTGGCCCAGCGCGGCGTGCGCACGGCGCGGGTCGTCACGCTGCGGCCGGCGCAACGCCAGACGACGCTTCGCATCGCTGCCGCCGACGCGACCACCCGCGCCCGCCTGGCGGGGTTGACGATGCCCAGCGGGCCGGGCTTCGGGGCCTGCGCGGCCGGCGCCGGCGCCGCAGCGGCCGCCGCAGCAGCCAGCGCCGGCGCGTCAGCGCCGGGCGGCGCCAGCGCGTCAGCGCCGGCCGGCGCCGGCAGCACCGGGCGCTGAGCGGGCCAGCACCCGCACGGCCGCGGCCAGGCCGGCGATCCAGCCCCAGCCCAGGGCGCCGCCGCCACCGCCACCGCCCGGCTCGGCCGGGGCGCTGACCACCACCGGCGCGGCGGCGATCGTGATCGACTGGCTGCTGCTGCGGCTCGCGTTCGTGCTGTCGGTGACGGTCAGCTGCACCACCACCTCGCCAGCGGCCCGGGTGGCCAGGGTCACGCTGGCCCCATCGGTGGCGCCGACCAGCGCGGCCAGGTCGGCGCCGCGGGTCAGCGTCCACTGGTAGCCGGCGATCGTGCGGCCCTCGCTGACGGTGCTGCCGCCGGCGCTGAGGGTGATGCTATCGCCGGCGACCGGCGAGCCGGACGACAGGGCGATCGCCGCGGTGGGCGCGAGCAAGGCATCGCGCGCCGCCGCCACCGCGCCGCCGGCGTCCAGCATGCCGGCGCCGCAGGTGCTGGTGGTGCAGTAGCACTCGTTCTGCTCGGCCGCGCCCGGTGGATGGCAGGCCGTGGCGCCGGCTTCCTGGGCCCCGCTGGTCGGGAACGGCCGCGCCGAGCGCTGCAGCGCCGCCTTGACCTCGGCCGGGGCCATGCGCGGGTCGACCGACAGCATCAGGCCGACGGTGCCGGCGACGATCGGCGCGGCGAAGCTGGTGCCCAGCGAGGTCTGGAAGCTGTCGCTGTAGATGTTCGCGCCGGGCGTGGTCTTGCCGGCGTTGGTCGTCGTCAGCAGCGGGTACAGGCAGGGCCCGGTGTCGTTGACGCAGTTGCCCGCCGGCGCGGCGATCGCCACCTCGGGCCCGATGTTCGAATAGCCGACCTTGGTGCCGGCATGGCGCAGGCCGGCCACCGCGATCACGCCCGGGCAGTTGGCCGGCTCGTTGACGGCATGGCCGGTGTCGTTGCCGGCGGCCACCACCACCGACACGCCGGCCGCGCTGAGCTCGGCGATCGCATCGCGGTAGGCCGCCGAACAGCTGCCGCTGGAACCCAGGCTCAGGTTCAGCACCCGGGCCGGGTGCGCATTGGCCACCGGGCTGCTGCCGAGGCCGCCGGCCCAGCGCATCGCCGCGATGATGTCGTCGTCGAAGCCGCCGCACTTGCCGAGCACCCGCACCGGCAGCACCATCACGTTGCGGCCGACGCCGGCCATGCCGATGCCGTTGTCGGTGGCCGCGCCGATCAGGCCGGCGACCTGGGTGCCGTGCCAGCTGCTGTCGGCGGCGCCGCAGCTGTCGGCCGTGGTCGACCAGTCGCCGGGATCGCTGGCGTCGGCATCGCGACCGTTGCCGTCGGCCGAGCTGCTGCTGCGGCTGACGAAGTCGTAGCCCGGGTGCAGCTTGCCGGCGAGGTCGGGATGCGAGCCGATCACGCCGGTGTCGAGGGTCGCGACGGTGATCGCGCCCGACCCGGTGGTGATGGCCCAGGCCGCCTCGGCGTCGATCGCCGACATCCGGGTGGCATCGGGGGCACGCAAGTACCACTGGCCGACGACCGGCGTGATGCCGGTCAGGTGGTCGGCGTAGAACGGGTCGTTCGGCACCACCGCCGTGAAGGTCTTGCGCCGCGCCGGCACCGCCCACTCGACGTCGGGCAGCGCCGCCAGCCGCGCCGCCAGCTGGCTGGACGACAGGCCGCGCGCGCGCAGGCTCTGGGTGCGGCGGCCCAGCACATGGCCGTCCTGCATCGAGGCCAGCGCGAGCTGCCGACCCAGCCGGCCGGCAAGGCGCGGCCGGCCGGCGACCTCCAGCGCCATCGCGCTGCCGCTGCGGACCTTGACGATGACGCGGGCGTCGTCGGGGTCCTCGGCCGGCGCCCGCGGCGCCGCCGCAGCCTGCCGCGGCCCGCCTGCGGCCTGCGCCGGGGCGCTGCCGCCGGGGCCCCAGGCCAGCACCAGCGCGGCCAGCAGCAGGCCCAGCCATCGGATCGATCGGAACACCATTGCGCAGCCACCCACTGATTCACCGCCAACCGCCGGCGGGCGGCATCGAGACGGCCCGAAAGCACGAGGCCGGGATGCTATCCCGGCCTCGTGATCTCCGATCGCCGCGAATCAGGCGATCACGCGCACCATTTCGAGAACCTTGCAGGAATAGCCCCACTCGTTGTCGTACCAGGCGACGACCTTGACGAAGGTCTTGTCCAGCGCGATGCCGGCGTCGGCGTCGAAGACGCTGGTGCAGGACTCGCCGCGGAAGTCGGTGGCCACCACCTTTTCATCGGTGTAGCCGAGCACGCCCTTCATCGCCCCTTCGCTGGCGGCCTTCATCGCGGCGCAGATGTCGTCCCAACTGGCTTCCTTGACCAGTTCGGCGGTCAGGTCGACGACGCTGACGTCGCTGGTCGGCACGCGGAAGCTCATGCCGGTGAGCTTCTTGTTCAGCTCGGGGATCACCACGCCCACCGCCTTGGCCGCGCCGGTCGAGCTGGGGATGATGTTCTCGAGGATGCCGCGGCCGCCGCGCCAGTCCTTGTTGCTCGGGCCGTCGACGGTCTTCTGCGTCGCGGTGGCGGCGTGCACCGTGGTCATCAGGCCTCGCTTGATGCCAAAGCTGTCGTTCAGCACCTTGGCCACCGGGGCCAGGCAGTTGGTGGTGCAGCTGGCGTTGCTGATGATCGCCTGGCCGGCGTAGGTCTGGTGGTTGACGCCGTAGACGAACATCGGCGTGTCGTCCTTGCTGGGCGCCGAGAAGATCACCTTCCTCGCGCCGGCGCTCAGGTGCTTCTCGCCGGCTTCCTTGGTCAGGAACAGGCCAGTCGATTCGACGACGATGTCGGCGCCGACCTCGCCCCACTTCAGCTCGGCCGGGTCCTTCACCGCGGTCAGGCGGATCTTCTTGCCGTTGACGACCAGCGTGTTGCCGTCGACCGCGACCTCGCCCTTGAAGCGGCCGTGCACGCTGTCGAACTTCAGCATGTAGGCCAGGTAGTCGGGATCGAGCAGGTCGTTGATGCCGACGACCTCGATGTCGGAAAAGTCCTTCACGGCGGCGCGGAACACCATGCGCCCGATGCGGCCGAAGCCGTTGATACCGATCTTGATGGTCATGGCTGACGATCTCCTGGGGGGGTTGACGAAGGGGCCTGGAACAAGGACGCTGCGCTTGGCGTCGGGGAAAACGAATAGTGTGCCCGCGGCGGCCGGGTTGCGGGTTACTTGCCGAGTACGGCGCGCACCGTGTCGGCCAGCGCCTCGGCGGTCAGTCCGAAGTGCTTGAACAGCACCGGCGCCGGCGCGCTCTCGCCGTAGCGGTCGATGCCCAGCACCGCGGCGCAGCCGTACTTCCACCAGCCGTCGGTGACGCCGGCCTCGATCGCCACGCGCGGCAGCTTCGGCGGCAGCACCGCCTTCTTGTAGTCGACGCCCTGGCGGTCGAACACCGTGGTCGACGGGATCGACACGACGCGAACGGCGATCTTCCGCTCGGCCAATGCGGCCTGCACGTGCAGCGCCAGCTGCACCTCGCTGCCGGTGGCGATGATCACCGCCTGGGCGGCCTTCTTCAGGCCGACCTCGCTCGGCTCGGCCAGCACGTAGCCGCCCTTGGCGATCGCGTCGAGACCCGAGGCCTGGGGCGCGGCGCCGGACGACGCCTTCGGCGCATACGGCAGGTTCTGCCGGCTCAGCAGCAGCGCGCTGGGACGCTGGCGGCTCGCGATCGCGCAGGCCCAGGCCACCGCGGTCTCGGCGGTGTCGGCCGGGCGCCAGATGTCCAGCCCGGGGATCAGCCGCAGGCTGGCGGCGTGCTCGACGCTCTGGTGCGTCGGGCCGTCCTCGCCGAGGCCGATCGAGTCGTGGGTGAAGACATGGATCACCCGCGTCTTCATCAGCGCGGCCATCCGGATCGCATTGCGGCTGTAGTCGCTGAAGGTCAGGAAGGTGCCGCCGTAGGGGATGAAGCCGCCGTGCAGCGCGACGCCGTTCATGATCGCGGCCATGCCGAACTCGCGCACGCCGTAGTTGATGTGGCGGCCCCCGTTGGGCTGGCCCGCCTCGTCGAAGCGCAGCGCCGCGGTGTGCGAGGTGTTGGTCAGGTTCGAGCCGGTCAGGTCGGCCGACCCACCGAGCAGTTCGGGCAGCGCGGCGGTGAAGGCCTCCAGCGCGATCTGGCTGGCCTTGCGGCTGGCCACCGTCTGCGCCGCGGTGTGCGCGGCGACCGCGGCGTCGACCGCCGCCTGGGCGAAACCCGCCGGCAGGTCGCCGCTCATCCGCCGCGCCAGCTCGGCGGCCAGCGCCGGGTGCTCGGCCTTGTACCGCTCGAAGGCCGCGATCCACTTCGCCTCGGCGGCCTCGCCGTCGGGCCGGCCGTCCCAGGCGGCGTAGGCGTCCTCGGGGATCACGAAGGGTTCGTGATGCCAGCTCAGGCGCTCGCGGGTCAGCCTGATCTCATCGGCGCCCAGCGCCTCGCCGTGGGCCTTGGCGGTGCCGGCGCGGTTCGGCGAGCCCTTGCCGATGATCGTCCTGCAGACGATCAGCGTCGGCTGGGTCGCCGAGGCCCTGGCCTCGGTGATCGCCGCGTCGACCGCGTCGACGTCGTGGCCGTCGAGCGGGCCGATCACGTTCCAGCCGTAGCCGTCGAAGCGCTTGCCGACGTCGTCGACGTACCAGGGCAACACCCGCCCGTCGATCGAGATGCCGTTGTCGTCGTACAGCGCGACCAGCTTGTTCAGCTTCCACGCGCCGGCCAGCGCGCAGGCCTCGTGGCTGATGCCTTCCATCAGGCAGCCGTCGCCCAGGAAGGCCCAGGTGCGGTGGTCGACCACGGTGTGGCCGGGGCGGTTGAACTCGGCGGCCAGCAGCTTCTCGGCGAGCGCCATGCCCACCGCGTTGGTGATGCCCTGGCCGAGCGGGCCGGTGGTGGTCTCGACGCCCGGCGTGACGCCGACCTCGGGGTGGCCCGGCGTCTTGCTGTGCAGCTGGCGGAAGTTGCGCAGCTCGCTCAGCGCCAGGTCGTAGCCGGTCAGGTGCAGCAGCGCGTAGATCAGCATCGAGCCGTGGCCGTTGCTCAGCACGAAGCGGTCGCGGTCGGCCCACTGCGGGTGCACCGGGTTGTGCTTCAGGTGGCGGCTCCACAGCGCCACCGCGATCTCGGCCATGCCCATCGGCGCGCCGGGGTGGCCCGAGTTGGCCTGCTGCACGGCGTCCATCGCCAGCGCACGGATCGCATTGGCCATCAGGGAGGTGTCTTGCTTCTTCGGGGTGGCCATGCGCTGCGCCGCGGGGGCGTCTGTGGTGGGTCGTCGGGCGGACTGACGATTTTAGCGGGCGGCTGCCGAGGCCGCAGCGCCATGATTCGGGCCGCGAAGGCTGCCGGCCTTGATCTTTCGCAAGGCGCAGAACGCGGGCCCGGGCCAATCTCGAAGCATCTTCCAGCGAACCGGACCGACCATGCGCCACCCCGCCCTCGACGTGATCCACGATGAACATCAGGCCCTTGCCGCGATGCTGCGGTCGATGAGCCTGCTGGTGGCCCAGGCCCACCGCGAGGGCCATGCGCCCGATTTCGGCGTGCTGCGGGCGATGCTGTTCTATGTCGACGAGTTCCCCGAGCGGCTGCACCACCCGAAGGAGAGCGAACTGCTGTTCCCGCGGGTGCGCGAACGCTGCCCCGAACTGGCGGCCACGCTCGACCGGCTCGACACCGACCACGGCCGCGGCGAAGCCGCGATCCGCCAGCTCGAACACACGCTGCTGGCCTACGAGGTGCTGGGCGAGAGCCGGCGCCAGGCCTTCGTCGACGCGATGGATCGCTACATCGACAGCTACCTGTCGCACATGGCGGTCGAGGAGACCGAAGTGCTGCCGGCCGCACGCAACCACCTGACCGAGGCCGACTGGGCGACGCTGGACGCCGCCTTCGCCGACAACCGCGACCCGCTGACCGGCCGCCACGAGGCCGACGAGACCTTCCGCCCGCTGTTCAGCAAGATCCTGATGACCGCGCCGGCGCCGATCGGGCTGGGCTGAGCCCGGACGTCGGCCAGGACCTGCGGGCCCTGGCGTGGGAACCGCGAAGCAGACGGCCTACACTGCCGCCCCGATGCGCGCCGAACCCCTGAAAGCCCTGGTGCTCGCCGCCGGCCGCGGCGAGCGCATGCGGCCGCTGACCGACCGCGTGCCCAAGCCGCTGCTGGCAGTGGCCGGCCGGCCGATGATCGAGTGGCATCTGCTGGCGCTGGCCGCCGCCGGCGTGCGCGAGGTGGTGATCAACACCGCCTGGCTCGAAGAGCAGTTCCCGGCGATCCTCGGCGACGGCCGGCGCTTCGGCCTGGTGCTGCACTATTCGATGGAAGGCCGCGACCACGGCGGCGCGCTCGAGACGGCCGGCGGCATCGCCAAGGCGCTGCCGCTGCTGGGCGACTGCTTCTGGCTGGTCTCGGGCGACATCGTCGCGCCCGGCTTCGCCTTCGATGCGGCAACGGCGCAGCGCTTTGCCGCCGGCAGCGACGACGCCCACCTGTGGCTGGTGCCCAACCCCGACTTCCACGCCGCGGGCGACTTCGCGCTGGTCGACGGCCGGCTGCGGCGTCCGCCCGACGGCCAGCCGCGGCCCTGGACCTATGCCAACCTGGCGCTGGTGCGCCGCACGCTGGTCGAGGGCATCCGGCCGGGCGAACGCGCCGCGCTGGGGCCTCGGCTGTTCGCCAGCGCGGCCGCCGGCCGGCTCGGTGGCGAGCTGCTGCGAGGCCCCTGGCACAACCTGGGCACGCCGGCGCAGCTGGCCGCGCTGCGGCTGCAACGGCCCGACCTCGGCGCGGCCGGAGCGGCCGCCTGAGCGGGCAGCCGGGCGGCGCGCCGCCGCATCGCAGGCATGCGCTATCGTTGCGCCCGTTCGAGACCACCGGGTGCCCCGCGGTGACCGTCCCCCTGCTGCCCCCCTCACTGCCCCGCGCGCAGGGCGGGCGCCGGCTTCGGCGCCTGTCCGGCGGCCTGCTGGCGCTGGGCCTCGCCGCCGCCTGCAGCGGCCCCTGCGCCGCGCCGGCCGCCGCCAGGTCCGGCCCGGCCGCAGGCCCGTCGGGTCGCTTCACCTATTACGGCCTCGGCCCGGCCGCCGCCGGCCAGGCGCCGGCCCAGGCCGAGGCGGCGCTGGGCCGGCCGCTGACACCCGACGCCCGATCCGGCGCCGCGCCGGCCACCGGCGCGGCGCCCGAGGCCTGCCACTACCGCAGCACCGCCGCCCAGCCCGGCGTGCGCTACACCGTGGCCAGCGAGGTGATCACCCGCGTCGAGACCCGCGATGTCCGCTATGCCACCGCCAGCGGCCTGCACGTGGGCGACAGCCTGCTGCGGGCCCAGCAGGTCTACGGCAGGCGGCTGGCGTCGGCGCCGCATCCCTATTTCGACAAGGGCCGGATGCTCACGGTCTACTCCCCCGATCGCCGCTTCGCGCTGGTGATGGAGAGCAACGACGCCGGCCGCATCATCACGCTGCGCGCCGGGCGCATGCCCGACGTCGGCTGGCTGGAAGGCTGCTCATGACCGATGCGACGTCCCGACCCCATGCCGTTGCCACGCAGGCCTGGCGCATCGCGGTGGTCGGCGCCGGGCCGGCCGGGCTGGCGCTGGCGCTGCAGGCGGCGCAGCAGCTGCCGCGCGCCGAGATCAGCCTGTTCGACGCCCGGCCGGCCGACCAGGACCTGGCGGGGGATCCGCGCACGCTGGCGCTGGCGCTGGGCAGCGTGCAGATGCTGCAGCGGCTGGGCGCCTGGCCGGCGGCCGGGGTGCAGCCGATCACCGAGGTGCTGGTGTCGCAGGCGCCGCCGACGATCCGCCTGCGCCACGCCGCCGACGCGGTGCAGTTGCGGGCCATCGACGAGGCTGTGCCGATGCTCGGCGCGGTGCTGTCCTACGGCACGCTGGTGGCCTGCCTGCAGCGGGCCTGGCAGGCCGCCGAAGGCGCGCAGCCGCAGCGCCTGCACAGCCGCTTCGGCCAGCCGGTGACCGACGTGCGGCCGCTCGGCGGCGCGGGCAGCGTGGCCGGCGGCGTCGAGGTCGACGCGGCGATCGCCGAGCACTTCGACCTGGCGGTGGTCGCCGAAGGCGGCGTGTTCGCCGACCAGGCGCGCAAGGCGGTGATCCGCGACTACCGGCAGACGGCCTGGGTCGGCACCGCGACGCTGGCCGGCGCGACGCCGGGCCGGGCGGTCGAGCGCTTCACCCGCGATGGCCCGCTGGCGCTGCTGCCGCTGCCGCCGGCGGCCGACGGCAGCGCCTGCGCCGCGCTGGTCTGGTGCGTGCCCAGCGACGACGACCCGGTGGCGCCGCTGTCGGACACCCAGCGCATCGCGCTGCTCGACACGCTGCTGCCCGCGGCTGCCGGCCGGGTGGTCGCGCTGTCGCCGCTGAAGCACTTCGCGCTCGGGCTCAACGCCGAGCGCACGCTGGTCGACGGCGCGATCGTGCGCATCGGCAACGCCGCGCAGACGCTGCACCCGGTGGCCGGCCAGGGCCTGAACCTCGGGCTGCGCGACGCCGCCGCGCTGGTGCATGCGCTGCGCCATGCCGCGCCCGACGGCCTGGCGCCGCTGCTGCGCCGGCTGGAATGGGAACGCGGCGCCGACCGCTGGTCGATGATCGCCGCGACCGATTTCCTGGCCCGCAGCTTCACCTGGCGCTGGCCGGGGCTGCCGGCGGCGCGCGCGCTGGGGCTGGCGGCGCTGCAGGCACTGCCGCCGCTGAAATCGGCACTGGCGCGGCAGATGATGTTCGGGCGGCGTTAGCCGGCAGCGCGGCGCCCGGGGCGACCTAGGGAATGCCCGCAAGGCGTGGACAGTCGCGCCGGCAGCCTGCACCATGCCGGCTGCGGTGCCGACGAGCCCGCCGAAGCGGCACCCAGCCGCAGATCCACAGGAGACGATCGATGCAGATGACCCGATGGCTGGCCGCCGCTGCGGCCCTGGCAACGCTGGCCGCGCCGGCCGCGATGGCGCAGTCGGCCGCCGCGCTGACGGCCGACGCCACCACCCCCGGTGACGTGCTGACCTACGGCATGGGCTACAACAACCAGCGCTACAGCCCGCTCAAGCAGATCGATGCCGGCAACGTCGGCAAGCTGGTGCCCAAGTGGAGCTACAGCCTGAACAACCCGCAGGGCCAGGAAAGCCAGCCGATCGTTCACGAGGGGGTGATGTACGTCACCACCCACAGCGCGACGATGGCGATCGACCCGCTGACCGGCAGGCAGATCTGGAAGTCCGAGATCGAGCTGCCGCAGGACGTGTTCAAGATGGCCTGCTGCGGCATCCTGAACCGCGGTGCGGCGATCTACGAGGGCAAGCTCTACCGCGTCACGCTCGATGCGCAGGTCATCGCGCTGGACGCCAAGACCGGCAAGCAGCTCTGGAAGAGCAAGGCCGCCGACTACCAGAACGGCCACGCGATGACCGGCGCACCGCTGGTGGCCAACGGCGTCGTGATGACCGGCATCGCCGGCGGCGAATACGGCACCCGCGGCTTCATCGACGGCTGGGACCCGGCCACCGGCAAGCAGCTGTGGCGCCTCTACACCACCGCCGCGCCGGGCGAGAAGGGCGGCGACACCTGGCCCGGCGACACCCACAGCAAGGGTGGTGCGCCGACCTGGCTGACCGGCGCCTACGACCCCGAGCTCGACCTCGTCTACTGGGGCACCGGCAACGGCGGCCCGTGGAACGCCGAGCTGCGCAAGGGCGACAACCTGTACATCTGCTCGGTGCTGGCGTTCCGGCCCAAGACCGGCCAGCTGGTCTGGCACTACCAGTTCAGCCCGAACGACCCCTACGACTACGACGCGACCGAAGTCGGCATGCTGGTCGACATGAACGTCGCCGGCCAGCCGAGGAAGGTGCTGATGCAGGCCAACCGCAACGGCTTCTTCTACGTGCTCGACCGCGCCAACGGCAAGCTGCTGGCGGCCAACCCCTATGTCAAGGTCAACTGGGCCGACCGGATCGACCTCGCCAGCGGCCGGCCGGTCGAGAGCGAAGTCACCAAGCGGGTCCGCGCCGGCGGCGACGAGATGGTCTGGCCCTCGGTGCTGGGCGGCAAGAACTGGCAGCCGATGTCATGGAACCCGGCCACCGGCCTGGCCTATGCCAACACGCTGAACATCAGCTGGCCGTACAAGCTGGCCAAGGCCGAGTACAAGAAGGGCGAGTGGTACCTGGGCGTCGACTTCCGCGGCGTCGACATGCCCAAGGACCAGCCGCACGGCTACCTCAGCGCGATCGACCCGCTGACCGGCAAGAGCAAGTGGCAGATGGCCTGGCCGGGCCAGCCGAGCATGGCCGGCACGCTGTCGACCGGCGGCGGCCTGGTGTTCACCGGCGCGGCCACCGGCGAGTTCATGGCCGTCGATGCCGGCAACGGCAAGCCGCTGTGGCAGTTCCAGACCGGCTCGGGGATCATCGGCCTGCCGGTCACCTGGGAACACCAGGGCAAGCAGTACGTGAGCATCACCGTCGGCGCCGGCGGCGTCTGGGCCCTGCTGGGCGACGAACGCATGGCCGCGACGCCGGCCGGCGGCTCGCTGTGGACCTTCGCGTTGCCGTGACCCCCCCCCGCAGCGCCTTTGGCGCTCCCCCCCAGGGGGGCGACGCCAGTGGACCGGCAGAGCCGGATCCACGGCGTCCGCTTGCAGGCGCGCAACGGCGCTGGCTGCGGCTGGCCGGGCTGGTGCTGGCCTTGCCGATGGCGACCCAGGCGCAGGCCACCGCCGGACGCTTCGCGCCCGAGCTGATCGAGCAGGGGCGCGAGCAGTTCCACCGCACCTGCGCGCAGTGCCACGGCCGCAACATGGTCAACGCCGGCACCACGGTCTACGACCTGCGCAAGTTCCCGCTCGACCAGCCCGATCGCTTCCAGCAGAGCGTGACCCTGGGCAAGGGCAACATGCCCTCGTTCAAGGACGCGCTGACGCCCGAGCAGGTCGCCGTGCTGTGGGCCTACGTGGGAACCCGTGGCGGCAAGGAGAACTGAGGCGGCGCGGGCGGCGCTGGGCCTGGCCGCGCTGCTCTTCGGCGCCGCGGCCTGGTCGGCGCCGCTGACGGTGTGCATGGCGGCGGACAACCCGCCGCTGTCGTGGCAGGCCGGCGGCGCGCCGCGCGGGCTGGACGTGCGCATCGCCGGCGCCGCCGCCGCGGCGATGGGCCGCGAGCTGGTGGTGGTGCCGTTCGAGTCCGAGTACGAGAAGGAGAGCACGCTGGCCCACGAGGTCAACGCGCTGCTGTCGTCCGGGGTGTGCGACGCGGCCAGCGGCTTCCCGCTGCTGGCCGGCGACTTCGGGACGCCGACCCGGGCCAGCGCACGCACGCCCGACTACCCCGGCGCCAGGCGCAAGCGCGAGCGGCCCTTCATCGTGCTGGGCCCGCTGGCCGCCGGTCGCGCCTACCAGGCGGTCTCGCTGGGCCTGGTGCAGCGCGGCGGCTCGCCGCCGCTGAATGGCCTGGCCGACCTCGGCGAGCGCAAGCTCGGCGTCACCACCGGCACGCTGGGCGGTGCGGTCGCGATGGTCTGGCGCAATGGCGCGCTGCGCAGCCGATCGGTGTCGCTGGGCCAGCGCGAGGACCTGCTGGGCGAACTGGCCCGTGCCGATGCACGCTTCGACGCCGCACTGCTGCCGCTGGCGATGTTCGACGGCTGGCGGCTGCAGCATGCCGACGGCGAGCTGGTGGCCTCGCCCTGGCGGCGGCCGATCGGCGTCAACCTGGGCTTCGTGACGCTGCAGCCGGCCGCCGACGTGCGCTCTGCGATCGACGGCGTGATCGGCAGCGCGCTGGCCGATGGCCGGCTGGCGCGCTGGGCCGCCGACGAAGGCGTGAGCTGGACCGCGCCGACCGCACCCGAGGTGTCGCGCGGGCCCAGCCTGGCCGACCTGGCGGCGGACTGATCCATGCCCGGCGCGCCTGTCGGCCTCACTCGGCGGCGATCTTCAGGAACAGCTCGCGGTCGGGCGAGAAGTTGGCGTGCAGCGGCAGCAGCGCGCCGCCCAGCGCCCGCGCGTCGGAGCCGATGGTGCCGGGCAGCAGCGCCGGACGGGTGACGCCCTCCCAGCTGTAGCGGTCCATCGCCGTGGCCAGCGCGGCGACCAGCGCAGCCTGCAGTTCACGGCCGAACGAACCGTCGACGATCACCGCCTCGAGGTCGAGCAGGCAGGCCGCGCTGTCGACGGCCAGCGCCAGCGCGGCGGCCGCCTGCCCGAGCCAGGCCGCCGTGTGCGGCGCCCACGGCGGCTGCAGCGCGCGGCCATCGGCCAGCGCGGCCAGGTCCAGGCCTGCGGCCTGGTACAGCTGCTCGAGGTTCAGCAGCGAGGCCACGCTCAGCAGCTGGGCCGGCGGCGCGGTACCGGCGCCGTCGTGCAACCCCAGCGGCAGCGAGCCGATCGCGCCGGCGTTGCCGTGCAGGCCGCCGCGCAGGTGGCTGTCGAGCACCAGTCCGCCGCCGACGAAGGTGTCGACGAAGACGTAGAGGAAGCTCTGGATGCTGCGCCCGCGCCCGGCCACCAGTTCGGCGACGCAGGCCGCCGCGGTGTCCTTCAGCAGCGACACCGGCAGCTCGGTCAGCGCGGCGACCTCGGCACGCAGGTCGAAGGCCTGCCACTGCGCCGCCACCTCGGGCGGCATCTCCAGCAGCGTCTGCCAGCCGCCCAGGTTCAGCGGCGCGGCGATGCCCACGCCCTGCAATCGATCGACCTCGGCCGGCGTCAGCTCGGCCTGGATGTCGGCCAGCCGCGCGCCGATCTCGGCCAGCAGCGCCTTGGGATCGGGGTAGCGGTAGTTGCACGTCCAGCGCCGGCGCACCGCGCCGGTGAAGTCGACCAGCAGCGCGTCGACGCTGCGGCGGCCGACCTTGATGCCGATCGCGAACGCGCCGTCGGGGTTCAGCGACAGCGGCACCGAGGGCTGGCCGACCCGCCCGCGCTGCGGCTCGCCGCGCACCAGCAGGCCGTCGGCCTCCAGCCGCTTGGTGATCAGCGAGATGGTCTGCGCGGTCAGCTGGGTCTGGCGGGCGATCTCGGCGCCCGGCAGCGCGCCGTGCAGCCGGATCGCCTGCAGCACCACCCGCTCGTTGTACTGCCGCAGCCCGCCCTGGCTGGAGCCGCGCGGCTTCAGTCGCTGGGTGCTGCGGTCGGGCATCGCGGCGCGCTCCATCGTCGGATCGTCAGGCGCGCAGGACCTCGCCGAGCACGCCCTTCTTCAGGATGAAGTTGGCGTAGGGCTGCAGTTCGCCGGTGTGGACGATGGCATAGGCGGTCTTCACGCGGTCGTAGAAGGCAAAGCGTTCGATCGCCTCGCATTGTCCGGGCTGCACATGGCCGCCGGCCTCCAGCGCCGTGATCACTTCACGCTGCAGCGCGCTGCGGTAGCCGTTGGGCGTGTCGCAGACCTTCATGTAGGCCACCGGCCGGTCCACCGCCGCGTCCAGCGGCAGCAGCGCCAGCAGCGCCGCGCAGGCCTGCTGCACGCCCACCCCGGGCAGCGCGACGACCGGCTTGCCCCGCCCCAAGCTGGCGGCGGTGAAGTTGGCGTCGGCCACCAGGATCTCGTCGCCGTGGCCCATCTCGGCCAGCACCTTCAGCAGCTCGGGCGTCAGCAGCGGGGGAATGCCCTTGAGCATGGTCATCGTCCTCGGGTCAGGCCAGGCATTCGTCGGGGATCTTCTCCGGCGGCATCGCGCCGGTCATCACCGCGACGGTGTCGCTCATGCTGATCTTCTTCGGGTTCAGGATCGCCGCGCGCTTGCCGAGCCGGGCGACGTGGATGCGGTCGGCAATCTCGAACACATGCGGCATGTTGTGGCTGATCAGGATCACCGGCAGGCCCTTGTCGCGGACCCGGCGGATCAGCTCCAGCACCATGTTGCCCTCCTTGACGCCGAGCGCGGCGGTCGGCTCGTCGAGGATCACCACATGCTCGGCAAAGGCCGCGGCACGCGCCACCGCGACGCACTGGCGCTGGCCGCCCGACAGCGTCTCGACCGGCTGGGTCATCGAGCGGATGCCCACCTTCAGGTCGGCCATGCGGGCGATCGCGGTCTCGAGCATCTTCTTCTTGTCGAGCATGCGCAGCACGTTGCCGGCGAAGCCGTCGCGGCGCAGCTCGCGGCCGAGGAACAGGTTCTCGGTGATCGTCATCGCCGGGGCCACCGCCAGGTCCTGGTAGCAGCATTCGATGCCGGCGTGGCGGGCGTCGATCGGGCTCTTGAAGCTGATCGGCTTGCCGTCGAGCTCGATCGTGCCCTCGTCGGGGATCGTCGCGCCCGACAGCGCCTTGATCAGGCTGGACTTGCCGGCGCCGTTGTCGCCGATCACCGCCAGGATCTCGCCGGCACGCAGCTCGAAGTCGGCGCCGTCGAGCGCGGTGACCTGGCCGTAGCGCTTGACCAGGCCGGTGGCCTTCATCACGAGTTTTTCGGTTGCCATGATCTGTGCTCCTGATGAGTCTTAACGCGCGCCCTTGCGGGACAGTTGGTCGATCGCCACCGCCAGGATCACCAGGATGCCGGTGATCAGCACCTGGTAGACCGAGGCCACGCCCATCAGCGTGAGGCCGTTGCGCAGCACGCCGACGACGACCGCGCCGATCAGCGAGCCGAGGATCACGCCGCGGCCGCCGAACAGGCTGGTGCCGCCGAGCACCACCGCGGTGATCGCGTCGAGGTTCTCGGTCTGGCCGGCGTTCGGGTCGCCGACGCCGGTGCGGGCCACGCTGAGCAGCGAGGCGATGCCGTAGAACACGCCGGCCAGCACGTAGACGCCCATCAGCACGCGGTCGGTCGGGATGCCGACCAGGCGGGTCGCCTCGGGGTTGTTGCCCACTGCGTAGACATGGCGGCCGGCGGCGGTCTCGCGCAGCCAGAACCAGACGCCCAGGTACAGCAGGATCATCAGCACGGTGCCCAGGCTGACCTCGGTGCCGCCGATCGCGAAGGTGTTGCCGAGGAAGGTCATCGATGCCGGCACCTCGGTGACGGTCTGCGCGTTGGAGTACAGCTGGGTGATCGCGAAGGCGATGTTCAGCGTGCCCAGCGTGACGATGAACGGCGGCAGCTTGATGCGGGTGACCAGGGTGCCGTTGAGGAAGCCGAAGGCGGCGGTCACGGCGATGCCGCACAGGATCGCCAGCGGCCCGGGCAGCCCGAAGTCCTGCGCGAACTTGGTCATCACGATGCTGCCCAGCGCCATCACCATGCCGCAGGACAGGTCGATGCCGGCGGTCAGCACGATCAGCGTCTGGCCGATCGCGATCACGCCCACCACCATCACCTGCTGCAGCACCAGGCTCAGGTTGGCGCCGGTCAGGAAGCGGTCGGACTGGGTGGCGAAGAACACGCAGGCGATCAGCAGCGCGATGAAGGGGCCGAGCTGGCCGATCGGCGGCAGCTTGTCTTTCAGGGTGGACATGGTGGGTTCCCGGTGAGGCTTGGGGACATGCGGCGGCGCGCCCCGGCTGCGGGGCGGCGCCACCACGGTGGCGTCAGCGGCGGCTTACTTCTTGGCGCCCCAGCACAGGTCCGTGCCGGTCTTGACGTCCTTGCTGTCGACGCCGGGCATCGGCTTGGCGGCGATCAGCGTGACGCCGGTGTCGGTGTAGCCCGCGACCTTCTTGCCAGTCTTGGCGTACTCGACGCCGGCGGCGACGCCCATGGCCGCCATCTTCAGCGGGTACTGCTGGCTGGTCGCGGCGATCACGCCGGCGCCGACGTCCTTGATGCCGTCGCAGCCGCCGTCGACCGAGACGATGATCACGCCCTTGTCCTTGCCGGCCTTCTTCAGCGCGTTGAAGGCGCCGGCTGCGGCGGGCTCGTTGATGGTGTAGACGATGTTGACGTCGGGCACCTTCTGCAGGCAGTTCTCCATCGCCGTCTGGCCCTTGGCGCGGTCGCCGAAGCTGTCGGCCATGCAGACCACCTCGGCGGCCTTGCCGAGCTCGTTGCTCTTGGCATCGGGCGCAGCCAGGCCGAAGCCCTTCAGGAAGCCGTTGTGGCGCTGCGCGCCGACCGGGTGACCGGGGAACAGGTCGAGCGTGACGATCTTCGCCGGCTTGGCGCCGAGCGCGGCCTTGGCGTACTGGCCGATCAGCACGCCGGCCTGGTAGTTGTCGGTGGCGAACAGCGCGTCGGTGGCGTCGACCGGGTCGGTCGGGCTGTCCAGCGCGATGATCATCACGCCCTTGTCGCGGGCCTTCTTGATCGCCGGCACGATCGCCTTCGAGTCGCTGGGCGTGATCATGATCGTCTTGGCGCCGGCGGCGATCATGTTCTCGATGTGGGCGATCTGGCCGGCGTTGTCGCCGTCGGTCTTGCCGGCGCCGCTGAGCAGCTTGGCCCCCTTGGCCTTGGCCTCGGCCTCGGCGCCCTCCTTCATCTTGACGAAGAACGGGTTGGTCTCGGTCTTGGTGATCAGGCCGATCACCGGCTGCGACTGGGCCATGGCGGCGCCGGTGGCGAGCAGCAGGGCGGCGGAAGCGGCGATGGCGAGGGGGGTCTTCAGGTTCACGGCATGTCTCCAGTTCGGTGGTCGGGCCCCAGGGCCCGGTGATCGGATCGGTGGCAGTACGCCCGTTTCCGGGCTGAGCGAACTGTAGCCGTCTTGATAAATAAATCAATCGGATTTATTTAAGTGAAAACCCGAATACGCCTTCTTTGGGCCGGCCGAAGATCGACGCTGCCAGCGGTGGCCGGGCCCGCCGGGATCCGGTCGAGAATGCCGCATGGCGCACCTGATCTTCGTCTTCGGCACCCTGAAGCAGGGCTTCCGCAACTTCCACGTCAACCGCGGCCGGCGCGTCGGCGGCGACGTGGTCACCGTCGAGCCGCACCCGCTGTACATCGTCGGCCCGCGCTGCCTGCCCTGGCTGCTGGAACGGCCCGGCGAGGGCCTGCCGGTGGTCGGCCAGCTGTTCGAGGTCGACGACGAGACCCTCGCCGCGATGGACCGGCTGGAACAGGTCGACGACCCGCAGTGGTATGTGCGCCGGCGCATCCGGGTGCAGCCGCACCCGGGCGGGGGCGAGGCGATCGAGGCCTGGGTCTACTTCGGCGGCGAGACCGGCTTCGCCGGCGCCGAGCGGCATGCCGGGCCGATCGCCGAATACACCGCGGCGCTCGCCGCGCAATACCCCTGCGTCGCGACCTGAGCGTTCGGAGCGGCTGCGACGCCGCTCAGCGCGTGGTGCCGGGCAGCAGCCGCTCGGACGGGTCGATCGACGCCTCGGGGTCCATCTCGATCGCCACCTGGGTGCAGACCGCGCGGCACAGCGTGGCCACCCGCTCGCTCTGCAGGCGGTAGTAGATCTGGGTGCTGTCGCGGCGCTTGCCCAGCACCCCGGCGCGGTACAGCGTCGACAGGTGCTGCGACATGTTCGGCTGGGTGGTGTCGATCTCGGACAGCAGCTCGGAGACGTTCTTCTCGCCGTTGCACAGTGCGCTGATGATCTTCAGCCGCACCGGCGTGGACAGCAGCGAGAACAGCTCGGCCACCGATTCGAAGACCGCATCTCCATTGGTGCTGGCTTGCGAGACCATGGCTGTCGTGGAAGCGAAGTTGAATGATTGTATTGGCAAGCACGGATGGACCGATGAAGCCTTGTTCGCGCCGGGGCTGCCCGGGCTCGCCGCCGCGTCAGCGGGCGCCGAAGCGGTAATGGTCGCGGTTGAGCACCGCGGCGACCGCCGTCACCTCCTCGGGGAAGAGCTGCAGCTTCAGCTCGGTGCTGCACAGGTCGACCATGCCGCGCAGCGCACCGGGGGTCGAGATGCGGCCCTGCGGGTTGTAGATGTCGCTGCCGTCGCCGCCGACGTGGCGGGTGTGGCACTCGGCGCAGCGATGGGTCTTCAGCAGCTGCTCGCCCAGCACGAGGTCGGCGCCGCGGAAGATCTCCGGCGTGGCGCTGTCGGCGCCGGCCCGCGGCGCCAGCGCCAGCGCCGCCAGCGCGAGGCCGGCCAGCGCCAACGCGACGCCGCGGCGATGGATCGACAGGGCATGGGCGAGTCGCATGCGCAGACCTCCGGGTCGGTGAGGGAGCGATTGTCAGGCCGGCCGGGCCCAGCGTGCCAGGTCGAGCACGTCGGCTTCGGCCATCTCGCCCGGGATCAGCTCGCGCAGCCGGCCGCCGCGATCGAGCACGCAGGTCATCGGCACCACGCGCCGCGTCGTCAGCAGCGGACGCAGCCGGTCGGTGTCGAGGGTGACCGCGAAGGTCCAGCCCTGCCGGCGCAGGTAGTCGCGCACCAGCGCCGGATCGCGGTCGCCGGCCACGCCCAGCACCCGCAGCGGCTGGCCGCGGGTCGCGCGCACCAGTTGCTCGAGGCGGGTGTTGTGGCGCCGGCAATAGGCGCAGCTGGTGTCGAAGAAGACCAGCACCAGCGCCGTGTCGTGCAGCGCGGCCAGGTCCAGCGTGGCGCCGTCGAGCAGCGCAACCGCCGGCAGCGCCGGCTTGTCGCCCGGCGCGGCCGGTGCGGACGGCGCAGCGGCGGCGGCGCCGTGCGCCAGCGCAAACGGCACCGCCAGCCACTCGCGGCGGCGCCACGGCGGGGCGGACGGCGGCGTCATTTGGCCTCGTGCTCCATCTGCAGGTAGGTGTTGTAGGCGTTCATGCGGTTGGCCGCCTGGAACAGCGGCAGGCCGCTGAAGCGGCTCCAGTCGGTGCGGGCATAGGCCTCGTCGAACGGCTCCATGCTGCGCGCGGCCTCGCCCATGCGGTCGCGCAGGTACACCAGGTAGTCGCGCGTGAGCACCATGTCGGCGCGCGGATCGGTCGACGGCGGGCCGTGGCCCGGGACGACGACCTTCGGGTCCATCGCCAGCATGCGTTCGAGCGCGCGGATCCAGCCGCCGCTGTCGGCCTGCCCGATGAACGGGATGCGGCCGCGGAACAGCAGGTCGCCCGAGAACAGCACGCCCGACGAGGGCACGAACACCACCAGGTCCTCGGGGGTGTGCGACGGGCCGACCGGCCGCAGGACGAAATCGGTGCGGCCGACGCGGATCAGCGTCTCGGCATGCGGGTCGGGGCTGCCGATCCAGCGGGCGGCCGCCACCAGCCGGGTGTTCTCGTCGATCCACGGAAACAGCTCCTCGCGGCTGGCCTGCAGGCGCAGCCGCGCAGTGTCCGAACCGAGGTAGTCGCGGCCCAGTGCATGGGCGACGATCGTCGCGCCGAGCGCCTGAAAGACCTGCAGGCCGTAGACATGGTCGGCGTGGTAATGGGTCACGATCACCTGGCGGATCGGCAGCGGCGTCAGCTTGCGGATCTCGGCGACCAGCCGCAGCGCCAGCGGTGGCGAGCCCAGCGCGTCGATCACCACCACGCCGTCGTCGGTGATCACGAAGCCCGCGTTCGAGATGAAGTTCTGGTTCGCCGCCGAGCCCAGCGCCGCCTGGCCCTGGACGAAATACGCGCCCTCGGCGACACGCACGACTTCCATCGGCACGGTGGCTGGCTCAGCCGCCGCAGCACCGTTCAGCCAGGGCACCGCGACCAGCCACGCGGCGGCCAGCAGCGCCCGACAGCACCGGCTCAGGGATAACACTGCATCAGCATTCAATGATATTCCGGACACTATACGCTCGGTGCTGCTGCGCCTGCAACCCGACGAGCCGCCGCTTCGGACCCACGAACCGCTGAAACCACGGAGAACCGGATGACAACCACCGACCCCGCACGCGGGCGAGCGCTCGCCCTTGCGCTGGCCCTGGCCGGGTCCTGGTGTGCCGCGCAGCCCGCGCTGGCCCAGGACACCCAGAGGTTGCGCACCCGTGCGCTGGCCGCCACCTGCGCGCAGTGCCATGGCACCGACGGCCACGCGGTCCAGGGCCAGGCGCTGGTCCGACTGGCCGGCCTGCCGCAGGATTTTCTGCTGAACCAGCTGATGGCCTTCCGCAACGGCCAGCGACCGGCGACGATCATGCACCAGATCACCCGCGGCTACTCGCAGGAGCAGCTCGAGACCGTCGCCGCCTATTTCGCGGCCCAGAAATAGGACCGGCCAACACCATGCAACGCAGACATCTCCTGGCCGGCCTGGTGGCCGGCGGCACCCTCGGACTGGCCGGCTGCGCCTCGACCGGCGGTTCGCCGTCGAAGGCGCGCGTGCTGGTGGTCGGCGGCGGCTACGGCGGCGCCACCGTTGCCAAGTACACCCGATTGCTGTCGGACTACCGCATCGACGTGACGATGGTCGAGCCGAATCCGCAGTTCGTCTCCTGCCCGGTGTCCAACCTGGTGATCGCCGGCATGAAGTCGATGGCCGACATCACCACCCCCTACACCGGCCTGTCGGCGAAGCACGGCGTGCGGCTGGTGCAGGACACGGTGACGGCGATCGACGCGACGAAGCGCGTGGCCACGCTGGCCTCCGGCGGCACGGTGGCCTACGACAAGCTCGTGCTGGCGCCGGGCATCGACTTCCAGTGGGAGCAGACCGAAGGCCTGAAGGCGGCGCACGACAGCGGCCAGATCCTGCACGCCTGGAAGGCCGGCCCCGAGACGATGGCGCTGCGACGCCAGCTCGAGGCGATGCGCGACGGCGGCGTCTACGCGATCACGATCCCCGAGGCGCCCTACCGCTGCCCGCCGGGGCCCTACGAGCGCGCCAGCGTGGTGGCCGCCTACTTCAAGCAGGCCAAGCCGAAGTCCAAGGTGCTGATCCTCGACGCCAACCCCGACGTCACCTCGAAGGGCCCGCTGTTCAAGAAGGCCTGGGCCGAGCTGTACGGCCCGATGGTCGAGTACCGGCCCCAGCACAAGGTGGCCAGTGTCGACGCGAAGGCCAGCACCGTGAAGTTCGAGGTGCAGGACGACGTGAAGGCCGACGTGCTGAACGTGCTGCCGGTGATGCGCGCCGGCGCGCTGGCGGTGCAGACCGGGCTGGCCAACGCCAACAACCGCTGGTGCCACGTCCACTTCCTGAACTTCGAGTCGACCGCGGCGAAGCACATCCACGTGATCGGCGACGCGATCCAGGTCGCCCAGGGCATGCCGAAGTCGGGCCACATGGCCAATTCGCACGCCAAGGTCACCGCCGCGGCGATCGTCGCCGAGCTGCAGGGGCTGGAGGTCAACCCGCACCCGATGATCACCAACGTCTGCATGAGCTATGTCGACGCCACCCACGTGATCCATGTCGCCAGCGTGCACGAGTACGAGACGCCGAAGAAGAGCTTCTTCACGATCGGCGGCTCGGGCGGCGTCTCCGACGTGCGCTCCGACCTCGAAGGCCGCTATGCCGAGGCCTGGGCGAGGAACATCTGGGCCGACACCTTGATGTGATCCCGGTCAAGCCGGCGCCGGCGCGGCCGGTGGATCATCCGAAAATCATTGATGACGGATGAAGGCGCCGGCCGCCGCGATGAACCTCGAATCCCTGATCACCCGGTTGGGTGAAATGTGGACGATCACGCTGGCCGGCGGCCTGATCGGGCTGCTGTTCGGCTTCTTCGCCCACCGCTCGCGCTTCTGCCTGCGCTCGGCAGTGATCGAGTTCGCCCGCGGCACGCGCGAGGGCAAGCTGACGGTCTGGCTGTTCACCTTCTCGACCGCGGTGCTGCTGACGCAGGCGCTGATCCTCGCCGGCGTGATGGACGTGCGCGAAGCGCGCCAGCTGGCCAACCGCGGCAGCCTGTCGGGCGCGGCGATCGGCGGCGCGATGTTCGGCGCCGGCATGATCCTGGCGCGCGGCTGCTCGAGCCGGCTGCTGGTGCTGGCCGCACAGGGCAACCTGCGCGCGCTGCTGTCGGGGCTGGTGTTCGCCGTCACCGCGCAGTCGGCGCTGTCGGGGCTGCTGTCGCCGCTGCGGCTGGCGATCTCGGGCTGGTGGACCGTCGACGGCGGCTCGGCGCGCGACCTGCTGGTGATCACCGGCTGGGGCCACACCGGCGGCCTGCTGTTCGGTGCGGTCTGGCTGGGCGCGGCGCTGGTCTGGGGCTGGCGGCAGCGGGTGCGCTTCTGGGGCTGGTTCGGCGCGATCGGCGTCGGCGTGATGGTCGCCGCCGCCTGGCTCGCGACCTACCTGATCTCGCGCGCGGCCTTCGACCTGGTGATCCCGATCCAGAGCCTGTCGTTCACCGGTCCGGCCGCCGACACGCTGATGCTGGTGCTGTCGCCGCCCGGCCAGGCGCTGAAGTTCGACCTCGGGCTGGTACCCGGCGTCGCGCTGGGCGCCTTCCTGTCGGCGCTGCTGTGGCGCGAGCTGAAGCTCGAGGGCTTCCAGGGCGGCCAGGCGATGAGGCGCTACATCGCCGGCGCGATCCTGATGGGTTTCGGCGGCATGCTGGCCGGCGGCTGCGCGGTCGGCGCCGGCGTCTCGGGCGCAGCGGTGTTCACGATGACCTCGTGGGTCACGCTCAGCGCCATCTGGGCCTCGGCGATGCTGACCGACGGGTGGGTCGACCGCCCGCACGAGGCACAGTCACCGCCGCAACCGGCGGCCAGCGATCACTTCGGGCCCGAGGCGAGCGCGAGCTACGCGCGGCCCTGAACCCGGTCGAGAGTCGCGCGGCGGCCGATCAGAACTTGCGGCTCCAGGCCAGGCCGATCGACATCTGGCGCATGCGGATCGTCTCGTTGCCGCCGTTGCCGGGGCCCAGCAGGGCCGGCGAGTTGAACATCGACGCGCCGGTGACGCTCTGGCTCGGCGCCACCATCAGCGATCCGCTGAGCTCGTCGCCGCCGCTCATCGCCCAGGTGAAGCCCGCGGTGTAGTGGCTGGTCACGACGCCCGGGGCGATGATGTTGAACGTGACATCGCTGCCGCTGATCGGGTTGTCGCCGTGGTTGTAGCCGGCGCGCAGCGTCCAGGCCGGGTTCATCTGCCACTGCAGGCCGAACTTGTAGATGTCGATGTCCTTCCAGCCGAAGCCCGGGCCGTTGGCGGCGCCCAGCGGCGCCATCGCCGAGCTGGGGTTGCCGACCGAGGCGACGCCGCTGTAGTCGATGCGCTCGTAGTCGAAGGCCAGCGTCAGCGTCGGCGTGGCGGCGATCGACACCCCCAGCGCGTAGTGGGCGGGGATGTCGAAGTCGCCCTGGCCGGCGAACAGGCCCTTGTACTTGTCGAACTTGCCCATGTTCATCTTCGGCGCGTAGGCGGCGCCGACGGTGACGCTGTCGCCGAGGCGGCCCATGTAGCCCAGGCGCACGCCGACGCCGGTGGAGCTGTCGTAGCCCTTGTTGGTCACGCTGCCGGGCGCGCCGGTGAACGGCGGGAAGCCGGGCGCATTGTCGAAGGCCTGCAGGCCGTAGGCCTCGAAGCGCTGGTAGCCCAGCAACAGCGCGATGCCGACCGAATGCTGCGGCGCCAGCTTGAAGGCCAGCGTCGGCGCGACGATCAGCTGCATCAGGTCCTGGCCCAGCCGGCCGCTGCCGCACAGCATGTTGGCCGGGCCGCCGCCGCAGTTGAAGTTGCCCTGCGGGTAGTCGGTGTTCATGCCGCCGTTGCCATAGACGGTGACGCCCAGCGACAGGTTCGGTTTGAGCATCGCGTTGTAGCCGAACTCGGGGACGAAGAAGTTGGTGCTGTCGCTGTCGACGCTGCCGTTGAGCGTCGGGAACGCCGCGCCGCTGCGCGAGGCGTCGCGCCGCGGCGAGAACCACTCGAGCCCGGCGTCGACCCGCGCGCCGGCGAAGACCATGCTGGCCGGGTTGGTCGCGCCGCCCAGGCTGTCCTGCGCCATCGCGACCGACGCGCCGCCCATGCCCTTGGCCTTGATGCCGTAGCCATGCGGGAAGTAGCCGTTGGTGCCGAAGGCCGAGCCGGCGACGAGCAGCGCCGCCAGCGGGGTGAGTTTGAACACGGTGGTCTGGCGGGTCATGGTCTTGTTCCTGGTGAAGGTGAACGGGTCGTGGTGAAAACTCGGGGGCGACGGGCTACCAGCGCGCGAGCAGCCGGCCGGCCTCGACCTTGCTGTCCCAGCGCCTGAGCGGGCTGCTGCCCTTGGCGATGCATTCGCCGCTGCGGATGTCGAAGGCCCATTCATGCTTCGGGCAGGTCAGCGTGCAGCCCTGCAGCGCCAGCTGCGGGATGTTGGTCGTCTGGTGCGGGCAGCGGCTGTCGTAGACCCGCCAGTCGTCGCCCTCGCGGTGCACGAACAGGCCGCGGCCGTCGACCTCGATGCGCCGGGTCTCGCCCGGGGCGAGATCGTCGGCGGCCATCAGGTCGTGCCAGGCCGGCGCGGCGCCGAGCGCGGCCGGGTCGAACCCGGGCAGGTCCATCGCCAGGATGATGTCGACCGCCCAGACGATCTTCGCCAGGCCCAGCGCCGGGAAGGCCATCAGCAGCGCGTCCAGCACCTCCATCGGCGAGCAGCCGTTGCGCAGCGCGCGGCCCAGGTACTGCCTGAAGCCGCGCTCGGTCTGCGCATGCACCTTGGTGATCACCGAGATCAGGTCGCGCGTCTTCGGGTCGAGGTGCTTGCCGGCGTCCTTCAGGAACGCGAAGTAATGGCCCATCGCCTCGGGCCGGGCCTTGACCAGGTAGTTCAGTGCGTCGCTCATGGTGTCAGGGCTCCCTTGCGCTGTCGGTCAGGACGAGAACACGGCGACCAGCACCGGCCGGTCGGCCAGCCCGACCACCTTCTGCGTCACGCCGCCCAGCCAGGCCCGCAGCAGCCGGCTCTCGCCATGGCGGCCGACGACGACCAGGTCGGCCGCGCACTCGGCGGCCGCGGCGAGGATCTGCTCGTGGGCGCGGCCGCTGCGCAACAGCAGATCGGGCTGCAGCCCGACGCCCTGCGCCGCGCCGCGGGCGGCCTGCAGCGCCTGCTCGGCCAGCGCCTTGGCCTCGGCCGACGGGCCATCGGCCACCGCCACCAGCGACAGCGGCAGCGCGCATTCGGCGGCGATCGCCGCGGCCTGCGCGACGATGCGCAGGTCCACCGCGCGCGGGTCGACCGCGGCCAGCACGCGTTGCGACCACATCGGCGCCGCGCGCGGCACGATCAACACGCTGCAGGGCGCATGGGCGACGACCTTGGCGACCATCTCGCCGACCATCAGCCGCGCCAGGAAGCTGCGCTTGCCGCGGCGGCGGATCACCAGCAGGTCGGCGGCACCCTCGACCGCGGCGTCGACGATCTCCTGGAACGGCTCCTCGCCGCGGCGCGCCTGCAGGTCCAGGCTGATGCCCACGGCCTGCGCCTGCGCCTGCAGCGCCTCGATGCGCCGGGCCGCCTGGGCCTCGGCGGCAGCCACGATCTGCGGTGCCAGCGCCTCGTACTCGGAGTTGCTGACGATCGGCAGCACGCCGGCCAGCGGCATCTGGCAGCGGCGCGCCAGCGCAAAGGCCAGCGCCTCGGCGCCGACGTCGAACTCGGTGTGTTCGGTGGCCAGCAGCAGGCGCGAGAAGACGTGCGCCATCAATGCCCTCCGGCCAGCCAGCCCGAGGCCGCCAGCACGACCACCGCCACCTCGGCCAGGCAGACCGCGACGAAGGCGCGGTCGCGCCGCGCCGCATACAGCGGCAGCAGCGCGAGCAGGCAGGCGACCGAGCCGCCGGCGAGGATCGCGATGCCCATCAGCCCGGCCATGTCGCCGAGGTGGATCAGCGGCAGCCAGCCCCAGCCGGTGGGCGACTGCGTCAGCTCCAGGTAGCGCCCGACCGGGTGGATCCACAGCCCGGGCAGGCGCTCGGGCGGCACCTGCGAGCCCATCAGCCCGCTCAGGTAGGCCGCGAAGCTGAGCACCAGCACGACCAGGCCGATGCGCGAGGCCCCGTCGAGCACGCGCGCATAGCGCAGCTGCTCGGGCGGCTGCAGCGCCGGCCGGCCCGTCATGGCCACAGCCCCAGGCCCTTGAGCAGCGCCCGCGCGCCGGCGAACAGCAGCACGGTGATGACCATACGGCGGATCACCGAACCCTTCAGCACGTTCAGCAGGCGCGCGCCGATCCGGGCGCCGAGCATCATGCCGACGACCGAGGGCACGGCGATCATCGGCAGCACCGCGCCCTTGTTCACGTAGACCCAGGCGGCCGACGAATCGACCAGCGACAGCACGACGCTGGAGGTGCCGGCCGACACCTTCAGCGGCGCGCCCATCAGCAGGTTCAGCGCCGGCACGTTGGCCCAGCCGGCGCCGATGCCGAACATGCCGGCCAGCACGCCGATGCCGAGGAACACGGCCAGCCCGGGCAGCGTGCGGTGGACCTGCCAGTGCACGACCCGGCGCGAGGCGCCGTCGATGAAGACGCCGTTCAGCGCCAGCGCCTGGGCCAGCGCATCGGGCCGCGCGACCTGCGGGAACTCCGACTTCTTCGAGACCAGCATCAGCACGACGATGCCCAGCACGACGCCGCCCAGCAGCATCTGCACCAGATGGGCCGGCATCGCCAGCCCCAGCACCGCGCCGCCGATCGAGCTGGCCGACGCCAGCACCGCCAGCGGCAGCGCCAGGCGCAGGCTGCCCAGCCCGCTGCGCAGCAGCATCGGCCCGGCCGACAAGGCGCTGGCCAGCGCGACCAGCAGGCCCGCGCCGCGGACGAAGTCGAGGTGGAACGGAAAGAAGCTGCCGACGATCGGCACGAACAGCGTGCCGCCGCCGATGCCCGCCGGCACCGCGACGATGCCCAGCACGAAGCAGACGGCGAACAGCGCCAGCGGCCAGACCCACCAGGGCGCCGCGCTGCCCGCGGCAGGACCGGCCTGCGCCGCCCCGCTGGCCAGCAGCAGCACCAGGCCGACACCGCAGACCGACGCCCGGCGCGAGACCGGCGGTTCGGTGGACAGCGGCAGCGCAGGCATTCAGGAGATCGCCTGGTAGTACAGGTTCTGCGGGTGGTTGGCCTGCGCGAAGAAGAACCAGCGCTCGGCCATCAGCCCGACGAACTGGGTCGCGAAGGCGGCGATCAGCCAGCCGCTGGACGCCGGGCCGGCCAGCATCATCGCCACCGGCAGCACGAACGCGGCGGCGAGGAAGAACCACTTGACCGAGCGCAGCAGCGGCGCGCCGCGGCCGTGGAAGAACTCGCGGGTGTTGTACGAGCCGCCCATGAAGCCCTGCGCACGCTGAGTGATCTTCGGGTGGCGGATGCCGATCGCGCTCTGCAGCGTCGACTTCGGCTTCAGCCGCGCATTGCGCAGCAGCGACGCCGAGCGCGAGACCAGCCCCAGCAGCGTCAGCGGCACGGCGGCGGCGACGAAGGCGCCGACCAGCGACGGCGCCGCCAGGCTGGCCATCGCCGCGGCCAGCGTGGCCCCCGAGGCGCAGCCGAGCAGGCCGTAGTTCAGCAGCGTCAGCGGGCTGGCCCATTCCTGCAGGAAGCGGATCGACGCGTAGACCATGCCGGTGCTGACGAACAGCGCGACGCACAGCCCTGCCGCCGCGGCGCCCAGCCAGCCGGTGCCCGGCAGCGCCAGCGCATGGGCGGCGCCCCAGGCGAAGGTGGCGGCCATGAACAGCGGCAGCACGATGACCTCGCGCGACAACCACGAACTGCGCCACATCGCCGCGGCGCGCCAGGCGCGCTCGGGGTGGCCGAGGTGGAAGAACGAGGCCAGCAGGCCGAGGCCGCTGAGCAGCACCGAGACCGCCGCACCGAGGGCCAGCACGGTGTGGCTCTCGGGCGACGCGGTGCCGCCCCAGCCGGCCAGCTCGGCCGCGTACAGCGCGAGGAACAGGCCCTGGCCGGCGCCGATCAGCGTGGTCAGCAGGATGACGGAGAGGGCAGGCTGCATGCTGGCTTCAGGTCGCGAAGTCTTCGCGGCCGGGCACGGGGTGGGCGGGTTCGGGCTGCCGGCCGTCGACCTTCAGCGGGTTGTCGATGCGCTGCAGGTCCTCGGCATGCAGGGTGATCGTGGTGCGGCGCCGCGGCAGGTAGTGATTGGCCGGGCGGGTGCCCCACTCGGGCATCAGCGGGTAGCCGGCGCGGTCGGCGATCGCCTGCGAGACCACCGAGGCCGGGTCGTGCACGTCGCCGAACAGCCGCGCATTGGTCGGGCAGGCCAGCACGCAGGCCGGCTTGCGCTCGGCCTCGGGCAGCGCCTTGTCGGTGACCCGGTCGACGCACAGCGTGCACTTGGTCATCACCTTGCGGTCCTCGTCGAGCTCGCGCGCGCCGTAGGGGCAGGCCCAGCTGCAGTACTTGCAGCCGATGCACTTGTCGTAGTCGACGAGGACGATGCCGTCCTCCTTGCGCTTGTAGCTCGCGCCGGTCGGGCACACCGGCACGCAGGGCGGGTCTTCGCAGTGCAGGCAGCTCTTCGGGAAATGCACCGTCTGGGTGTTCGGGTACTCGCCGACCTCGAAGGTCTGCACCCGGTTGAAGAAGGTGCCGTTCGGGTCGCTGCCGTAGGGGTCGAAGTCGTTCAGCGGTCCGGCCGAGCCCGAGGTGTTCCACTGCTTGCAGCTCGTCACGCAGGCATGGCAGCCGACGCAGACGTTGAGGTCGATGACCAGCGCCAGCTGCGTCATGGCTTCACCTTCATCCGGCCCGCCATCCAGCCGCGCAGCCTCTTCGGTGTCTCGCCCATCCCGGGCACCGGCTTCATCGCCGCGAACTGGGGCCAGCTCTCGGCCGGCTCGCCGGGCGCGGCCGGGTAAATGCGCACGCGCACGTCGTACCAGGCGGCCTGGCCGGTGATCGGGTCGGAATTCGACAGCGGCGCGCCGCCGCCGGCGGCCGGCAGTTCCTCCTTGATCAGGTGGTTCAGCAGGAAGCCGCGCCGCGACTCGTTGGCGCCGGGCTCGAGGTGCCAGGCCCCCGCGGCCTTGCCGATCGCGTTCCAGGTCCAGACCGTGCCCGGCTCGACCGCCTCACTGTGCCGGCACAGGCAGCGCACCTTGCCCCAGGGCGACTCGACCCACATCCAGGCGTCGTCGGCGATGCCCGCCGCCAGCGCGGTGCGGGTGTTGACGAACAGGTAGTTGTGCGTGTGGATCTGGCGCAGCCAGGCGTTCTGCGAGTCCCAGGAGTGGTACATCGCCATCGGCCGCTGCGTCACCGCGTTGAGCGGGAACTTCGTCGTGTCGGTGGCCAGTTGTTCGAGCGGGGCGTAGAAGAACGGCAGCGGGTCGAAGTAGGTCTTCACCCGCTCGCGCAGCCGGTCGGGCGGTTGCTTGCCCTTGTGCTTGCCCTCTGCGGCCAGGCGGAAGCGCTGCAGGAACTCCGAGTACAGGTGGATCACGATCGGGTCGCGGTCGCGCCGCAGCCCGGCCTGCTGGGCCCAGTCCATGTAGCCCTGGTTCCAGTTGCGCATGTACTGGATCGACGGCGGCAGGTGGTGCTGGAAGACGCAGTTGTTCTTCGCGTACATCTCCCACTGGCGCGGGTTCGGCTCGCCGCGCATCAACTTCTCGCCACCCTTGCCGCGCCAGCCGGCGAGGAAGCCGATGCCCGAGCCCGGCGCGGTCTCGTAGTTGACGACGAAGTCGGGGTAGTCGCGGAACCTGCGCGTCCCATCGGCGTTGACGAAGGCCGGGAACTTCAGCCGCGAGGCCAGTTCGACCAGCACCTCCTGGAACGGCTTGCACTGGCCGGTGGGCGGCAGCACCGGCACGCGCACCGAGTCAACCGGCCCGTCGAACTCGGAGATCGGCCGGTCCAGCATCGACATGCAGTCGTGCCGCTCGAGGTAGGTGGTGTCGGGCAGCAGCAGGTCGGCAAACGCCGTCATCTCGCTGTGGAAGGCGTCGCAGACGACCAGGAACGGGATCTTGTACTCGCCGTCCTCGCCCTTGTCGTTGAGCATGGTGCGGACCTCGGACGTGTTCATCGTCGAGTTCCAGGCCATGTTGGCCATGAAGATCAGCAGCGTGTCGATGCGGTACGGGTCGCCGCGCCAGGCGTTGGTGATCACGTTGTGCATCAGCCCGTGCGCCGACAGCGGGTGCTCCCACGAGAAGCCCTTGTCGATGCGCACCGGCTCGCCGGCCGCGTCGACGAACAGGTCGTCGGGGCTCTCGGGCCAGCCCAGCGGCGCGCCGTTCAGCGGGGTGTTCGGCTTGACCGCCTCGGGGCCCTTGGGCGGGCGGGCGTTCGGCGGTACCGCACGCGGGTACGGCGCCTTGTGGCGAAAGCCGCCCGGGCGGTCGATCGTGCCGAGCAGGCTCATCAGGATCGCCAGCGAACGGATCGTCTGAAAGCCGTTGCTGTGCGCCGCCAGCCCGCGCATCGCGTGGAAGGCGACCGGGTTGCCGGTCACGCTGTCGTGCTGCCGGCCCCAGCAGTCGGTCCACTGGATCGGCAGCTCGATCTTCTGGTCGCGCGCGGTGATGCCCATCTCGCGCGCCAGCCGGCGGATCGTCGCCGCCGGGATCCCGGTGATGCCGGCCGCCCATTCGGGCGTGTAGGGCTTGACGCGCTCTTCCAGCAACTGGAACGCCGGCACCGCCGGCCTGCCGTCGGGAAGGCTGAAGCGGCCGAGCAGCGCCGGGTCGGCGCCTTCGGCATGGTCGGCCACCGGCTGCTGCGTCAGCCGGTCCCACCAGAAGAAGTTGTGCGGCCGCAGCGGGTTGACGATGTCGCCCTCGGCATTGCGCAGCATCAGGCCGAACTCGTCGCTGGCCGCGTCCTGGTTGACCAGCTGGCCGGCATTGGTGTAGCGGGCGAGGAACTCACGGTCGTACAGGCCCAGCGCGATGATCTCGTGGATCAGCGCCAGCAGCAGCGCGCCGTCGGTGCCCGGCTTGATCGGGATCCACTCGTCGGCGATCGCCGCGTAGCCGGTGCGGATCGGGTTGACCGCGATGAACTTGCCGCCCTGGCGCTTGAACTTGGCCAGCGCCGTCTTCATCGGGTTGCTGTGGTGGTCCTCGGCGGTGCCGATCATCACGAACAGCCGGGCGCGGTCCAGGTCGGGCCCGCCGAACTCCCAGAACGATCCGCCGATCGTGTAGATCATCCCGGCAGCCATGTTGACCGAGCAGAAGCCGCCATGCGCCGCGTAGTTGGGCGTGCCGAACTGGCGCGCGAACAGCCCGGTCAGCGCCTGCATCTGGTCGCGGCCGGTGAACAGCGCGAACTTCTTCGGGTCGGTCGCGCGCAGATGGGCCAGCCGCTCCTCGAGCGTCGCGAAGGCCTCGTCCCAGCCGATCTCGACGAACTCGCCGGCGCCGCGCTCGGTGCCGGGCTTGCGCTTGAGCGGCTGCGTCAGCCGCGCCGGCGAGTACTGCTTCATGATCCCCGACGAGCCCTTGGCGCAGATCACGCCCTTGTTCAGCGGGTGCTCAGGGTTGCCCTCGATGTAGCGCACTTCGCCGTTGCGCAGGTGCACCCGGATGCCGCAGCGGCAGGCGCACATGTAGCAGGTGGTCGTGCGCACCTCGCTGCTCGCGCCGGGAACGGGCGCGGCCAGCGGGTCGTGCAGCGGTGGGGCCGGCATCAGGCTTGTCTCGTCCGGCCGACGCGAGGGCCGGCAGCTTTGGGGGGAACGACCGCCTTGCCGGCAATCGGGGAATTCTCAGGTCGCCATTCGGGTGTCGCCAATGGCCTGTCGCCATTAGGCGCAAAGGGGCATTGCAGCGTCTATAGCCGGGACGGGTGATGGGGCCGTAACCCAAATGGGTGATGAGGCAAGCCCCGATGGCGCGGCAGGCCATCGCCGCGCAGGCGACCGATCAGTCCAGGTTGTCGGCCACCAGTTCCAGCAGGCTTTCGACCGGCCTGCCCCATTGCACCTGCCTGGCGCCCATCTCCAGCGTGATGCGGCACTGGCCGCAACTGGTGACGAAGCGCTGCGCGCCGGTCGCCTCGACCTGCGCGCGCTTGATCTCGAACACCTTCTGGCGCAGCGGCGCGGCACGGACGTTGGAGACCACGCCGCCGCCACCGCCGCAGCACCAGCCGGTGAGGCCGTGGTCCTGCAGCTCGATCAGCTGGAAGCCGAGCGCGGCGAGGACCCGGCGCGCCGCCGCCTCCAGCCCGCCGCGGCGAACGATCTGGCAGGGGTCGTGGAAGGTCGCGCTCTGGCCGACCGGCTTGACCCGGATGCGGCCGCCGGCGATCAGCTCGTCGAGGAACTCGGTCATGTGGACGATGCGCAGCGGCAGGTCGCGGCCGTACCACTTCGCCGCCTCCCAGCGCGCCGCGCCGTAGGCATGGCCGCATTCGGGCAGCAGCACGGTCCTGGCGCCGATCTTCAGCGCGGTATCGATGATCGAGCGCGTCAGCCGTTCCTGAAGCTCCAGGTCGCCGTTGTTGAAGCCGACGTTCGCGGCGTCGAAGCCCTCGCTGTGCATCGTCCAGCGCACGCCGGCGCGGTTCAGCACCTTGGCGGCGGCGGCCAGCGCCCGGGTGTGTTCGCCCAGTTCGGCCGGCGCGGCAGTCACCAGTATCTCGGCTGCGGCCAGGTCGCAGGGGATCTCGACGCCATGCTCGGCGGCCGCCTCCTGCAGGATGTCGGGCAGGTCCTCGCCCGGCGTCGCGGTGCTGCCCCATTGCCGCGCGGTGCGGTCCATCAGCGCCAGCCGCTCGGGCACCAGGCCGGCCTTGAACATGCCGTGGCGTGCCTCCTTGACCAGCTCGGCGATGTCGATGCCCATCGGGCAGACGGTGGTGCAGCGCCCGCACATCGTGCACGAGTCGTAGATCAATTCCTGCCACTGCTCGAGCTCGGTGACGCCGAGCGGCTTGACCAGGCCCAGCGCACGCACCAGCGGCGCGAACGGCCCGGCCTCGCGCGCGTAGGCGCGGCGCAGCGGCAGCAGCTTGTGGATCGGCGTGTACTTCGCCTCGCCGGTGCTGACGTGGAACTGGCAGGCGTCGGCACACAGGCCGCAGTGCACGCAGGTCTCCAGGTGCAGCGCCGTGGTGCGGCCGAATTCGCGCACGAAGCTGCGCATCGCAGCCTCGACCCGCTGCTCGTCGCTGAGCGGACCCTGGCGGTCGAAGGTCGGCCTGGCGGGGTGTTCGGTGGCGGCGGTGTTCACAGCTTCACTCCCCGGTGGCTGAAGCGGATGCCGGTGGCCCCGCGCGAGAACACGAACAGCAGCGCATGCATCAGCTTACCGAACGGGAACCAGATCAGCAGCAGCTCCAGCGACAGCAGGTGCAGCGCCAGCGGGCCGCCGTAGACCACCTGCCCGCGCGCCAGGATCGTGGCCGACGGCTCGCCGATCACGGCCATGCCGGTCAGCACCGGCAGCAGCGTCAGGGCCCAGCTGATGCGGTCGTCGGCGTTCGAGATCAGCCGTAGCACCGGATCGGCGATGCGCATCGCGATGGCCAGCAGCAGCGACACGATGGTGACCGCGGCGGCCAGGTACATCACCGGGTCGGGCAGCGCCGGCCAGGCGAGGCCGGTCAGGCGCTGCACGAAGGCGATGTGCGGCGCATAGCCGAAGACGATCAGCGCCAGCCCGAGGTGGAAGGCATAGCCGTTGGCCGTCGCCAGAGCGGTGCGCTGACCGAAGGCCCGGCGCGGCCACAGGCCGCTGAGCACGCCGTTCACTGCGCCGCGCCAGCGCGGCGGCGCGCCCTCGCGCGGCGGTGACAGGTCGGGCAGGCGCGGCCGCCGCCACAGGTGCACCAGGCGCCAGAGCGTGCCGAGCGCGAAGACGGCGAGCGAGAAGGCGAGCGCCGGGCCGCGGGCGAAGGCGAGCAGGTCCATGACTGTCCTCGGCGACGATCAGGTACGCCATCGGGCGCCGGATGCGGCCGACGACGGCGAACGACGATAGGCCGCGGGCGGTGGTCGGGGATTGATGCGGATCAACGCCGCCGGGCGTCCCGAGGCCTTGAAGCCGGCAACATGCGCCGCAACTGATATTTTTCCGCTTCCCGGGGTGAAGCCCGATGGCGCAGGAGGCGAATCAGCGGTTCAATAACGCCGCCCCGGTGTTGCCGGGCAGACGTCCGGATGCGGGCGGAAGGGATCCAGCCTTTGTCGACCCCCGAATCGAATCGTGACCTGCCGGCCGCCGAACGTGACGGTGCCCTCGACGCCGCGGCGCCGATGGCCGGCATCCTGGCCGACATCACCGCCGGGGTGTCGGTCGGGCACGACCTCGCCGCGCTGCTGCGGCGCTTCCTGCCGCCGATCGTCGACCTGGCCGGGGCCCAGGCCGGTGCGGTGCGTACGCTGTCGGAGGACGGCACGCGTTTCGAGCTGGTCGGCAGCCTCGGCGTGCCCACCGGCGCCTGCGGGCCCGATGGCCAGTCGCAGCGCCATTGCGGCCACTGCGGCGTGGCCGCCGACGCCCGGCAGCTGGTCTGGACCGACCGCCTGAGCGGCTGCGCCGCGCACGGTGCGGGCGGTTTCTTCGGCCACGATTGCCGCGCGATGCTGGTCGTGCCGCTGCAGCACCGCGGCCGGCTGCTCGGGGTCTACAACCTGTTCTTCGAGCAGGCCGCGGAGCCCGCTGCCCCGATCCGGGCAATCCTGAAATCGGTCGGCGAGCTGCTGGGCCTGGCGTTGGACAACGCCCGGCTCGAGCAGGAAAACCTGCGCGCCACGCTGAACCGCGAGCGCCAGGGCATGGCCGCCGAGGTGCACGACGCCGTCGCCCAGTCGCTGGCCTTCGCGAAGATGCGCATGCCGCTGCTCGAACAGGCGATCGCCGACCACGACGACGCGAATTCGCTGCGCTGGTGCGCCGACGTGCGCCAGGCGGTCAGCGAGGCGCACATCGGGCTGCGCCAGATCCTGACCCATCTGCACAGCCCGGCCGACCCGCAGGGGCTGCGCCATGCGCTGGAGGTGGCCGCGGCCAGCTTCCGCCTGCGCAGCGGCGTCGAGCTGCAGTTCGTCGATCCGGTGCCCGACCTGGACCTGGCGGCCGACCAGGAGTCGCAGGTCTTCCACATCGTGCAGGAGGCGCTGGCCAACGTCACCAAGCATGCCGGCGCCGAGCACGCCTGGCTGACGATCCGCCGCGCCAGCGATGCCGTCGAGATCGTCGTCGAGGACGACGGCAGCGGCCTGCCGGCCGGCGCAGTGACGGGTGGGAACCACCTCGGCCTGGCGATCATGGGCGAGCGGGCGCGACGCCTGCACGGCCGGATCGAGATCGGCCGGCGGCGCGACCGCGGCACCGCGGTGCGGCTGCGCTTCCCGGTTTCGCCGGCCGCCGCGGCGGGCGCCAGCGCATGACGGCGAACTCCGCGCCGCTGCGCATCGTGCTGGTCGACGACCACGCGCTGTGCCGCAACGGGCTGACCGACCTGCTGCAGCACCGCGGCAACATGCAGGTCGTCGCCGCGCTGGGCGACACCGAACGCGTGCTGCCGGCGCTGCGCGAGCTGAAGCCCGACCTGGTCGTGCTCGACCTGCGCATGCCGGGGACCGACGGTCTGGCGCTGCTGCGCCGGCTGCGCGCCGAGGGCTGCGAGACGCCGGCACTGTTCCTGACGATGAGCGACTCGGAGGCCGACCTCGCCGCCGCGCTGCGCGCCGGCGCGCGCGGCTACCTGCTGAAGGACATGGAGCCCGAGGACGTGATCGCGGCGATCGCCCGCGCCGCCGGCGGCGAGCTGGCGGTCGCCCCGGCGATGACGCTGAAGCTCGCGCAGATGCTGCAGCGCGGCGGCAAGGGCAGCGACCGGGCCGACCTGCTGGGCTCGCTGACCGAGCGCGAGCGCGAGATCCTCGAGCACCTGTCGCGCGGCGAGAGCAACAAGGCGATCGCGCGGGCGCTGGACATCAGCCACGACACCGTGAAGCTGCATGTTCGCCACATCCTGTCGAAGCTGAACCTCAGCTCGCGCGTCGAGGCGGCGGTGTTCGCGGTCGAGATGCGCGGCAGCGGCGAGGCCGGCGCGCTCGACGCGGGCACGCGCGCGAGCCGCTGAAGCCCTCAGCCGGCCGACACGGCGCGCGGCGCCGCCGCGGCCGCCGCAGCCGCCGCAGCCGCCGGATCGGCCAGGAACCAGGCCAGTTCGTCGCTCAGCGCGACGACTTCACCGACGATGATCAGGCTGGGCGACTTCAACCCGGCCTCGGCGACCCGCGGCGCCAGGTCGGCCAGCGTCGCACTGACGACGCGCTGCTGCGCCGTCGTGCCCTGCTCGACCACCGCGGCCGGCAGGCTGGCCGGCGCGCCGTGGGCGATCAGCTGGGCGCAGATCTGGGCCAGCGCCCCCAGGCCCATGTAGATCACCACGGTCTGGCGCGGCCGCGCCAGCGCCGGCCAGTCGAGATCGGCGCTGCCGTCCTTCAGGTGGCCGGTGACGAACAGCGCGCATTGCGCATGGTCGCGGTGGGTCAGCGGGATGCCGGCATGGCTGGCGACGCCGCAGGCCGCGGTGATGCCGGGCACGACGTCGAACGCGATGCCGGCGGCTGCCAGATGCTGCAGTTCCTCGCCGCCGCGGCCGAACACGAACGGGTCGCCGCCCTTCAGCCGCACCACCTGCAGCCCTTCGTGCGCCAGCCGCACCAGCAGGCCGTTGATGTCGTCCTGGACCATCGAATGCCGGTTGCGCTGCTTGCCGACGTAGAGGCGGCGCGCGGCGGGGCCGATGAAGTCCAGCACCTCGGCCGACACCAGGTGGTCGTAGACGACGACGTCGGCGTCGCGCAGCAGGCGCACCGCGCGCAGCGTCAGCAGTTCGGCGTCGCCGGGGCCGGCGCCGACCAGGCTGACATGGCCGATGCCGTTCGATCCGCACGGCCTGGAAAACGGGAAGTCGACGACGGTGTTCATGGTGCGGGGTCCGGTCCTCGGGTCATCGGATCATCGGGTCCGGGTTCAACCGCCGCAGCGGCTGCAACCGCCGCTGCCGCAGCCGCCCGGGGCGGGTTCGGGCGCCGGCGCCCCGCCTTCGGCAAAGACGAAATCGAACCGGCCGGGCGCGAGCTCGACGTAGTCGAGCACCGTGTCCTGCAGCAGCGGCAGGCTGGGCGGCGCGATCAGCACCTGCAGCCCGGCGAACTCGAGCGCGCTGTCGCGCTCGCGGTGGTCGTCGAAGCCCATGCCGTAGCCGATCGAGCCGTCGGCCTCGCGGCGCGCGGCGATGCGCAGGGCCAAGCCGGCGGCATCGCTGCGCTCGGCGGCGGCGAGGATCTCGGCGGCGGCGCTGCGGGACATCGAGAACATGGTCGGGTCTCCTGGGATGGCGGGTTCAGTGTTCGCCCTTGGTGCGCAGCAGTCCGGCGATGCGGTTGCCCTGCTTCTGCGGACCGCCATTCGGGAACAGGTCGTGCAGCGCGTGGTTGCTGCCGCGTTCGGGCCCCCAGGCCTCGCTGAAGTGGCGGATCATCACCCGCACCTGGGCCTGCACGCCGTGCTCGTGGAACCAGCTGCGCAGAAAGCGCACGATCTGCCAATGGGCGTCGGTCAGCGTCAGCCCTTCGGACTCGGCCTGGGCGCGCGCAAAGTCCTCGGACCAGTCGTCGAGCCGGCGCAGGTAGCCCTCGCTGTCGGTCTCGACGAACCGGTCGCCGACGGGCAGCCGGCGGATGCCGCTGTCGCTGATGGTGGCGTCGATCGACATCGCGAGTCTCCTCAAGCGGCCAGCGCTTCGTGTCGCGACGGCCGTGCGGCGCGTTGCCGTGCCTGGCGCTGCTGCAGTACATGGGCCATGAAGCGCGGCGCCCAGCCGTCGGGGCCGGCGCTGTGGCGGTGCGCGTACGAGGCCAGCAGCTGGCCGACGACGACGCCGTCGTGTCGTCCGTCGATGCCGTGCCCGCGCTGCACGCGGTAGGCGAAGCGGGCGTCGGGCCCCAGGTTGTCGAGGCTCGAATGGTGGAACTCATGCGCGCGCACCGCGGTGGCAGGGCCGCCGCCCGGCCAGGGCATCTCGCCCGTTTCCTGCAGGTGCACGTAGCCGCGGCCCACCGGGCGCTCGTGCATCACCACGTCGCCCGGGATCGCGCCGACCATCGGCAGGCAGCGTCCGTTCCAGCGCAGCGAGCGCGCGAGGAACATCAGCCCGCCGCATTCGGCATAGCTCGGCAGCCCGGCGGCGATCGCCTCGCGCAGCGCCTGGCGCAGCGCGGTGTTGGCCGACAGCGCGGCCATGTGCACCTCGGGGAAGCCGCCGCCGATGAACAGGCCGTCGAGCGCCGGCAGCCGGGTGTCGGCGAGCGTGTCGATCGCGACCAGCTGCGCGCCGGCCGCTTCGAGCGCGAGCAGGTCGTCGGCGTAGTAGAAGCCGAAGGCGCGGTCGCGCGCGATGCCGATGCGAAGCCGGCGGCCGGCGGCAGACGGCGGTCCCACGGCCTCGGAGGCCACCGGCAGCGCCGTTGCCGCGGCGGCCTGCAGCCGGTCGAGGTCGACTTGCGACTCGACCGCGGCGGCCAGCGCGCGCACCTGCTGCGCCGCGTCGGCCAGCTCGGACGCCGGCACCAGCCCGAGGTGGCGCTCGGTCACCGCCAGCCGGTCGTCGTGCTGCACCGCGCCGAGCACCGGCACGTCGGTGTAATGCTCGATCACCGCGCGCAGCTTGGCTTCGTGGCGGCTGCCGCCGAGCCGGTTCAGGATCACTCCGGCGATGCGGATCGTGCGGTCGAAGGCCTGGTAGCCGAGGATCAGCGGCGCGACGCCGCGGGTCATGCCGCGCGCGTCGATCACCAGCACCACCGGCAGACCCAGCTGCCCGGCCAGCGCGGCATTGCTGTTGCTGCCGTCCAACGCCAGGCCGTCGTACAGTCCCTTGTTGCCCTCGACCAGCACCAGATCGGCGCCGGCGGCATGGCGGGCATAGCTCGAATTCACCGCGGCCTCGCCCATCAGGTAGGCATCGAGGTTGAAGCAGGGCCGGCCGCTGGCCAGTGCGAGCCAGATCGGGTCGATGTAGTCGGGGCCCTTCTTGAAGGTCTGCACCGCGACGCGGCGCGCCGCGAACGCGGCGGCCAGGCCCAGCGTCAGCGTCGTCTTGCCCGACGACTTGTGGGCGGCGGAAATCATCAGCGCGGGCCGCGTCATCGACTCAATCCTTTGACGCCAGCAGCGCGAAGTCGTCCTGCGGCAGGAAGTCGAGCGCGCGCATGCCCACTGCCGTCAGCACGAAAGCCAGCCCCAGCCCGCCGAAGCCGAGCAGCCATTCGGGCAGCCGCGGGCGGTAGATCTCGACCGCGCCATCGGCGAACGAACTGCTGACCTGATGGCCGGGGAAGATCTCGAGCGGGAAGGCCTGGCCGCCGATGATGAAGACGAACAGGAAGGCAAAGGCACCCAGCACCACCAGTGCGCAGGCCGCCAGCGTGCCGCGCGGCGAGGCGAGGCGTGGATGGAACAGCAGCACGAGCGGCAGCAGGCTGCCGAGCCCCAGGTAGCCGACCCAGAACAGCGACACGAACATCCCCGAGGGATCGCCGCGTCCGAGCAGGATGAAGGCCTCGAACGCGGTCTGGCGTGCGAAGTACAGGTTGGTCGCGTGGTAGACGAACACCAGGTACAGCGACGCGGCGACGAACACCGCCAGCAGCCTGGCCATGCGCCGGGCGATGGCCTCGGGCAGCACCTGGCCGTTCCACGCGTACATCACCGACTGCACGATCAGGAACACCGCCAGGCCCCAGCCGAACGACAGCACGATGAACAGCGGCGCCAGCACCGCCGACGCGTAGGCCTGGCGGGCGACGAGGAAGCCGAAGATCGACCCGGTGCCGGTGGTCAGCGCGAAGCGCCAGACCAGCGCGGCGATGCCGGCGGCGCGGGCGTACGGATTCATGCGCCGCTCGAACATCGTCCACAGGTAGATCGCGACGATCGCCGCCATGCCCGAGTAGAGGAAGACGTTCCACGCGAACATCGACCTGAAGTTGTAGTGGGTGGCGGCGACGATCACCCGCTCAGGCCGGCCCAGGTCGAGCATCAGCACCATCAGCCCGCCGGCCAGCAGCGCCAGCGACAGCAGCCCCGACAGCGGCGCGCGCGGCTTGTAGGCGGCCTGGCCGAACACCGAGCCGATCGAGGCGATGTTGAGCACGCCCGAGGCGGCGACGATCATGAAGATCGCGAACACATGCGGCAGGCCCCAGACCACCTGGTTGCTCATGCCGGTGGCGATGTGGCCCTCGGTCTCCATGTGGTGGGCAGCGGCCAGGCCGACCAGCGTGACCAGGCCACCGATCGCCAGCAGCCCGTAGAACAGCCGCTCTTCGAGCCGCCGGAAGGGTGCGCGGGAGTCGCTCATCTCACAGCCCCTGGTAGCGCACGCCGGGGTCGAGCCTCAGGTCCGCGCGCAGCTGCGTGCTGGCCAGTTCGCGCACGCGGCGCGAGATCTCGCTGGCGGGGTCGTTCAGGTCGCCGAACAGCATCGCGTGGTGGCCGGCCTTGGCGCAGGCCTCGACGCAGGCCGGGCCCTGGCCCCTGTCGACGCGGTGCACGCACAGCGTGCAGCCCTCGACGCAGCCCTTGCCGCGTGGCACCTCGGGCTTCTGGCCGGTCAGCGGCTCGTGCACGAACGAGCGCGCCTTGTAGGGGCAGGCCATCATGCAGTAGCGGCAGCCGATGCAGCTGTGGCGATCGACCAGCACGATGCCGTCGGTGCGCTTGAACGAAGCGCCGGTCGGGCAGACGTCGACGCAGGGCGGCTCGGCGCAGTGCTGGCACATCACCGGCAGCGACGAGGTGCGGCCGGTCTTGATCTCCCTGATCTCGACCTTGCGGATCCACTGCGCATCGGTCGGCCCGGTCTTGCCCGACAGCCCGTTCTCGGTATTGCAGGCGCTGACGCAGTCGGTGCAGCCGGCCCGGCACTTCGTGGTGTCGATCAGCAGGCCCCAGCGGACCTTGGACGTCACCGGGCCGGTGGCTGCCTGCGCAACCTCGATCAGGTGGATGCCCGGCGCCAGCACCACGCCGGCCATGCCGGCGGCGGCCAGCCCGAGGAACTTGCGGCGGCCCGCCAGGCCTTGCAGCGATCCGGGCGTCATGGCCTGGCCGCTCCGTGGTTCGCGGCCAGGCCCTTCGGCCGGCTCGCATGGCATTCGAAACAGTCGACCTTGACCGCGGCGTAGCTGTGGCAGGCGACGCAGAAGTCGGTCTTCGCGGCCGCGACGCTGCCGGTCGTCTTGCTGGCATGGCAGCGGATGCAGCCCTGCAGGCTGGCCTTGGCGCCGCGAATGCCCTGGTGCACGGTCTCGTCGCGCTGGTGGCGCAGCATGTCGGGATGCTGGCGGCGCATCGTTGCCGGATCGGCGATGCAGGGGCCCTGCAGCGCCGGCTCGACCGCCGGCACCGGCGTGCGAACGCCACCCGACGGCGCGGCGATCGCGCCGGCGGCCAGCAGCGCCAGCAGCACGGCACGCAGTGCGCGAGGCCGCATCGTGCCTACTCCCCCAGCCCCATCTGGATGTAGCCGGTCGGGCAGACATCCTTGCAGATGTGGCAGCCGATGCACTTGCTGTAGTCGGTGTCGACGTAGCGGCCGGTCGTCGACTTCGACTTCGGCACCTTGAACACCGCCGTCTGCGGGCAGTAGACGACGCAGTTGTCGCACTCGAAGCACAGCCCGCAGCTCATGCAGCGCTTGGCCTCGCCGATCGCCTCGGTCTCGGTCAGCGGCAGCACGCGCTCCTCGAAATTGTTCAGCGCCTGCTCGGCGGTCAGCGTGACCACCTTGCGCCGGTGCCGCGGCGTGTACTGGAAATGGCCGAGGAACAGTTCCTCGTGCGGGATCACGTAGCGGTCGGAGCGGTTGTCGAAGTTGTGGATCGCGACGTTCTTCGAATCGGTGCCGTGGATCGGCTCATGCACCTCGCTGAGCGTCAGCCCCTTCTCGACCAGCTTGCGCCGGATGTCCCAGGTGTGCACGTCGATCTTCGGCCGCTTGTCCTGCGCCTCGCCGCGCAGGTGGCGGTCGATGCCGTCGGCGGCGATCGCGCCATGGCCGATCGCGGTGGTCAGCAGGTGCGGGCGCACGACGTCGCCGCCGACGAACATTCCCGCCTGGCCCTGGACCTGGTAGTTCCTGTCGGCGCTGATGCCGCCCTTGCCGTTGTCCAGCGCCTCGAGGCCGCTGAAATCGACCGCCTGGCCGATCGCCGAGACGATCAGGTCGGCCTCGAGGTCCTGCTCGGTGCCCTCGAGGGTCTTGATCTCGAGTCGGCCGCCGGTGATCTTCGCCTCGCACCGGACCACCCGCAGCGCGGTGGCGCGGCCGGTGTCGTCGCGGATCACCCTGACCGGCGCCCAGCCGCCGCGGATCGTGATGCCTTCGCCGAGTGCATGTTCGACCTCGTGGCGGCTGGCCTGCATCTTCTCGACCGCAAAGATCGAGGTCAGCGTGACCTCGGCGCCCTGCCGCGCCGAGGCCTCGGCGACATCCTGCGCGACATGGCTGGCGATCGCCAGCTCGGGCCGGTCGGTCTCGTTGACCTTCTCGATGTGGCCGAGCCGCCGCGCGACGGTGGCGACGTCGATCGAGGTGTCGCCGCCGCCGACGACGACGACGCGCTTGCCGACGTGGCGCAGCCGGCCGTCGTTGAAGGCCTTCAGGAACGCGGTGGCGGTGACGCAGTTCGGCGCCTCGGCGCCCTCGACCGGCAGCGGCCGGCCCGACTGCGCGCCCATGCCGAGGAACACCGCATCGAAATCGGCCTGGATCTGCTCGAGCGTGATGTCGGTGCCGATGCGGCAGTTCATCCGCGCCTCGACGCCGAGGTCGAGGATGCGCTGGATCTCGGCGTCGAGCACGGCGCGCGGCGTGCGGAAGCCCGGGATGCCGTAGCGCATCATGCCGCCGAGCTCGGCGCGCTCGTCGAAGATCGTCACCGCATGGCCCTTGCGCGCCAGCTGGTAGGCCGCCGACAGCCCGGCCGGGCCGCCGCCGATCACCGCGACCTTCCTGTCGCTGGTCTGCGCCGGCTTCGGGTACGCCAGCCGGTGCTCGATCGCGTACTCGCCGAGGAAATGCTCGACCGAATTGATGCCGACGAAGTCCTCGACCTCGTTGCGGTTGCAGCCCGATTCGCAGGGCGCCGGGCAGACCCGGCCCATCACCGAGGGCAGCGGGTTGGCTTCGGTCAGGCGGCGCCAGGCATATTCCTGCCAGGGCATGCCGGCCGGCGGCTTCTCGATGCTGCGCACGATGTTGAGCCAGCCGCGAATGTCTTCGCCGGACGGGCACGAGCCCTGGCAGGGCGGCGTGCTCTGGATGTAGGTCGGGCACTTGTGCGAGTGGTCGGCGTCGAAGATCTCCTGCTGCCAGGGCCGCGGCTTGTGGTCGCCGTCCTTGTAGCGTCGAAAGCTCAGCGGCTGGCCGGCGGTGCGGTCGGGCAGGGCGGACATCGGGCAATCTCCTCGGGTGGGGCGCGGTCAGCGGTTCACTTGCCTGCCAGGCGCACGATGCCGAGCAGCTTCAGCACGTACTTTTCGTAGATCGGCTCGGAGTTGCCGCTGCGCATCTTGCGCATGAAGTATTTCTCGTAGGCGATCTTGGCCAGGTGAACCCACTTGCCCTTCTTGAACCAGTTGACGTTGCGCGGCGGGATCTGCGGCAGCGCGACGAAGGCGGCACCGGTGTCGCCCATGTCGGCCAGGCAGATCGCGTTCCAGGTGCCCTGCGCGGAGACCGGCCGGCCGGCCAGCTCGTCGGCGATGTTGTGGACGATCGCGGTGACCATCGTCTCGATCATGTAGCCGGTCTTCGGCGCGCCGGTGGGCACCGGCGTCGCCTCGACCGGCGGGATCGCGACGCAGACGCCGGCCGAGAAGACGTTCCTGTAGGCCTTGCTGCGCTGGTACTCGTCGATCAGCACGAAGCCGCGCGGGTTGCACAGCTTGGGCACCGCGGCGACCGCATCGACGCCCTTGAAGGCCGGCAGCATCATCGACAGCTTGAACGGCACCTCGTGTTCCTTGAACACCGCGCCCAGGTCGTCGAGCTGGGTCACGAACATCTTGCCGGCCTCGACCTTGGTCGTCCTGGCGTTGTTGATCCACTTCATGTCGCGGCCGCGCAGCTCCGACTCGAGCATCGACTTGCTGTCGCCGACGCCGCCCAGCCCGAGGTGGCCGATGTAGGGCTCGCTGGTGACGAAGGTGATCGGCACCTTGTTGCGCAGCTTGCGGCGGCGCAGGTCGGTGTCGAGGATGAAGGCGAACTCGTAGGCCGGGCCGAAGCAGCTGGCCATCGGCATCGCGCCGATCACGACCGGGCCCGGGTTCTTCAGGAATTCCTGGTACTTGGCCCAGAAGGTCTCGGCGTGGTCGACCGAGCAGACCGAGTCGGTGTGGCCACCCCCACCTGACGATATGGGCCCGGCACCGGGCACCTCGTCGAAGCTGAGCTTGGGGCCGGTGGTGATCACCAGGTAGTCGTAGGCCAGTTCCTCGCCGCCGGCCAGCACCAGCTTGCTGTGGTCGGCGTCGATCTGCGTCACCGGCTTGGCGACGAAGCCGATGCCCTTGCGCTCGAGCAGCGGCCCGACCTGCAGGATCACGTCCTCGCGCTTGCGCCAGCCCACCGCCAGCCAGGGGTTGGACGGCACGAACTGGAAGTAGTCGACCGCGCTGACCACGGTGACCTTGTGCTCCTTGCCCAGCGCGGCGCGCATCTCGTAGGTGGCGGTCATGCCGCCGATGCCGGCACCGAGGATCACGATGTGGGCCATGGAATGTCTCCGTTGGGTTCAGTGCGGCTCGCCGAGCCGTATGGCCTTGCCGACCAGCTGGTGCACGCCGCCGACCATGCTCATGTCGAAGCCGTAGTACGGCAGCACCTTGGTGAACTGCGCCTTGCAGATCGCGCAGATCGTCGCCATGAAGTTCACGCCATGGCGGTCGACGACGTTCTTCAGCGCCTCCATGCGCGGCAGCGCGCCCTTGACGCGCAGCTCGATCAGGTCGTCGGTCAGCAGCCCGCCGCCGCCACCGCAGCAGAAGGTGGCTTCGTGGATCGTCCCCGGCGCCATGTCGTGGAAGCGGTTGGCCACCGCCTTGATGATCTCGCGCGGGATCACGAACTGGCCGCCGGCGATGCCGCCCATGCGCGAGGCGCGGGCCACGTTGCACGAGTCGTGGAAGGTGACGATGCGGTCGTCGTTCCTGTCCTTGTCGAAGCGCAGCGCGCCGCGCTGGATCAGGTCGTGGGTCAGCTCGCAGATGTGCTGCGGCACCGGGTAGCGCGGGTCGAGCCAGTCGAACGGGCCGATCAGCGTGTTCCAGAAGTTGTAGGCCACGCGCCAGGCATGGCCGCATTCGCCGAGCACGATGCGCTTGACGCCGAGCTCCTGCGAGGCTTCCTTGACCCGCATCGAGATCTTCTTCATCTGCTCGTAGTTGCCGATGAAGAGGCCGAAGTTGCCGGCCTCGCTGGCCTTGCTCGACAGCGTCCAGCTGATGCCGGCGGCGTGGAAGACCTTGGCGTAGCCGATCAGGCTCTCGACATGCGGTTCGGAGAAGAAGTCGGCCGACGGCGTGACCAGCATCACCTCGGCGCCTTCGACGTCGAGCGGGAAGCGCACGTCGAGACCGGTCTCGTCCTTGGTGTCCTCTTCGAGACCGGCCAGGGTGTCGGCCAGCGCCGGCTCGGGGATGCCCAGGTTGTTGCCGATGCGGTGGACCTTGCCGATGATCTCGTTGGCGTACTTCTGGCCCAGGCCGACCGAGTCCATGATCTCGCGCGCGGCCATCGTCACTTCGGCGGTGTCGATGCCGTAGGGACAGAAGACGCTGCAGCGCCGGCATTCGCTGCACTGGTTGTAGTAGCTCCACCAGCCGTCGAGCACCTCCTTGCTCATGTCGACCGCGCCGACCAGCTTCGGGAAGTGCTTGCCGGCGAAGGTGAAGTAGCGGCGGTAGACCGCGCGCATCAGGTCCTGGCGCGCGACCGGCATGTTCTTCGGGTCACCGGTGCCGAGGAAGTAATGGCACTTGTCGGAACAGGCGCCGCAGTGCACGCAGGCGTCCATGTAGACCCGCAGGCTGCGGTACTTGCCGAGCAGTTCGCCCATCTTCGCGACGGCGCGCTGCTCCCAGCCCTCGGTCAGCTCGCCGGGGAAGCCGATGTTGGTCTGGATCGCCGGCGACGCAACGAATGGCTTGCTGTGCGCCATCGCCCCGGACTGCACCAGCGGGATCACCGGGTAGGGCTTGAGTTGGGGCGTCTTGAATGCGGCGGTGGCCATGCTATTTCCCCACCGCCTCGGCCCAGGGCGTGACGTGGCGCGCCTCGCGCGGGTTGTCGACCTGGTTGCGCGTCGGGCTGAAGAACAGGCCCGGCGCATGCAGCAGCTTGCTGATCGGGAACACGAACATCAGCAGCGCGACCAGCGTCAGGTGCAGCAGCAGCAGCGGGTCGGCCGGCAGCGGCTGCCAGTCGAAACGCATCAGCCCGAGCGTGAAGGCCTTCAACGCGACGATGTCGGTGGGGGCAACGAAGCGCATCGCCAGGCCCGACAGGCCGATCGCCAGCAACAGCGCCAGGTGCAGGTGGTCCGACGGCGTCGAGATGTAGCGCACGCGGTCGACCAGGACCCTCCGCGCCCACAACCCAGCCAGGCCAGCGACCAGCGCGAAGCCGGCGTAGGTGCCGATGAACTGCACCCAGACCACCGGCGTCCACACCGGCTGCTGGAAGTAGCGCAGGTGGCGCAGCAGCACCAGCAGCAGGCCGGCATGGAACAGCCAACCGAAGGCCCAGGTCCACTTGCTGGACTTGAACAGGCTCTCGAACAGCACCACCTCGCGCAGCAGCCGCAAGGCCACGCCGCCGCGCGTGACCGGCGCCGGCGTCGTCGCGATCTTCAGCGGCGAAGGCGTGCGCGCATAGACGCGGATCTTCAGCGCCAGCCCGACCACCAGCACGGCGGTCGCGGCATAGAACAGCAGCGCGTAGCCGATCGTGAGCCCAGACATGCGACCCTTTGCAGGAGCGGTGCCGCTGGCCGGGTCACACGCAGCCGGTCGGCTTGGGCAGGCCGGCGATCTTGCAGGCCTGCTTCGCGGGGCCATAGGGGAACAGCTCGTACAGGTACTTGCTGTTGCCCTTGTCGGGGCCGAGCTGCTTGCCGATCGCCTTGGTCAGCACGCGCACCGCCGGGGCGATCTGGTACTCGTTGTAGTACTCGCGCAGGAAGTTGACGACTTCCCAGTGGCTGGGCGTCATCTCGACGTTCTCGGTCTTGGCGATGACGTTGGCCACGGCCTCGTCCCAGTCGGCCAGGTTGACGAGGTAGCCCTCTTCGTCGGTTTCGTAGTTCTTGCCGTTGACTTCGATGCCCATTGACGTCTCCAGATGTCGGGGTGATGGGACCAGGCTGGGCTCAGAGCCAGGACTGGCTGGTGGAATGCTCGACAACCAGGTCGACGAAGCCGCCGTAGTCGACGGCCGTCACGCCGTCGACCAGCTTGCCGGCCATGCCGCGCGCCTCGACGTCTGGGGCCAGGGCATAGACCTTCAGCCGCGTCGCGGCCTCTGCGATGCCCGAACTCGCCGCGGCGGCGCGGGTCGCGGCATAGACCGCGTCCTCGATCAGCAGCAGCGACTGACCCGGCCGGGACAGACGCAGGCAGCTCTCGAGCGAGCGCGTCTGGGCGTGGGACTTGTTGACGATATGCAGCATCGCGGACTCTCTAGAAGCTCAGGACCACGTCCTGCCCGGCCATCAACTCGGCCATCTCGGCGCTGGACAGCACCTCGACATCGACCAGCAGGTCGGCCACGGTCAGGCCGCGGGCGGCCATGGCCTCGCGCTCGACGTAGAGCTTCTCGACGTCGTAGCCCTCGAGCGCGCGGTAGGTCGGCGAATGGTTCTTGATGCCGATGCCCTTGGGGTTCTGGCCCTTGACGAGCTCGTAGACGCCGTCGTCGAGGAAGGCCAGCGACACGTCCTGGTCGAAGGTCGCCGCGATCAGCACGACCTCGAGGCTTTCGAGCGCATAGACCGTGCCGAACGGCGGCTTGCGGTTGACGAACATGAACTTTTTCATCGTCAATCCCCGAAGGTGACCAGCCGGTCGGCCTTCATCCCGCTCTCGACCAGCTGGCCCAGCCCCGAGATGCGGAAGCCCGGCGCCAGCACCTCGTCCTTGATGCCGCGCCGCAGCGCCGCGGCAACGCAGACGACCAGGTCGACCTTGTGCTCGGCGTTCAGCGCCGACCAGCGGTTGACGACATGGCGGTCGTCCTGCGGCGGCTCGGTCAGCCGGGTCGCGTTGTAGACGCCATCGTGGTAGAAGAACACGCGCTGGATCTCGTGCCCCTTGGCCAGCGCGGCGACCGCGAAGTTGTACGCCGTGTCGCTGGCCTGGTGGGTGTACGGACCTTCGCTGACGAGCAGGCCGATCTTCATCTTCAGGCCCTCAGAACCGGATGTGGGTCGAGGCGTTCAGGTTGGCTCGCGAGCCGCGCCAGTCGTCGATCAGGTACTTGGTGAACGGCAGGTCGCACTTCTCGAAGAATCGCGGCCAGCCGATGCGCTCGACCCAGTCGGACAGCCGCTCCCACGAGCGCGCGTCCTCCTTGTAGGTGTAGAGGATCTTCTTGACCATCGCCGACACCTCGGGCCAGCGCGGCGGGTTGTTCGGCAGGCCGCTGGCCACCATCTTCATGAAGGTCGGCTTGCCGCGGGCGTTCGAGTTCTTGCCGCCGACCCAGATCGCCAGCTTGGAATGCTCGGGGTCGTTGATCTGCATCGGCGGGCACGGCGGGTAGCAGGCGCCGCAGCAGATGCACTTCTTCTCGTCGACTTCGAGGCTCGGCTTGCCGTTGACCAGCGCCGGCCGGATGGCCGCCACCGGGCAGCGCGCCACCACCGCCGGGCGCTCGCACATGTTGGCCACGAGGTCGTGGTTGATCTTCGGTGGCTTGGTGTGCTGCACGATGATGGCAATGTCGGCCTGTCCGCCGCAGTTGATCTCGCAGCAGCTGGTGCTGAGGTGCACGCGGTTGGGCATCTCCTCGCGGATGAACTCCTCGTGCAGTTCGTCCATCAGCGCCTTTACGGCGCCCGAGGCGTCGGTGCCCGGGATGTCGCAGTGCAGCCAGCCCTGCGTGTGCGCGATCATCGAGACCGAGTTGCCGGTGCCGCCGACGGGGAAGCCGTTGCTCTTCAGCGCCTCGACGAGGGGCGCGACCTTGCGCTCCTCGGCGACCATGAACTCGATGTTGCTGCGGATCGTGAAGCGCACGTGCCCGTCGGCGTACTGGTCGGCGATGTCGCACAGCGTGCGGATCGTGTAGACGTCCATCTGCCGCTGC
>JAEUOY010000138.1 GCA_016790515.1 Burkholderiaceae bacterium | reverse complement strand
CCCCAAGCGCGGTGAGCAGAGGATTCATGGCTTGTCAGTCTTGAGCGGCCCAACGTTTGAGCTAACCGGACCATTGTGGTGGGACGGTATTTGGCCCAGAATGAAATGGCGGGCCAAATGCCGGCACGCCGCAATGGGTCCGGTTGAGCGAATGGTTAGGCCGCACCGATGGGACCATCCTGGTCATCCTCACCCTCCCGAAACCAGGTAGAGTTATCAGGCGCTTGTGTTGGGCGTGTTCGTCGAACATCACGAAGTAAGCCCAACCCCTTTAAGCGTATGGATACAGCAGCGCGAGATGCCCCATAAAATTTCATAAGTCGATTTGTAACCGACATATAATTAGCTACATTGCATTCTTGTGAATCTACATAGAGTGCACCAAAGCCCTTGTCGTGCAGATCCAGTCTACGCAGTTCCCATACAAAATCAGTCACAAAGCTCTCGCGCGGCATAAGTAAACAAGCGGCGAAATAGTTAGCCTGATACTCCATTCTTGTGATATCTGATTCGGTATCCACCACCCTCGTGCTACTTCTATAGTCGGTCTCGTCGCTGAACTCTCTGCGCATATATTGTCCGTGACCCAGGAGAAGGTGGGCAAGCTCATGCGCAAAAGTAAATCTGTATCGCCCAACATTCGGTCCAGGTGGGCCAAATAGTTCCAACTTTAGCGGTTCAAACGAAAGTCTACCGAGCGGGGCGTTTCTGTATTCGACGTCAGCAGTTAGATGCCGCTCAACGGTAAGATTCGCGGCCGTCGGATGTTGCGTGCATATTTTTTCTAGATTTACGAATCCCTCTTCGTACGCCACTGACGCAAGTACGCTCTCGGCAAATGTTTCAATTTCCGACTTCTGTAGAAATGGAACTAGATTGCCTTGCCTGCCTTTGGAATTGTGTATAGCCCGAAATGTGGCCCTATCGATGTCAGCGTCAAAAATCAGATCTTCGAAGAAATCCCAAAGAGCATTCGTGCTCTTGTTGGGTGACTGCATGAAAAAATCAAAAACTGAACTGCGATACCCTTCTTGATTGAGTGCTGCGAAGACTTCCGAGTTTGCAGAATCGTCAAAGTCGAAGAGAGCGGCCGAGGCAGATCGGCGCAGTTCCCATTTAAGTTCTTGCGGGGCGAAATAACGAGCCAAGCCCATCTTTTTTGACTTGGCGAAAGTTAGTGCGCCGGCTTGAAATGAGTTGTTAGATATTGCAATGGCCTTGGTGTTGGCGGCTCCAACCTGCTGAGTCTTGATAAAGAACTCTTCGATGTCGTCTACGGGAACTGGGTGCCCGTAGTTCTTGCATTCAATAAGCACTAGAACTGAGTAATCTTCTGCGCCCGGCAAGGAAATTTCAATCGAGACATCAAAGACTATGTCTGACTCACGATCCTTTGAGTAATAGGCTTTCTTCCGAAAGATGCGGCAGCACTTCTTTTTCGCAAAGAAACGTCCTGCATCTATTTCGGACTTCAATAATCCGAAGACAGCAATTTCAAGTTCGTCACCCTTCTTAGATGTACTCAAGATGTGCGCCTACGTGGTGAATGTGCGGCCTAACGTTGCCCATAACCTGCCCGCGGAGGCCGGCGAAGCCGGCTGGAGCGGGTCAGGTTGATGGGCGTGTTAGGCCTCGTTTTCATCAAATCGCACCCTGCGCTAATAGCTGGGTTGTCCCATTAGATGACGGCTTGGAGATCGACGCTGGGAATGACTTATTCGTTCTCAGCGGAGTCGCGTCAGCGCGGCTAACGTAATGCCAGCTACAAGTAGTTCAAAGCAGCCGGGCTCGGGAACCGTAGTGATAGATAGCGCTAGGTTGTCGAAGCCGGTAACATTTGCATTGCCCAAGTAGTTTAGAGATAGGAAACCAAAACTTAGAATAGCACCGTCCGAGCCAAAATCGGGGTGGATTCCGGGGTGACCATACTGAACGAAATCTGACGCCTTGAGACTTGTGTATGAGGGGGATGAAAACCAGCCGTCGTAAAACCCGGTCACTGGCTCGGCTTGCCAAAAAAATATTCTTCCATCCTGCATGACAACTGGACCAAAACCTTGAGCCGCTCTGGTTCCCGCGTCCGGTAGAATATCTATTGAGAAGTCTAGTGATTCGATAGCGCCGGATACAGCGGGGTCAAAATTCGAATCAACTGTCGTGTGAGCTACTATGATCGACCCATCGCCAGATGTGAGCGTAACCTCCCTATAGGGGCCCGGGTTGCCGCCGCTAGAACGAGTTATCACACTTGAGCTTGAGCCCGGGTCTGCGTACAGGACGGTCATGCTCCAGTCTGAACCCCAATCAGATTCGAAGTACGACCAATCGGCGGCCCGGATGGGCGCAGCGAAGCCAAGACCGACGGATGTGAGAACTGCGTGCAGAAGTAGTTTCATGAAGACGCTCCTTGACGTGAATATAGGGGACGTGAAATTCTGGTGTACGAGATAAGCGCTATATGCGAACGGAATATTCGCGGACCGCGAGGCCTAACCTGTTCTCAGCAGCAAAACCGCCGAAAGTGCACGCTGCGCGACGCAAAACGCGCCGCGCAGCCCGATAGGGGCCGGATTTGCCGTGCTAACCGGTTAGGGGCGCGTTCCCGGCCGGGTGCGCGGGTCGTCGCAGTCGAGCGCCGCTGGCACGACGCCGGCGGCACGGAAAGACGGCATGAAAGCACGGTACCGATCATGGACTTGTCCTCATGGCGGCGTCCGGCGCGCGCCCCACGCTGCAGCCAAGGTCCAGCCCACCGGTGCGCCTGCTCGACCAAGTGCGCCGATGCCAGCGCTACCTGCACCGCAGCATAAGGACCGAGGCAGCTTGCGTCCACTGACCTGGCAGCCCGGGCCCCCGCCGGCTACAGCAGCTCCTCGGGCGCCAGCGGCGCCAGCAGTTCCAGCCACAGCTGGGTGCCGAAATCGACCTCGGGCTCGCTGTCGAAGCTGACTTCGCCCTCGTCGTCCATCGCCAGCCAGCGCAGCGTGCCGTCCGGTGCCAGCACGACCCGGAACGAGGCCTGCAGCTTGTCCAGGTCCATCAGCCGCAGCACCTCGCGCGCCAGCGCGTCGCTGTCGACGAACATGCCCATCTCGGTGTTGATCTTGTCCGAGCGCGGGTCGAAGTTCATCGAGCCGATGAACACCTTGCTGGCGTCGACGACCACCGTCTTGGCGTGCAGCCGGCCCTGGCTGGGCGTCAGGAAGCCCAGCCGGCTGGCCTTCTTGACCCGCACCGGGCTCAGCTCGTAGAGATCGACGCCCAGCGCCAGCAGGTCGTTGCGGTACTTGCGGTAGCCGATGTGCACCAGCGGCTCGTCGGTGGCGGCGAGCGAGTTGGTCAGCATCTTGACGCCGACGCCACGCTCGCGCAGCCCCGCCACCAGCGCCATGCCGCGCTCGCCGGGCACCAGATAGGGCGAGGTCAGCACCACCTCGCGGCGCGCGCCGCGCATCATGTCGCGCACCGTGTAGCCCACCGATTCGACATCCTCCGCCAGCGGCACCGTGGCGTAGTTCGCGCCCATGCCCTTCAGGCGCTGCGGATGGTCGGCATAGGCGGTGGCGAAGGCCCACACCAGGCCCAGCCGGCCATCCTTCAGTTCCTCGGAGATCGGGCCGTAGCCCAGCGGGTCGGTGGCCGAGGGCAGCGGCGGCACCGGCACCGGCGTCGAACCGGGGCCGGTCTGGCGGTCGAAGGCCGCGCGCAGCAGCCCGGCAGGATCGGTCGGCGGCACGATCGCGTGCAGCGGCCAGACCACCGGATTGTTCCAGTAGCTGTCGAACAGCGCCTGCAGCCGCGGCAGCAGCGCGCCGACGACGAAGGCGTCCAGGTCGACGAAGTTGGCCTGTTCGTGGCGCATGAAGTATTCGTCGGCGATGTTGCGCCCGCCGGCGACCGCCATCGCGCCGTCGACGACCATCAGCTTGTTGTGCATGCGCCGGTTGACGCGATGGAAGTCGTGCGCCGAGGCGATGAATCGCGTCGCCAGCGAGTCGCGCCCGCCCGGAAACGGGTTGAACAGCCGCACCTCGACGTTGGGATGCGCGGCCAGCCCGAGCAGCAGCGGGTCGGTGTCGCTGGTGTAGAGGTCGTCGACCAGCAGCCGCACGCGCACCCCGCGCAGCGCCGCATCGCGCAGGCTGCGCATCAGGAAGCGGCCGGTGGCGTCGTTCTGCAGCACGTAGTACTGGATGTCGATCGTGTGCACGGCGCGCTGCACCAGCACCAGCCGGGTGTCCAGCGCGAACGGGCCGGTGGGCAGCAGGCGGAAGCCCGTGAGGTCCTGGTCGGGGATCGACGCAGTCACGATGCGCGCGAGCGGCGAGCTGTCGGCCGCCGGTTCGGCATGCGACGGCACCTGCGGCACCGGCGGCGGCAGGCTGGCGCAGCCGCCCAGCCAGGCCAGCAGCAGGCCGAGCGCCAGGCCCAGCAGCAGGCGGGTCGGCCGGCACAGCGGGCAAGCCCCCAGGCCTGTCGCGCCGGCGGGTGCGTGCGTATCATCGATGCCCTGGGACACGGCAGCCCGCCGGGGTTCCAGGGTCGCTGCGTCGAGGCTCATCGACGCGAAGGATACGCAATGACACCGAGCACTGCCATCTCCAGGACCCTGCGCACCGTCCGGCGGGCCGGTCTTGCGCTGCTGCTGGCCGGCGGCGGCGCGCAGGCCGCGCTGGACGTCGGCGACAAGGCGCCGCCGTTCGCGATCGAGGCCTCGCTGGCCGGCAACAGCTTCCGCTTCAGCCTGGCCGAGGCGCTGAAGAAGGGGCCGGTGGTGCTGTATTTCTTCCCGGCCGCGTTCTCGATCGGCTGCACCATCGAGGCCCACCAGTTCGCCGAGGCCCACGACCAGTACCAGGCGCTGGGGGCGACGGTGATCGGCGTCTCGGCCGACGACATCGACACGCTGAAGAAGTTCTCGACGACCGAATGCCGCAACAAGTTCGCGGTCGGTGCCGACGCCGACAAGTCGGTGATGAAGGCCTACGACGCGGTGCTGGCGTTCAAGCCCGACTACTCCAACCGCACCAGCTACGTGATCGCGCCCGACGGCAAGATCATCTACCAGTTCACCAGCCTGAACCCCTACCGTCACGTCAGCAACACGCTGGGCGCGCTGAAGACCTGGGTCGCGGCCCAGGCCACGGCGCAGAAATGACGGCGGCGCCGGCACGCGCGGCCTACCAGAAGTACGAGGTCGCGGTCCGCCGCAGCGGCATCGACGGTTTCGGCGCCTTCGCCGCCGAGCCGATCCCGGCGCACCGCAAGATCGGCGAGATCCGCGGCGAGTCGATCAGCGTCGCCGAGGCCCGGCGCCGCGCCGCCGGGCAGGCGCGCATCATGATCGTCGAGATCTCGCCGCGCAAGGCGATCGACGCATCGAAGGGCGGCGACCCGATGCGCTTCACCAACCACGCCTGCAGCCCCAACGCCCGGCTGACGATCCGCGACGGCCGCGTCGAGTTCTACGCACTGCGCCCGATAGCGCCCGGCGAGGAGATCACCGTGAACTACGGCCAGACCCACCACGAGGGCACGCTGGCCTGCCGCTGCGGCGCTGCGAACTGCGTCGGCTGGCTCTAGGAGCGTGGGCGGCCGCGATAATCGCGCGATGAATCCGCTGCTCGGCAAGCTGCACCCCTACCCCTTCGAGCGCCTGCGCGAACTGACCGCCGGCATCACCCCGAACCCGGCGCTGCGGCCGATCAGCCTGGGGATCGGCGAGCCGCGCCACGCGACGCCGGCCTTGGTCGAAGAGGCCATCGTCGCCAACCTGAAGGGCCTGTCGGTCTACCCGCCCACCGCCGGCGAACCGCGGCTGCGCGAGGCCTTTGCCGGCTGGCTCGAGCGCCGCTACGGTGTCACGGTCGATGCCGCCACCCAGGTGCTGCCGGTGGCAGGCTCGCGCGAGGCGCTGTTCGCCTTCGCGCAGACGGTGGTCGACGCCAGCCGCCCCGGCGCCACGGTGGTCTGCCCGAACCCGTTCTACCAGATCTACGAGGGCGCGGCACTGCTGGCCGGCGCCGAGACCGCGTTTGCCAACAGCGACCCGGCGCGCAATTTCGCCGCGCGCTGGGACGACATAGCCGACGCCACCTGGGCCCGTACCCAGTTGCTGTACGTCTGCTCGCCGGGCAACCCGACCGGCGCGGTGATGCCGCTGGCCGAATGGCAGCGGCTGTTCGAGCTGAGCGACCGCCACGGCTTCGTGATCGCCAGCGACGAGTGCTATTCGGAGATCTACTTCCGCGACGAGCCGCCGCTGGGCGGCCTGGAGGCCGCGCGCGAGCTGGGCCGCGGCGACTTCCGCAACCTGGTCGCCTTCACCTCGCTGAGCAAGCGCAGCAACGTGCCGGGTCTGCGCTCGGGTTTCGTCGCCGGTGACGCGGCGATCCTGAAGCAGTTCCTGCTCTACCGCACCTACCACGGCTCGGCGCTGGGCCCCGTGGTGCAGGCAGCCAGCGTGGCGGCCTGGAACGACGAGGCCCATGTGGTGGCCAACCGCGAGCTCTACCGCAGCAAGTTCGCCCAGGTCACCCCGGTGCTCGCGCCGGAACTCGACGTCGCGCTACCAGACGCCGGCTTCTACCTCTGGGCCGGTGTGCCGTCCGTCGATGGCAAGCCGGGCGACGACATCGGCTTCGCCCAGCAGCTGCTCGCTCAATACAATGTCGTGGTGCTGCCGGGCAGCCTGCTGGCCCGCGACACGCGCCAGGGCAACCCCGGCCGCGGCCGCATCCGCATGGCCCTGGTGGCAGGCACCGAAGAATGCCTGGAAGCCGCCCACCGCATCGCCGAATTCACCCGCAGCTACCGAAACACCCTGGACCGACGCCCATGACCGCAGAACTTCAAGCCACCATCGACCAAGCCTGGGAAGACCGCGCCAAGCTCGGTCCCAGCGCCGATGCCCCCGCGGTGCGCGCGGCGGTCGACGAGGCCATCGCCGACCTCAACGCCGGCCGCCGCCGCGTCGCCGAGCGCTCGGGGATCGGCCAGTGGACCGTGAACCAGTGGCTGAAGAAGGCGGTGCTGCTGAGCTTCCGCCTCAACGACAACCAGGCGATGCACGCCGGCGACCTGACCTTCTTCGACAAGGTGCAGACCAAGTTCTCGCACATCGACGAGGCCGCGATCCGCGCCAGCGGCGTGCGCGTGGTGCCGCCGGCGGTGGCCCGGCGCGGCAGCTACCTGGCCAAGGGCGTGGTGCTGATGCCCAGCTACGTCAACATCGGCGCCTATGTCGACGAGGGCACGATGGTCGACACCTGGGCCACCGTCGGCTCGTGCGCGCAGATCGGCAAGAACGTGCACCTGTCGGGCGGCGTCGGCATCGGCGGCGTGCTCGAGCCGCTGCAGGCCAACCCGACGATCATCGAGGACAACTGCTTCATCGGCGCGCGCTCCGAGGTCGTCGAAGGCGTGATCGTCGAGGAGAACTCGGTCATCAGCATGGGCGTGTACATCGGCCAGAGCACGCCGATCTACGACCGCGAGACCGGCCAGACCAGCTACGGCCGCATTCCCGCCGGCTCGGTGGTGATCTCCGGCAGCCTGCCTCGCGACGGCGGCAAGTACAACCTGTACTGCGCGGTGATCGTCAAGAAGGTCGATGCCGGCACGCGGGCCAAGACCAGCATCAACGAACTGCTGCGCCCCTGAACGCCGGGCGCCGGACGGCTGGAGAATCGCGATGAGCGGTCGCATGGAAAGAGTCATGAGGCTGATGGCCGAACGCCAGGCCTCGGACGTGTTCCTGTCGGCCAACATGCCGATCCTGATCAAGATCCACGGCCAGATGCTGCAGCTGTCCGACCAGGTGCTGACGCCGCAGCAGCCGCGCCAGCTGCTGGCCGAGGTGCTGAGCCCGCAGCAGCTCGAGGAGCTCGACGACACCGGCGAGCTGAACCTGGCGGTGGCGATCCCGCGCGTCGGCAGCTTCCGGATCTCGGGCTTCAAGCAGCGCGGCTCGATCGCCGGCGTGGTGCGCCACATCCCGCACGTGATCCCGGCGCTCGACACGCTGGGCGTGCCCGACCTGCTGAGCCAGCTGGTGCTGGAGAAGCGCGGCCTGATCCTGATGGTCGGCGCCACCGGCTCGGGCAAGAGCACGACGCTGGCGGCCATGCTCGAGATGCGCAACCGCACGCTGCCGGGCCATATCCTGACGATCGAGGAGCCGATCGAGTTCCTGTTCCAGAGCAAGAAATGCGTGGTCAACCAGCGCGAGGTCGGCCGCGACACCGAGACGCTGCAGATCGCGCTGAAGAACGCGCTGCGCCAGGCGCCCGACTGCATCCTGATCGGCGAGATCCGCGACCGCGAGACGATGAGCGCGTCGCTGAGCTACGCGCTGTCGGGCCACCTGGTGCTGGCGACGCTGCACGCCAACAACAGCCACCATGCGCTGGGCCGCATCCTGTCGTTCTACCCGCCCGAGACCCGGCCGGTGCTGCTGGGCGACCTGGCCGCGGGCTTGCGGGCGATCGTCTCGCAGCGCCTGCTGCGCGCCGAGGCCGGCGGCCGGGTGCCGGCGGTCGAAGTCCTGCTGAACAGCAACCTGGTGGCCGAACTGATCGAGAAGGGCGACTTCCCCGGCGTCAAGGAGGCGATGGAGAAATCGCTGGCCGACGGCTCGCGCAGCTTCGAGGAGGCGATCGCGCTGCTGATCGGCGACGGCGTGATCAGCCGCGAAGAAGGCCTGTCGCATGCCGACTCGGTGACCAACCTGCTGTGGCGGCTGCAGAACGAGATGACGCCGGTCTCGCGGCTGGCGCCCCGGCGCGAGGATTCCGACGCACCCGAGTTCACCGACTTCATCGTCGAGGTGCTGCCCGAGGGCTTCGTGCCGCGCCGCCCGAGCACCGGCAGCTTCCCGGCGGTGCCGTCGGCATGAGCGCTCCCGCACGGCCGCTCCGAAGGGAGCGCGTTCCTCCCTCGGGGAGGTGGTCACGCAGTGACCGGAGGGTCGTCCAGTGAGCGAGTTCCCGACCCTGCGGCTGCTCGAGGCGCTGATCGCAAGGCCGTCGGTGACGCCCGACGACGCCGGCTGCCAGTCGCTGGTGACCGAACGGCTGGCGCCGCTGGGCTTCGATTGCGAGACGCTGCGGTGCGGGCCCGACGACTTCCGCGTCACCAACCTGTGGGCGGTGCACCGCGGTGCGCGCCCCGGGCCGACGATCGTGCTCGCCGGCCACACCGACGTGGTGCCCACCGGGCCGCTGTCGGCCTGGACCAGCGACCCCTTCGTGCCCAGCCACCGCGATGGCCGGCTCTACGGGCGCGGCGCCGCCGACATGAAGACCTCGATCGCCGCGATGACGGTGGCCGCCGAGGAGTTCGTGCGCCGGCAGCCGCAGCATGCCGGCACGCTAGCGCTGCTGTTCACCAGCGACGAGGAAGGGCCGTCGGTCGACGGCACGGTGCGGGTGGTCGAGGCGCTGCAGGCGCGCGGCGAACGGCTGGACTGCTGCATCGTCGGCGAGCCGACCTCGGTCGAGCGGCTGGGCGACATGATCAAGAACGGCCGCCGCGGCTCGCTGTCGGCGCGGCTGACGGTCCAGGGCATCCAGGGCCATGTCGCCTACCCGCAGCTGGCGCGCAACCCGGTACACCAGCTGGCGCCGGCACTGGCCGAACTGGCCGCCACCGCATGGGATGCCGGCAACGAGCATTTCCCGCCGACCACCTGGCAGGTCAGCAACCTGCACGCCGGCACCGGCGCGCTGAACGTGATCCCTGGCGAGGTGGTGGTCGACTTCAACTTCCGCTTCTCGACCGAATCGACGCCCGGGCAGCTGAAGGCGCGGGTCGATGAGCTGCTGCGGCGCCACGGGCTCGAATACACCCTGGCCTGGACGCTGGGCGGCTCGCCGTTCCTGACCCGGCCGGGCAGCTTGAGCGCGGCGCTGACCGCGGCGATCGAGGCTGAGTGCGGCACGACACCGGTGCTGTCGACCACCGGCGGCACCAGCGACGGCCGCTTCATCGCCCGCCTCTGCGAGCAGGTGGTCGAGTTCGGCCCGGTCAACGCCAGCATCCACAAGATCGACGAGAACGTGAATGTCGCGGATGTCGAGCCCTTGAAGAACATCTACCGCCGGACCCTGGAAGCCTTGCTGACGTGAATGTCATCGACTTGATCGAGCGCAGCAGCGCCCGCCTCGACCAGGCGGGCGTTTCGTTTGGGCAGGGCACGACCAACGCCTTCGACGAGGCGGCCTGGCTGGTGCTGTGGCGGCTGGGGCTGCCGCTGGAGGCGCTGGACGAGGCGGCCGAACGGCCGGTGTCGGCCGACCAACAGGCCGCGGTCGAGGCGCTGATCGACCAGCGCATCGGCAGCCGCCAGCCCGCGGCCTACCTGACCGGCGAAGCCTGGCTGCAGGGCGTGCCGTTCACGGTCGACCGGCGCGTGATCGTGCCGCGCTCGCTGATCGCTGAGCCGCTGGCCCACCCTGACCATGTGGGCACGCTCGATGCCTGGCTGTCCGACGCCACCCGCCGCGTGCTCGACCTGTGCACCGGCAACGGCAGCCTGGCGGTGCTGGCGGCGATGGCCTGGCCCGAGGTCACGGTCGACGCCGCCGACCTCAGCGCCGACGCGCTGGCGGTGGCGCGGATCAACGTCGAGCGCCACGGCCTGGCCCACCGCATCGCGCTGCTGCAGGGCGACGGGCTGGCGGCGGTCGGCGACCGGCGCTACGACCTGATCCTGTGCAACCCGCCCTATGTCAATGCCGGCTCGATGGCCGCGCTGCCGGCCGAGTTCCGCGCCGAGCCGGGCATGGCCCTCGACGGCAACTTCGCCGGCGGCACCGACGGCATGGACTTCGTCCGCACGCTGCTGCGCGACGCACCCGAGCACCTGACCGAACACGGGGTGCTGGTGCTCGAGATCGGCCATGAGCGGCCGAACTTCGAGCAGGCGTTCCCGCAGCTGGAGGCCGTCTGGCTGCCCACCAGCGCCGGCGACGACCAGGTGCTGCTGCTGACCCGCGACGCGCTGCTTTCCCGGACACCCACCCGATGATCCAGATCAAGAACCTGACACTGCGCCGCGGCGTCAAGGTCGTGCTGCAGGACGCCACCCTCTCGTTGAACCCCGGCGAGAAGGTCGGCCTGGTCGGCCGCAACGGCGCCGGCAAGTCGAGCCTGTTCTCGCTGATCGCCGGCCGGCTGCAGGCCGACGCCGGCGACTTCGAGATGCCGGCGAAGTGGACCCTCGGCGAAGTGGCGCAGACCATGCCCGAGACCGACCAGTCGGCCACCGACTTCGTGCTCGACGGCGACCTGCCGCTGGTCGCCGCGCGCCAGCGCGTCGCCGCGGCCGAGGCCTCGGGCGACGGCCATGCGATCGGCGACGCCTATGTCGCGATGGAACACGCCGGCGCCTTCGACGCGCCGGCGCGGGCGCAATCGCTGCTGCTGGGGCTGGGCTTCCGCACCGACCAGCTCGACGCGCCGGTCAACAGCTTCTCGGGCGGCTGGCGCATGCGGCTGCAGCTGGCGCGCGCGCTGATGTGCCCGGCCGACCTGCTGCTGCTCGACGAACCCACCAACCACCTCGACCTGGACGCGCTGGTCTGGCTCGAGGGCTGGCTCAAACGCTACGACGGGCTGATGATCGTGATCAGCCACGACCGCGAGTTCCTCGACGCGATCACCAAGGTCACGGTGCACCTGGACAACGCGACGCTGACGCGTTACGGCGCCCACTACAGCGGCTTCGAGGCGATGCGCGCCGAGCGCCTCGAGCAGCAGCAGGCGGCGTTCGCGCGCCAGCAGGAGAAGATCGCCCACCTGCAGCGCTTCATCGACCGTTTCAAGGCCAAGGCGACCAAGGCCAGGCAGGCGCAGAGCCGCGTCAAGGCGCTCGACCGCATGGCCAGGCTGGCGCCGGTGCTGGTCGACGCCGAGTTCGATTTCGAGTTCCGCCAGCCGCAGAACCTGCCGAACCCGATGCTCAACATGCGCGACCTGGCCTGCGGCTACCCCGGCCCGACGCCGGGCGGGCCGCCGATCACGATCGTGCGCCACATCACCCGCACCGTGATGGCCGGCCAGCGCATCGGCATCCTGGGCGCCAACGGCCAGGGCAAGTCGACCCTGGTCAAGACCATCGCCCATGCGCTGCAACCGCTGGCCGGCGACTTCACCGAAGGCAAGGGGCTGACGGTGGGCTATTTCGCGCAGCAGGAACTCGACCTGCTCAGCGAGGACGACACGCCGATGCAGCGCATGGTGCGGCTGGCCCGCGAGACCGGCGCCACCGGCAACGAGGCGCGCGAGCAGGAGCTGCGCAACTTCCTCGGCCAGTTCCGCTTTGCCGGCGACATGGTGCACCAGACGGTGGGCACGCTGTCGGGCGGTGAGCGCGCCCGGCTGGTGATGGCCACCATCGTCTGGCAGAAGCCCAACCTGCTGCTGCTCGACGAGCCGACCAACCACCTGGACCTCAACACCCGCGAGGCGCTGAGCGTCGCGCTGAACGAGTTCGAGGGCTCGGTGATGCTGGTCAGCCACGACCGTTCGCTGCTGCGCGAGGTCTGCGACGAGTTCTGGCTGGTCACTGCCGGCGGCGTGCTGCCCTTCGACGGCGACCTCGACGACTACCAGAAGTGGCTGCTCGAGGTCTCGCGGGCGAATTCGCGCGGCCTGCCGCCGCCGCCGCTGCCCGGATTCATGACGCCGGCACCGGTCGCCGAGGCGCCGCGGACCGCCACAGCCAGGCCGGTGCCGGCGGCCAGCCCGAAGGCCGCCGCGCGCGACACCGCCGGCACCGCCGCGCAGCCCGGCAGCTTCCGGCGCGACGACCGCAGGCAGTCGGCGCAGGCGCGGGCGCAACTGGCCAACCGCACCCGGCCGCTGCGCCAGGAGATCGAGCAGATCGACCGCCGGCTCGAGAAGCTGAACGCCGAACGCGCCACGCTGGAGGCCGACCTGGCCCGCGGCACCCTGCCCGGGCCCGAGATCGCCGAGCTGGGCCGGCGGCTCAACCACATCGCCGCCGAGGTCGCGATGCTGGAAGAGCGCTGGCTCGAACTGCAGTCCGAGCTGGAGGCGATCACGGCCGAGGGCTGATCGACAGCCCGGCGAGCGCGGCCGCTTCGGGGTACAGGCGCTGCAACACCGCGCCGCCCAGCGAGTCCATCAGCGTCGCCATGTCCGCGCTGAAGTCCTCCGGTGCTTCGACCTCGGCCGGGCGCCCGCGCCCGACCGGACCGGCCTCGTCATCGGCCAGGCCCTGGCGCCGCGGCGGCGTCGCCAGCAGCCGCGCACGTCGCTGCCACAGGGATGACCTGGCTTCGTCGTGCTCGGCCAGCGATTCGTCCACCGCCGCCTCCCAGGCCGGCGGCGCGTCGCCCTGGCGCCACTCGCCGCGGCCGCGGCCGTGGTGCGCCACCGCCAGGTAGCCCAGCAGCGCCGATCGCAGCAGCGCGTCGAGCACCGGTTCGTCCCAGGCCAGCAGCGGCTGGTCGAGGCCGCGGACGCGGTTGACGCCGCGCGCCGCACCGGCCGCGCCCAGCGCACCCAGCACGCCGCCGGCGAGCAGCCCGCCGCCCATCGTCAGCCCGCCGCTGGCGAGGTCGGCCTTCAAGCCGGCCAGTGCGCCGGTGACCAGTCCGCCCCACAGCGCTGCGCGGCCCTCGTTGACCGGTTCGCGCCGCGCGAAATGGCGGGCCAGGCGGTCCAGCACCTCGCCGGCGGCGTCGCCCTGCAGGCGGTGCAGCCGGATCAGCGTCTCGGTGCTGCGGCGGATGTCGGCGTCCAGCCGGTCGGCCAGCGCGGCCATCGCCTGGGCCTGCGGGTTGTCGCCGTCGTCGGTGCTGCGGCCGAACAGCTGTCCGAGACGTTGGCCGACCTGGCGCAGCGGCGCGCGCCAACCACCATCGGGCACCCGTTCGCGGTCGAGCGCGGCGCGGGTGATCCGACCGGCCAGCGCCTGCATCGCCGCGCCGAAGGTGGCCTGCTGCCGGGCGCGCCAGGCCGCCGCCAGCCGGTCCATCGCCGCCCGGCTCTGGGCCGGCAGCGCCTCGGCCACCGCCTGCAGCAGCACCGCCTCCTGCAACCAGCAGCGGGTGAAGGCGTCCAGCGGCAGCACCGCGTGCAGCCTTGCCGGCGCCAGGCCAGCGGCGGCAGCCTGGGAAGCCAGCGCGTCCAGGTGCGAGCGCCAGCGCTGCAGCTGCGCCGCCTCGTCGCCCGGTGCGCCGGGCTCGCCGAGCTGGTTCAGCAGCACGATCACCGGCTTGCCGAGCAGCCCCAGCACCTGCAACTCAGGCGCCAGGTAGCCGGCATCCTCGGGCGCCTCGGCGGCGTTGACCAGGTACAGCGCGACGTCGGCCTGCTCGAGCACATGGCGGATCGCGCGCTGGCTGGCCCAGAACGCGCGGTCGCGCCAGCGGTCCCAGACCTCGCTGAGCAGCCAGCCCAGCGGCGATCCGGCCTGCGCCAGCCGCCGCGCCAGCCGCAGGCTGTCGCCGAAGCCCGGCGTGTCCCACAGCAGCAGGCGGTCGCCGGCCGGGCTCTCGACCATCGGGTGCGGCTCGACGGTCTCGGTGACATGCGCGGCGTCGCGCACCTCGCCGATGTCGCGGCCCAGCAGCGTGCGCGCGAGCGTGGTCTTGCCGACGTTGGTGTGCGAGACCAGGCTCAGCGACAGGTCGGCCATGTCGGTCATTTCGTCGGCGGACCCAGGTCGACGAAGCGCGGCGTGATGCCCTCCGGCTGCAGCAGCGCCTGCCAGGCGGCGCGGCGCTGCACCAGCCGCTCGTCGAGCCGCGCGCCGGCCAGCCGCTGGCGGAAGCCCGATTCGTCGACCAGCACCTCGGGCGGCGGCGCCTGGCGGCCGCGCAGCGCCGCCAGCGCGTGCAGCAGCGCGCCATGGGTCTCGCGCTCGGGCGTCGCGGTCAGCGCGAACAGCAGCACCACGGTGGCCGGCAGCGCGGCCGGCAGGTGCTGCGGCAGATGGTCCTCGGCGCCCAGCGGCAGCGATGCCTGCAACTGCAGCTGCACGCCCGGGCCCCACTGCGCGTCGAGCTGCTGCGCCAGCGCGGCCCGGCGCGCCGCGTCGAGCTGGTAGCTGTACGGCAGCACCAGCACGGCGACCTGCAGGCCGGCGGCCGCGCGCAGCAGGCGGCGCAGGCCCTCGTCGTCGGGCAGCGGCAACTGGCCCACCCGCCGGCGAGCGCGCAGCGCCGCCAGCGCGGCCAGCAGCAGCCGCGGCAGCACGACGGCGCCGACGATCGTCAGCGACCAGGCATGGATCCAGCGCGCCGCGCCCTCGCTGCCGCCGGCGGCGCCGCGCAGCGCCGCCAGCGCCGCCGCATCGGGCAGCGGCTGGCCGGTCAGCGCGGCCGCCGGGCCCAGCACCCAGCCCAGCAGCACGCGGACCTGGCCGGCATCGAGGAAGGTGCTGTCCCAGCTGGCGCGGTAGTCCAGCACCAGGCCGCGCGCGTACCAGGAGGCCAGCGCGCCCAGCGCCAGCGCCGCCGCCGACAGATGCAGCAGCGCCGCACCCCGGGCCGACTGCCACGGTGCGCTGAGCGCCAGCCAGTCGCGCTGGAAGCGGGCCAGCGCGGCGGCGCGCGGGGCATCCAACCCGGCACCTGCCCTGGCCAGCCGGGTGCCGGCGCCGGCGGCCAGGCGCAGCAGGGTCTGCCGCAGCGGTCCGCCGGGCGCCGCACCCGTTGCGCGCCGGCGCAGCGCCTGCACGCCCAGCAGCCCATAGACGACCAGGTTCCACGCCAGCAGCCCCAGCAGCGGCGGCGCCAGCAGGTGGATGACGCCGGCCTGGCCGATGTGCTCGCCGAGCGCGCCCACGCCCGCGGCGATCGCCGGCAGCAGCCACAGCCAGCCTGTGCCGACCTCGGCCGACGACCACGCCAGCAGCGGCCGCCACGCCGGCTGCGCCTGCCCCAGCCGATCCAGCAGCAGCCGCGCGCGCTCGGCCAGCCAGGCCTCGGGCGGCGCCTGCTCGCCCAGCCGGCGGCGTGCTTCGGCGCCGGCCCAGTCCGGCCGATCGCCACCGGGCGCCACGGCGTCGTCACCGATCGCCCGCAGCATCAGCACGGCACGCAGATCGGTGGCGTTCATCGACCAGCGCGGGCCACGCCACGGACGGCGTCGCGCATCGTTGTGGGCAGCAGGGGCAAGGCAGGTCCGGTAGGCCGGTGGCAACGGCGATTGTGCCCAAGTGCATGCTGCGATCGGGGTCATCCTCAATTTGATTGTGTGCAATCAAATATGACGCTACATTGACGCCCATGCCCCGCCCTGCCCCAGGCCCGACGATCGATGCCGCCGACTGGCTCGCGCTCGACCGCCAGCTGTGCTTCGCTTTGTATGCCGCGTCGCTGGCGATGACCAAGGCCTACAAGCCGCTGCTCGCGCCACTGGACCTGACCTACCCGCAGTACCTGGTGATGCTGGTGCTGTGGGAGGCCGATGCGCAGCCCGGCGCCGGCATCACGGTGTCGCAGCTCGGCGAGCGGCTGACGCTCGACTCGGGCACGCTGACCCCGCTGCTCAAGCGCCTGGAGGCCCAGGGCCGGCTGCAGCGCCTGCGCGACGCGGCCGACGAGCGCCGCGTCCGCCTGCGCCTGACAGCCGAGGGCCGCGCGTTGAAGGCCCGCGCCGTCGCGATCCCGCAGGCCATCGCCTGCGCCACCGCCTGCGACCTGGCCCAGATCGGCCAGATCGCCGCGCAGCTCGATGCGCTGCGCCGGCAATTGCAGCAGTTCTCCAGCGGGGCCGGCCAGGCGGCCTGACCCGTTCCCCCCCCACCGCCCCGCCGGGGCGGCATCCAACCGTCAACCCAAGGACCTTCATCATGGCTCTCGACAAGGCTCTCTACACCGCCACCGCCACCGCCACCGGCGGCCGCACCGGCACCGCGAAATCGTCGGACGGAAAACTCGTGGTCAACCTGTCGACGCCGCGCGAACTCGGCGGCGCCGGCGGCGACGGCACCAACCCCGAGCAGATGTTCGCAGCCGGCTACTCGGCCTGCTTCATCGGCGCGCTGAAGGCGGTGGGCGCGGCGCAGAAGCTCAAGGTGCCCGACGACGTCAGCATCACCAGCGAGGTCGCCATCGGCCCGATGGCCGGCAAGGCCGGCGCCTTCAGCATCTCGGTGGCGATGAAGATCAGCCTGCCCGGCTTCGAGCGTGCTGCCGCCGAGGCGCTGGTGGCCGCGGCGCACGAGGTCTGCCCGTACTCGAACGCCACCCGCGGCAACATCGACGTGACGCTGACGGTCGTCTGAGTCCGGTCCGGCGGCCCCCGCGATCGAGGGGGATGGCTGCGCTGTCATCGCTTCGTCACGCAAGCGTCACCGGGTGTCCCTAGCGTGTGCGGTCTTGCACAACGACCGCAGGACACCCGCCATGAAGACCCGCTTCCGCCCCCTCGCCGCCACGGCCGCGCTGCTGCTGACCGCCGGCGCCGCCACCGCCGCACCGAGCTTCGTCAACGGCCTGACGCTCGACGGTTCGTGGCTGGACCTGTCGGGCGGCAGCAGCGTCAACAACGGCCGCCTGGGCTACTTCTCCGATCTCTACTACGACCCGAACCGGCGCGAGTGGTGGGCCTTGTCCGACCGCGGCCCCGGCGGCGGCACGCTGGACTACGACACCCGGCTGCAGCGCTTCACGGTCGATGTCAACCAGACCAGCGGTGAAATCAGCAACTTCAGGCTGCTGCAGACGCTGGTCTTCCGGGACGGCAACGGCCTTGCGTTCAATGGCAAGGCGCCGGCGACCGGCGGCGTGCTGGGGAACTCGCTCGACCCCGAGGGCCTGGTCGTCAACCCGCGCAACGGCAACTTCCTGGTCAGCGACGAGTACGGCCCCTCGCTGCTGGAGTTCGACCGCAACGGCCGGCTGGTGCGCCGCTACACGGTCCCCGACAACCTGGTGCCCAGGGTCGGCGCGACGGTCGACTACCTGAGCACGCCGCCGACGCTGATCAGCGGCCGCGAACCCAACCGCGGGCTGGAGGGTCTGGCGATCAGCCCCGATGGCCGCTACGCCTTCGCGATGCTGCAGGACGGCACGATCCAGGACGGCTGGACCAGCAGCGGCCGGCCGCTGCACTCCCGCATCGTCAAGTTCGACACCAGCACCGGCAAGGCCGTTGCGCAATACGCCTACAGGCTGCAGGGCTCGGGTCAGGGCCGCGGCATCTCGGCGCTGGTGGCGATCAACGACCATGAGTTCCTGGTGCTCGAGCGCAACAACCGCGGTGTCGGCGTGCCCGACGCCAACCTGGCCAGCCCGGACAAGAAGGTCTTCCAGATCGACCTGAGCGCTGCGACCGACGTCACCGGCCTCGATCTCAACGACGCCGGCACCGGCTTCACCGCGGTGACCAAGACGGCCACGCCCTTCCTCGACCTGGCGGCCGCCGGCACGCTGCAGGCCGCGCTGGGCAACGTCTCGCCCGAGAAGTGGGAGGGCCTGGCGATCGGCCCGAAGCTGGCCGACGGCTCGTTCCTGATGCTGGCCGGCACCGACAACGACTATTCGGTGACGCAGAACGGCACCGGCACGCAGTTCGACGTCTACATCAAGCCCGGCGCCGGCACCGTCAGCCGGATCCAGTGCGACATCGGCACCTACGACCACTGCATCACGGTCAACTCCAACGGCAGCCTGGGCCCGGCGGTTGCCCCCGGCTTCGACACCACCGGCTACACGCTGCTGCCGGCGGTGCTGAACGCCTACAAGGTCAGCGCCGGCGACCTGCCCGGCTACCTGGCCCCGGTGCCCGAGCCCGGAACCTGGGCGCTGATGGCCGGCGGGCTGGTCGGCCTGGGCGCGCTCAGCCGCCGCCGCGCGAAGCCAGCCGGCTGAGCGTCAGCTCGAGCCGCGCCTGCCACGGCGACATCGACGCGGCCGGCCCGCGGTTCGGCCCGACCAAGGCGCCCTGCGCACAGCGGGTGCAGCGCCAGACCGTCACGCCGCTGTGCTCGGCGGCCCGCAGCGCCGCATCGAGCTCGCGGTGCACCGTGCCGTTGCCGGTGGCCGCGACCACCAGGCCGTGCACGCCGGCGGCGACCAGCGCGCGCACGGCGTCGCCGCGCGCCGCGGCGTGGCTGACGACGATCTCCACCCAGGGCCAGTCGGCCGGCGCGCGGTCCAGCACGCCTAGGCCCAGCGGCTCGCCGGCCGGCCAGTCGCGGAAGCGCCGCAGCACGCCCTCCTCGACCACGCCCAGCAGCCCGGCGTCGCCGGAATCGAAGGCGTCGGTTCGGTACGGATGCACCTTTCGCAGCTCGGCCGCGGCGTGCACCCGCCCGGCCAGCACCGCGACCACGCCGCGCGCGCCCGGCGTGCGCGCCACCGCCACCGCGTCCAGCAGGTTCTGCGGCCCGTCGGCGGCGATCGAGGTGGCCGGTCGCATCGCCGCGACCAGCACCACCGGCCTGGCCGGCGCCAGCACCCGCTGCAGCAGCCAGGCGGTTTCCTCCAGCGTGTCGGTGCCGTGGGTGACCACGACGCCGGCCACCTCGGGCCGCGCCAGCTGCCGGGCCACCGCCCGCGCCAGGCGCTGCCAGGTCGCCGCGTCCATGTCCTTGCTGTCGAGCTGGGCGACCTGCTCGGCCTCGATCGCCTGGCCGGCGAGCTGCGGCAGCGCCGCCAGCAGGTCGACCACCGGGCGCTGCGCTGCGGTGTAGCCGACGTTGTCGCTGGTGCTCGCCGCCGCGCCGGCGATCGTGCCGCCGGTGCCCAGGATCACGATCGTGCTCGGCAAGGTGCCTGGCGAAGTGCTTGGCAAACCACTTGGCATTCGGGCCTCATCTGGATAAAAATACAGTCACTGGATGAAACGTCAGGACGCACGATGGATTACCACCCGGAAGACAGCCCCAGGCTGACCGCGCGCCAGCAGCAGATTCTGGACCTGGTGCAAAGCGCGATCGAGCGCACCGGCGCGCCGCCGACCCGCGCCGAGATCGCCAAGGAGCTGGGCTTCAAGTCGGCCAACGCCGCGGAGGAACACCTTCAGGCGCTCGCCCGCAAGGGGGTGATCGAACTGGTCGGCGGCACCTCGCGCGGCATCCGGCTGCGCAGCGAGACGCTGCGCGCGGTCAACGAGAGCCGCAACAAGCAGTTCTCGCTGCCGCTGCCCGGGCTGATGCAGCTGACGCTGCCGCTGGTCGGCCGGGTGGCCGCCGGCAGCCCGATCCTGGCGCAGGAGCACATCGACCAAACCTACGCCGTCGAGGCCACGCTGTTCCAGCGCAGGCCCGACTACCTGCTGCGCGTGCGCGGCATGAGCATGCGCGACGCCGGCATCATCGACGGCGACCTGCTCGCGGTGCAGAAGACCCGCGAGGCGAAGCACGGCCAGATCGTCGTCGCCCGCATCGGCGACGACGTCACCGTCAAGCGCCTGCACCGCGGCCCGCACGGCATCAAGCTGCTGCCCGAGAACCCCGACTTCCAGCCGATCGTCGTCGGCGAAGGCGATGGCTTCGCGCTCGAAGGCGTCGCCGTCGGGCTGATCCGCAACCACATGATGGTGTAGCGATGGCCGGCACCAGCACCCGGGGCCTGGGCCCGCCGGCTGCCGCGGCGGGCCGCGCGGCCGTGGCCGCGGTGAAGTCGCCGAAGGCCGCGTCGGCCGCCGACTGCCACCGGCTCGAAGACCTGCCCAACATCGGACCTGCGATGGCCGCCGACCTGCGCACGCTGGGCATCGTGCACCCGCGTGAACTGGCCCAGCGCGACGCCTTCGCGCTCTACCAGGCGCTGTGTGCGCTCGGCGGCAAGCGGCAGGACCCGTGCGTGCTCGACACCTTCATGGCCGCCACCGACTTCATGCGCGGCGCCGCACCGGCGCCCTGGTGGGCCTACACCGCGCAGCGCAAGCGGCTGTATCCGGCGGTGTAGGCCGGCTCACTTCGCCGGCTGGATCACCAGGGTCTTCGACTCGGCGCCGGCCGGCGCGAACAGCGGCACCGCGTCCACCTGCACCCAGCGCTGCGTCAGGCTGCGAAACAGCGGCGACCAGGCCACGCCGCTCTGGCCGGTGCTGTGCACCACCCGCGACTGCGACGGGTCGGCCAGGTCGTACAACCCGCGCAGGCTGGGGCCGTGCTCGCTCAGGTAGTACTCGCCGGTGGCCGCATCGGCCTTCAGGCTGACCCGCGCGACGTTGACGGTGTAGGTGTCGCCGCCGACCGGCGCACGCACCTCGAACCACTTGGCCAGCGCCTTGACGCGCGAGAACGGCCGGTGCTCGGACCGCGCCTGGTGCGCCCGCCCCCATTGCCAGGTCGCCGGGTCGGGGCCCTGCAGCGCCTGCAGTTCGTCCAGCGCGGCGGCGAACGCGCGGCCGACCTGGTCGGTACAGGTCTCCGCGCTCGGGGTTGTCTTGTCGTCGCACCACCAGGCGTCGTCGCGCGACAGCACGCCCTCGATGGCATCGAAATAGCCGCGCTGGCCGAGCAGCCGGTCGTACAGCGGCGCGCCGATCTCGTCGGTCAGCACCTGCTCGCCCAGGTGGCGCAGCCAGGCCCAGTAGATCAGCGGCGCGGCCTGGTCGGCGGCCATCGTGCCGTCGAAGCCGGCCAGCTGCCGATGCGCCGCCGCCGCCAGCGGGTGGTCCGACTTCGCCTGCAGCAGCCGCGGCAGCAGCCGGGCCGCGGCCAGCGACTTCTGGTCGCCCTGCATGCGGCGCAGGTCGGCCAGGCCGTGGGTGGGCCGCGCCTCGATCAGCTGCTCGATGCGCTGGTGACGGTAGGGCAGCGCCCAGTAGTGGTTGATGTAGTGCGGGTAGTCCGGCGGCGTGATCTTCTGGTTGGCGTTGGCGATGAAGCCGCGCGAGGGGTCGCGCAGCTGCGGCAGCACGTCGGGGCTCAGGAAGCCGTCCCAGTCGTAGCGGGCGTCCCAGCCCGGTGCCGGCGCCAGCCCGCCGAGGTCGTTGTCGGGCTTGCGGATCGGCACGCGGCCGGGCGAGACCAGCGCGATGTGGCCGGCGTCGTCGGCCACCGCCATGTTCTGCATCGGCGCCACCCAGCTGGCGGCGGCCTGCACGAAGGCGTCGACCGAGCCGGCCCGGTTCAGCGCCAGCGTCGTCGCGGCGATGTCGATGTCGGCGTCCAGCCCGGTCCAGCGCAGC